>WLLZ01000013.1 GCA_009700485.1 Actinomycetota bacterium | reverse complement strand
CAAAAGACCGGTTTCATCCAGCACCATTTGGCACATAGCCGCTACATATTCGACGGTAGTCGCGTAACCCGCCTCGGTGAGCCACTGCTGGGCTACCGGGTACCTATCCTCGGGTAGCTCGCCTAGGGTGAACAAGGCCTCATGGCAGCCCGACTCTGCGCCTTGGCGGGCGATGGCTAGTACTTCGGCAGGGCTTAGGTAGGGCGCCGGCAAATGCGCCGGAGACTGCGCAAAAGTGCAGTAGCCGCAGCGATCGCGGCACAGCATGGTAAGCGGAATGAACACCTTTGGCGAATAGGTGATCCGCGTTCCCACTAGTACCTCCTGTGCAAGGGTAAACAGTTAATAGCTAAGGGTGGATCGTCGCACATGCCATCAAGAAGCGGCGAATTTGTGACCTGTCCCACCTTTGCTCACGATATAGGTGAACAGTTTGTGAATTCGCGCACAAACCCCCCTTTTTTCGTTCAGGGGGCGCCAAATGTGCGGGACAATTGCATTGGTCAACGGGCACACCCGCCCACCGACCACGGTATATCTGGAAAACCCCAGATCATCCGCACCAACACAATGAATTAGGAGTTACCCTCCGTGAAGCCCTTCGCGAGCATTTTCGCATCAATGTTTGACCGTGAGTCCCTTAGCCGTGAGGACGCAAAGCGCCGGCAAATCCATCGGGAATGGGATAGGCAGCGCGCCCGCGCACTAACCCCGGCAGACCAATCTGAGATTGACGCAATTTTCTCGCGTAATCTCTAAAGCCTAAGAAAGGTGGCCTGCCCGAGGGGCAGGCCACCTTTCCATTGGTTATTCAGGTCCATCGTCTATCTAGGTCCACTCCGCAGTGTCAGTGCACATACCTAAAAACCGCGAGACACTTGTCCTATGGACACGCATTCGACAGTTGGTACCAAGATTCTCGCCGGCTCATTCGTGGTAAGCGGCATCATCCACCTAATTAAGCCCTCGGTCTTTGAGCCTTTGCTACCAAAAGCCCTGCCCGCGCATCGCGCGATCAACTACGCCAGCGGCGTTGCCGAGATCGCCTGCGGGGTTGGTTTACTCACGCGGGCCCGCTGGGCACCTGTCGCCTCAGCCACGCTGCTAGTTGGAGTCTGGGCTGGCAACTGGCAATACGCGATCACAGTTCAAAATTCTTCACGCACGAGCACTCCCCACAAAATTGCCGCGTGGGCAAGAGTGCCAATGCAGTTACCTTTGATCCACATTGCACTTAAGGCTAGGTATTCGGCGCAGCCGTTACTTCCGAGCGATTGATTCCAAGTACTCAGCAATAACGGCCCTAATTTCGGGATCGTGCCAGGTCGCGCGGATTTCTGCGCCGAATTCAGGCTCCGCCACTTCCATGCGTTGCACCGCCTCGAACTTCAAGGTCCGCTTGGTTAGTGCGTAGGTGGCAGCCGGGACGGCAGCCAGCAAAGCAGCACGAGTGATCGCTTCATCAAGTAACTTCTCCGGTTCGACTACCGCATCGACAAAGCCGATTTCATAGGCGCGCTGCGCATCGATCAGATCGCCCGTAAGCACTAAAGACTGGGTGTAGTGGCCAATGCTGTGGCGAGCGATTTCACGGAGGATTGACGGAAGCGGTACTCCTACTTTGAGCTCGGTCATACCGGTCAAGCCCGCCGACATCAATCGCAGATCACAGGCCGCCGCAAGAATGAATCCACCCGCTATCGCGTGCCCGTCAATCGCAGCGATCACCGGGCGTGGGTGAAGGAACACTTCCAAAATTGCTCCGGAAAGCATGTCTAAAAATTCGGAGGTATAGCTGAGATCGTCCACCATTAAACGCTTCAAATTCACTCCCGCCGAAAACGCTCTACCGTTGCCGGTAAGCACAATTGCATCGGTTGCGGGGACGGCACGAAACTGCTCAACGATTGCAGTCATGAACTCCAGATCGATGACATTTACTTTCGCGTAGTCCATGCGGAGCACGCTGACATTGCCATGTCTTTCGGCGGTGATCATCTGGGCCTTTCCATCACAGTTAACAAATCATGAACTAAATGACAATGTTGCGGCGGCAAAGAGCGCTAGTCCCACCCCGACTAATTGGATCTTATTCAGGCGCTCCTTGATTAACACCCAGGCCAAAATAACTGTCGCGACCGGATAGAGCGAGCCCATGACGGCCACCACCGACAGTTGACCATTCTGCGATGCCAACTGAAATACTCCGTTAGCTAGAGCATCCAAAACACCGGATGCGATTACGAGAGCCCACGGGAACCCGTGGCTCACAAATGGGCGAGCAAAGATCAGCAGTACGACGAGTAAAACTAATGTTGAAACCCAGCGCCCAAAGGTTGCCGCCCATACGCCTGAGTCTGCCGGTGCTGAACCAATCGCCGAGAGATAGATCCCGATCGCTACGCCGCTGGCTATTGCTAAACCGATCGTCGACATCGTCACCTTGGCTTTTTCGCCGGTCTCGCGGCTGACCAGTACTACGGCCACCCCGGCGCAGGCAATACCGAATACCGCCAAGGCTGAGAGTGACTCACCACGTATCAGACCAACGAAAACTGGAATGGCCCCGGCCATCACCGCGGTGATCGGTGAAACAATTCCCATCGGGCCACGCGATAGCGCCATATATAAGAGACCGATAGCTAAGGCACCAACGCAACCGGCGGCGCCACCCCAGATCACCACTCCGGTTGAAAACTCACCCGGGATAAGGAACAGTGCAAAAAACGTCAGGACAATCGCCCCGGCTGGGTACGACACCGCTAGCACGTGCACCGGGCCCGCCCGCCTTGCCGCCAGGCCACCCATGAAATCCGCAACGCCCCAAGTGAGACTAGATGCCAACGCGAGCAAAGCGCCCATTCGCGCTGGCCTCCCTTACCCGTTTGTCGCCACCGTTCCACTCAACATCTTATGTCGGGGACCTCAGCTACGTTTCGCGCGCCGAGACAAGGAGGAGATCGCCGCATCGATACCCATTAGGACCAGCGCCAAGATAACTGCAACAACCAAAATCACGCCGATAAAAGCCAGCACACTTGGTAGCCCCTTGGTCGCGACATCCAGGAATGAATACGGATAAGCCCCAATAATTGCGCCGCGAACGAGGGCGAACGCCGCCCAAAGAATGGGGATGATCAATGACAGGGCAATCACCTTGAGGTTAATCCACCGGCGCGGGCCAACGATGAGCCAAACCAGCACAGTCAGAATTGGGGTGATCACATGCTGGAGTCCATTAGAGAAGAAATCCCAGCCTTCGTGCGAAACTCCTGGCCCAAGTAAAAGGTTGTAAATGACTCCCGTGATGATGATCATAAGCAAGGTATCTAGCCGGAGCACCCGCATGATTTTGCTATCGCGGCCAGGACGCAAAAACAGCAAAGTCAGCACGATCGCGACAATTAGATTGCTGAGAATTGTGAAGTAGGTAATCCAATCAAGTAGCCGCCCCACTAAACCGTCAATACCCGCCGGGTTATTGCCCAAGAGCGTTGGATTACTCGTGTCAGGTGGGTAGTAGCCGCTGGCGTAAAGGGTGAATGAGAGCAACACCCCGCACCAAGCCACTAAGGCGTTGATCCCGAACAGCACTTTCGGCAACTTGATTGACTGGGTGTGGCTAACGGGGTTGGTCATAAGAACAGAATCTAGGCCACCACCAGCCATTGTGAGCCCAATTCAGAGGTAGTGTGCAAAGGTTAGTTATGACTTATCTCGAAAACAGTGGCGTTAGCAGTAATACCTCCATCCACTTGGCCCGCCGCCCTTCCGGCCTACCCGTGGCTGCGGACTGGCGTAGAGAAACCCATGACATTCCCGAGCCCGGCCCCGGCGAATTCCTAGTTCGCATCACCATGATCTCCTTGGATCCCGCCATGCGCGGGTGGCTCGATGACCGCCCCTCGTACCTGCCACCGGTGGCAATTGATGAGGTGATGCGCGCCGGCGCCGTAGGCGAAGTTGTCATCTCCAGCCACCCTAGATTCAAGGTCGGTGACTATGTGCTTGGCACTTTTGGTGTTCAGGAGTATGCGATTTCAGGCGGCACCGGTGTCACGCTAATTGACCCTAAGCTCGGCACCCCATCGATGTACCTAGGTGTACTTGGGATGACCGGCATGACCGCGTATTTCGGCTTCTTTGAATACGGCCGCCCGCGCTCCGGCGACACCGTTGTCGTTTCTGCCGCAGCCGGCGCCGTTGGCTCCATCGTGGGCCAACTCGCGAAGATAAATGGTTGCCGCACGATCGGCTTGGCCGGTGGGCCGGCTAAGTGTGGCTATGTCGTCGATGAACTCGGCTTCGACGCCGCGATTGATTACCAAAACGAATCACTACGCGAAAGTTTCCAGCAACACTGCCCCACCGGTGTCGATATCTATTTCGACAATGTCGGCGGAGAAATTCTAAATACGGCACTTGGCCATTTGGCCATGCACGCGCGCATTGTAATTTGCGGTGCCATTTCCCAATACAACGCTGAATCTTCGACGCCGGGGCCATCTAATTATCTGGCATTGCTAGTACGACGCGGGACAATGCAGGGCTTCTTGGTCTTTGACCATGCCGACGAATACCCGCTCGCACGAAAGCGTTTAGCCCAATGGGTAAAGGAGGGCAAGATCATCGCCCCAGAGACCATCGTGCCCGGCAAGGTCGCTGACTTCCACGACGTGTTCTTGCGCCTCTTTAACGGAGAAAACAACGGAAAATTGATCCTCGATATTAGAGCCAGTTAGTACCGGACTAAGTGACCTCCGCCGGGCCGCTGGCGGCCAGTTGCCAACAAATAGCCCAAAGTGGCTGCCAGGTGAACTAGCCTTAGATTGTCACCACTCCTAACAACTGATCCAAAAGTGAGGAACACATGGCCGCAATCAAACTTTGCACGAAGGTGCTGCTCGCCAGCGCCTTGGTAGCAGTCCCGGCAATACTGCTTGCGCCCGCTGGATTGGCGATCACTGACGACAACGTGGTTGACTGCACCCCCTCACCAACTAACAACCCGCTACCGGCCCCCTGCACCACGCCGCTTGAGGATGAGTCGAACAAATTTGACATATCCAACCTGCCTACCTTCACTGTCACGCCGGGTGCGGCAAAGAGTCGAACTACATTCAACTTCTCGGCCATCGTTTCGGCATTGGGTGAGTATGCAGCTGCTCCGTTTTTTTATGTAACTTACGGCGATGGCACCGGATTCGGCGGCCCAACTGACTTGCGCGCCATCAGCTCCTTCCCGACTTCGCATACCTACAACAAGGCTGGTGAATACACCTTGACCGGTTACGGGGTATACGGCGGGCAAGTTGAGCAAGCCTCGGTAACGTTCACCGTAGATAAAGCGATTGAGACAGAGCCGACCACCGCACCGTCAGAAAGCGCAATTTGGGAGCCGGTCGCCACTCCTACTTCTACAAACAACGTCATTACGCAGGTAGAATCACCTAGCCAAGTCGACGTTGCCAAAACAGTTTTGAAGGCGGCACCTTCGCCGACTATTGCAAATGCGCCAAAAATTGCTACCGCGGCCGGGACAGCGACCGCGATCCGAGTAGGTGCGTTGCCTGAAAAAGTTTCAATTTCCGCCGCAATTCGTATCGGCGGTAAATGGACCACACTTCCCGACCTCACGACACGCGCAAATGGCACAACGACTCTGGCACCACTCACTTTTACTAAACCGGGCTCTTATCCGGTGCGCCTAACCTTGCCTGACGGCTCTATTCGTTACCTCAAGCTCATTAGCCGCAAAAAGTGAGGGCCTCAAATGTCCGAATTTGGTGGAGCGGCTGGGGTTTATGAGTTTCGCTGGCTATGTTCGACTATTAACTCGGTGAAACGCTGCGGATCTTGAACATGTGGCTCATGTGTTGCGCCGGGGAATATCACCAACCGGCTACCCGGGAGCAATTCATGGGCATTAACCCCATGCTCCATCGGAATCATCGGGTCGCTATCGCCCCAGATAATCAGCACACTGCTGCCAGTAAGTAGATGAAGCTTCTCGAGCGCAGAGACCCGCTGGCCTTTAACGTTTACCACGCTGCGCAACGTCGAAAGAAAAGCCGTTCGACGATCCTCATCGGCCAGCCAACTTGCTGTCTCGAGTGCACCCGGGCTGAGCGCATGCGGCGCCAATCCAACACGGTTGAGCTGCCGCCCGACCCACGATGCAGCAGCCAAAGTGTGATCGTTAATGGCCCAGCGAATTGCTAGCTCAGACCCAGGGAGCGCAGCCGCGCGCAGGCCGGTGAAGGCCTCAACGCCGAGCCCACCGCTGGCGACCAGCACAATGCTTCTGACACGTTCGGGGAATTGATAAGAAAATTGCAGTGCTACTCCACCGCCCAGCGAATGCCCGACTAGGTGCACGCGTGCAATACCAAGATGATCTATTAGGTCGCGCAAGGAACTCGCTAGCGAGCCCAAGCTGTAATCCCCCGGCTGTTTGGAGGACTGCCCGTGGCCGGGCAGATCGACCACAATTACATGCGCTCCCGTGGCCGCGAGTCGAACTGGGATATCCCCCCAGGTAATCGAACTGGACCCAATGCCGTGAATCAACATGATGGGAACTCCAGTGCCGGAGATCTCACGATAAGCAAGTTCGCGGCCATGCTGCACGAGCACCGCAGCGGTTGCCACTTCGGTCATATTCACCTACCTCCTGAAGATTAGCCTCCGACCCATTATTACTAGTCGGTAACTTACTATACCGTAACTTACTATACCGTAGGTTACGCTGCCACCGCGCGTCAAGCATGCAACAATCGGCCAGATGACCGGCTGGTACGCAACTTCAATCATTGTCATTGCCCTTATTTTTGCCTGCTGGGGCTTAATACTCATTCTCCGGAACCGGCGCCCCGATCTATTCTTGGCCGCGGGCGGAGTGCTAATCGAACTCTTAGTCATCGGGTTCTTGGTGGGCGGGATAGTTCAAATGATCAGCAGCGACCGCGATTTCGCCCGCGCTGAATTTGTCTGTTACCTAATCACTTGCACCGCAATCTTGCCCGCCGCCTTCATCTGGGCTCGCAGCGAGAAAAGCCGCGCCGGCTTGGCGGTAATTATTGTCGCTTACTTGGTTCTGCCAATTCTTATCATCCGTGTACAGCAGGTCTGGGCCGGATCAGGTGTCTAGCCCCGAGCAGCCGCCGGTCGGGCCCGCAACCGGGCGCGGTTTCGGCCGAGTATTGATTGCTGTCTACGCGATATTCGCCGTCGCCGCCACGGCAAGGTCAGCAGTGCAGATTGCGACGAAATTTGCTGAGGCGCCACTGGCCTATCTGCTTTCCGCACTCGCCGCAGTTATCTACCTGGTGGCTACCGTGGCACTTGCCCGCGGGGATAAAACGTCAAGACGCGTAGCGACTATCTCCATCAGCATCGAGCTTATCGGAGTGCTCGTTGTCGGTGCTGCCAGTTTATTTTTTCCAGATGCATTCACCGTCACGTCAGTTTGGACTGGATTCGGCAGCGGCTACGGGTTCATCCCACTCGTGCTGCCCATTGTTGGGCTTTGGTGGCTACGACATACGCGACCGCAGAGCCGTCCGAAGAAGTAGCTAACGACGCTACTAATAATCAGCGCGCATTATGCGGGGTTACTCTTTCAACGATTTCTAAAAGCCGCCATCATCAGACCGTTGAGCAGTCGGAGGAGATCTCGTTGTAGGCAATCACCCCGGCTGCGCCCCTTCGCGCAGTTTTATCAAGTTCATCGAAAAGCGCTAGACCCCACTTGGTCTGCCAAAGTGCGTAGTCAATACCACTGCCCGCCCCTATGAGAGTCAACGCCCAAGATAAGGACTCAGCACCTAAGCCGAAACTAGTAAGAGTTAAAAGCCAACCAAGGTTGACAAAATGGTTTACGCGTGGGGAGAAAAGCGTGCCGGGTGGAGGCCGCACAACCGCTACGCCGGCGTGCCAAATCGTTATGGACAGACCGCTATTCCAGAAGTTCGCCGGCGTTGAACCTGCGAAGCGTCTCCTTGAAGCCGTCCGCTTCAATCGCAGCCTTGACGATGTTTACCTCGTCGCTGTGATGGACGACGACGTCGGTCTCGGCCCCCATGTACGCGGTTAGGCGGAATCCCTGGAGCTCAAGTACACGGTTGATTGCGATCTACTTCATTCGCAGAACGCTCAGCGGCGTTTGAGCGATGCTCATGGCGAGCAGGCGCACGCGTTCGTGTAATGCTTCGGCAGGCACCGACTCGACCTGGGTATGCCATCTCTAGCGACGACAATTCTTCGGGGGTCGCCAACGGGTACCCGACGCCGGCGGGCCGGTTTGGCCCGTCACCGGCACACGAGTCGACCGTGGCGCGCCCGATCCCGC
Organism: Actinomycetota bacterium; assembly: GCA_009700485.1. Lineage (GTDB taxonomy): Bacteria > Actinomycetota > Actinomycetes > S36-B12 > S36-B12. The sequence continues at coordinate 18,085 of WLLZ01000013.1, read as the reverse complement.
GAGCGGCACCGGTGACGAGCGCCACTCGGTGCACTGGAGACACTTTCGTGTCCATCACGGCGCGCCAACCGAAGATGCCACCAGGCGCCCCCGGTCATCGAGGCGGGGAAGGCGTATGCGATCGGCGCCATCGACAACGAGCGACTTCATCAATTCCGCGCCGTGCGCCGAACTTGCGTCCGTCGGGTCGCCAAGAACTCCCGATTCCGACACCGCCCTGACTCCATTTAATTGTAGAGCCGCCATCAAGTCCGCGAGGGGCGCGAGTTGGCCTGGGGCCGCCCTCGACATGTCAACTCGCGAGGGGGCGAGGTGCAGCATCACCGAAGTTTCGGCCGCTCCCGCATGGGCGTCGGAAGTGGTTTCGAACGCGCAGGCGAGCCAACATACGTCGTGCTGCTCATCGCGCATCTGAACAATGGCGGAGGCGAGCGTCGGCACATTACCCCCGTGCCCGTTGATGAAAATAACTCGGCCCGCCCAGTTAGACAGCGAGCGAACCAGTTCTATCACCTGGACGCGAAGTGCCTCGTGGCCGATCGACATCGTCCCCGGGAAACCCTGATGCTCTCCGCTCGCACCGTATGCGATCGCCGGTGCGACGAGGGCATCGATGTCGTGATTGGCAAGGACCGTCGCGATCCCTTCGGCGGCCGCCACCGCGATCACAGTGTCGGTGTCCAACGGCAGGTGCGGGCCGTGCTGCTCCGTCGAACCAACCGGGACGAGGATAAGTGGCTTGGAAGGAACATCCACCCAGGCGATTTGTGAGAGTTGCCGCGAAGTGACCACTACCGGGTTACCGGGGAGCCGAGCGTGCGAGCAAAACCCTCCGGCATCACGACATCTGTGGGTGAGAGGTCGTGGACCGATCGGTGTCCGAGTGCGTACACGGTCGTGTCAATGCCGCCGCGCAGGATGTCCAGTACGTTCTCGACTCCGGCCTGGCCGTTAGCCGCCAATGCCCACAGGTAGGGACGTCCGATCATGACCGAGCGGGCACCGAGCGCGAGTGCCTTCACCACGTCGCTGCCTCGGCGGATCCCGCCGTCCATGACGATCTCGATCTGGTCGCCGACCGCCATGGCTATCGACGAAAGCACGCGGATCGGGGCGGGAGTAGAGTCGAGGTTGTTGCCGCCGTGGTTGGACACCGAGATCGCGGTGAAGCCCGCGTCGACCGCCAGCCTTGCGTCGTCGACCCTGCAGATGCCTTTCAACATGATCGGCCCACCCCATTCAGCGCGTAGCCAAGCCAAGTCCTCCCACGTCGCAGGTGGAGTCTGCATCCACTCGTAGTAGGCACCAAAGAAAGTCGGCGCGACACCTGCAGCATCCTTGAGGTTGGGCGTGGTGAGGTTCGGGATGCCGCCTCCCTTTACGAATGCCGTCAGCCATCGGGGACGCAGTATCACCTGTGGCGCGAACTGCACCATCGCCCTGAAGTTGACCTTCTCGGGTATCACCGGGCTGCCCCAGTCGCGACCATTGGAGAACGACCAATCCAGCGTGAGGATCAATCCCTTGGCGCCGCAATCACGGGCGTGTGCCATGCGAGTGATCATCGAATCGCGGGTGCCCATCCAATAAGTCTGGAAGAAAGTCAAAGGGTTCGCCCCGATGACGTCCTCAAGTGCCTTGCTCCCGAAAGAACTTAGCCCCATCGCCGTCCCGCGCGCCGCAGTCGCCCTGGCGATCGCAAGTTCACCGTCGGGATGCACGGCCTGCACGCCGGTCGGAGAGGTGACAACGGGGAAGGAGATCGGTTGGCCCATGAAGGACGTGGCGAGGTCGCGCTCCGAATGCAAGCCTGCAACGCGCGGTGCGAGCCCCAGCTCGGAGAACGCGTTGGTGTTGTCGTTGTAGGAGACGCCCTTCTCATTCCCGGCGAGCAGTGCGCTGTAGACGGAGGACGGCAACCGCTTTTTCGCACGTCGTTGCGCTTCCGCGACCGACTCGAACCATGCATTTGCCACGTGGTACTCCCTGACTCTTGGGTACTACAACGCGCTGGCGTGGAAGTCGGCGAGTGGGCTCTCCGAGCATGCATGCGCGGGCGGGCGCCCCGGACTCAATGCGCCGATCTGAACGAGAACGGGCTCGGCGCCTCGGCGAGGATCCAGTCGCGAATGGTCCTGGCTCGCCGGGGGGATGGTGCGTCCGATCTCCATGAGGGCCTGCTCGCTGTTTCCAAGCACGCACTCAGGGTCCGGACCATCGAGCGGCAAACCGGTGAAGAATTTCGCGGCCATACAGCCGCCGCGGCACGAGTCGAAGAACTGGCATTTGGTGCACGCCCCGGATGTTTGCGGTGACCTGAGGTCCGCAAACAGTTCGGAGTTCTTCCACACGTTGTCGAATCCACCGGGGGCCAGCACGTTGCCCGCCAGAAACTCCTCGTGGATCGCGAAGGGGCAGGCGTACACGTCGCCGATGGGATCGATCAGGCAAACGACTCGTCCGGCGCCGCACAGGTTCAGCCCGGGGAGCGGTTCACCGTAGGCAGCTAGATGAAAGAACGAGTCGCCGGTGAGGACGTTATCCCCCGCTTTCAACAACCAGTCATAAAGTTCACGCTGTTGGGTCGCGGTGACATGCAGGTCGTCCCATACCTCCGCGCCGCGGCCCGACGGGCGCAGCCTCGTAAGTCGAAGTGTGGCTCCGTGCCGGTCGGCCAGTGCCTTGAACAGGTCAAGTTGCCCGACATTTTCCCGCGTCACCACGACCGAGATCTTCGCGTCCATAAAGCCCGCATCGGACAGGTTCTCCAAAGCACGGATCGCCATGTCATAGGAGCCATGACCGCGCACCCGGTCGTTGACCTCGGCCGTCGCCCCGTCTATCGATACCTGCACGTCGACGTAGTTGGTGGCGGCGAGGAAGCGCGCTCGCTCTGGCGTCACGCGGACGCCGTTAGTCGAGAACTTAACTCCGACCTGGTGGTCTATTGCGTACTCGAGCAGGTGCCAGAAATCAGGACGGACTGTCGGCTCACCGCCGCCGATGTTGATGTAGAACACCTGCATCGCCTGGAACTCGTCGATCACCGCCTCGCATTGTGCTGTGCTCAGTTCGCGCGGGTCGCGGCGCCCAGACGATGACAGGCAGTGCACGCACGCCAGGTTGCATGCGTAGGTCAGTTCCCAAGTGAGGCAAATGGGCGCGTTGAGTCCGAGTTCGAACTGGTCGATAAGCGACCCGCCTATCGGTCGCACCGATAACGCATTTCGACCGAGCCGGTCGGTCGCGGTCACGATGTCGTCACCGACGAGCGCCGCTGAATGGTCCCTGCAGCCGCCAGCGACTCCAGCGCCTGGACGAAAACTGGCCACTGCGACTCGGGAACTTGCGCACCTTTAAGTGCTCCCCGGACATCGGGGCCCGCGGCCAACCCTCGCACCACGGTGACAAGTTCAGGTCGCTTAATGAATGTCAGCCGGCGCGTGCCGAAGTCGTACGCGAGGGCACCGAAGGGCTCCGGTCGAAGCGCCACATCCGGGGACAGCCGCCACGGCTCGTCAAGCATCGTTGTCACTGCACTTGGCATCCCATTCGCCCTAGTAGACGCCGCACATGCCGTCGATCGATACGTCCTCGATCAAAGTCTCAACGGTCATTTCGTCAACATCGAGTGGTGTGGGGTTCGGCTCCATCGTGAATCCTTCCGAATCGGTCTGCCAGCTAAGTAGGTCTCCCTAATATAATGGCACTGAGCGCCAAAAGACAAGAGTTTACGAGATTGTCTTCGAAATGACTGCTACCTTCGGCCTGATATGAGCGCAGTCCAAAAGCCCGTGATCGGCCGCCCGCCGGTGACAAGTCGCGCCCAAATCGAGGCGGTCTCCTTCCACCTGTTCGCGACGCAGGGCTTCGAGGAAACCACCATGGAGGAGATCGCCGCCGCTCTCGACGTGGGGCGGCGTACGCTTTTTCGATACTTCCCCTCCAAGAACGACATTCCCTGGGGGCAGTTCGACGCCAGTCTCGCCAATTTCCGGCAGACCCTCTTGGACCAGCCCAATCACATTCCTTTATTCGAGGCCGTGCACCGCGCCATGATCGCCTTTAACCGCTTCGACAACGAGGCGCTCCCCCAGCATCGCCAGCGCATGACCCTCATCCTCCGGACTCCTAGCCTCCAAGCCCACTCGGTCCTGCGCTACCGCCAATGGCGAGCCGTAATCGCCGACTATGTCGCCGATCGGCTGAATGTCCCCGCAAGCAGCCTCGTACCCAGAATGGTCGGGCAGGTGTCGTTGGCGATCGCACTGTCGGTGTATGAGCAATGGCTCGACGGTGATGACCGTACGCTGGAAGAGATCTTCAATCTCACCGACTTCGCACTGCGTGAGTACGCCGATCCATCGAAGGGCAACCGATGATGCCCGCCATCCCCCCGCCACCTGACGACCGCGCCTTGCCCCCCGACATGGTGCTGGCACTCGACCCCCGAGTCACCTCATGGTCCGACGGAGCGATACTCATCGGGGGATCACCGTGGCGCATCAGCAGACTTGCAGCACGCACGCGCGCCGTCGTTGCTGACCTGCAGCGCCGAGGCGCAGCCGGCCTCCATGCAGGCCACGACCTGGCCGTCTTTCGCGAACTCGTAGACCGCGGATTCGCGTTCCCCTTACCGGGACCGAATCGGGGCGATAGCTCCTGCTCGGTTCTTGTCCCGGCGAAGGATCGTGCGCAGAGCCTTGAGCGATGCCTCGCTTCTTTGCACTCGCAGGACGTAACGGTGATCGATGACGGATCCGTTGACGCAGCCACCGTTGAGGCCGTTGCCGATAGGTATCGTGCACACCTCATTCGCCATCCCCACAATCGCGGTCCAGCAGCCGCACGCAACACCGGACTGCGGGAGACCACCTCAGAGTTCGTCGCGTTCCTCGACTCCGACTGCGTCGCACCTACCGGGTGGCCGCAGTCGATGCTCCATCACTTCAACGACCCCACCTTGGCGGCGGTCGCGCCCCGGGTGCGGCCCGGCCGACCCTTCAGCACCGCCATTGAACGCTACGAATCCGCCCAATCAGCGCTCGACATGGGACGCCATCGCGAACTTGTCAAGCCAGGAGCCCGGCTCGGCTTCGTCCCGACGGCAGCACTCGTCGTGCGCCGCTCGGCGCTCGGCGGCTTTGACGAAAGACTCCGACTCGGGGAGGACGTCGATCTCGTCTGGCGGCTTCACGAAGCCGGCTGGCTGGTCCGTTACGACCCATCAGTCACCGTCACCCACGAAACGCGGAGCAACCCAGTCGCATGGATAAAACGGGGATTTGACTACGGCACATCCGCGGCAACGCTCGAGTCAAGGCACCCCGGCAACCTCACCCCGGCCCGCCTATCCGCATGGAACCTGACCGCCTTGGCACTCCTGGCGGCGGGCCGACCCACCGGTGCCGGCGTCGTGATCGCGGCGGAAACTATCGCGCTCGCACGGCAACTACACCCGATGCCCGACCGAACCCGGCTCGCAGCGGAGGTCGTCGCTAAAGGTTTCGTCGCGGACACGGCAGCGATCGGCCACCTGCTGCGCCGAGAGTGGTGGCCGATCGGTGCTGCATCACTCGCGACCGTGCGCAAATCACGCATCTCCCGAGTAGCAGCCTTGTGCATACTCGCCCCCATCCTTTGGGAATGGACAACGCAGCGACCCCCCATCGACCCCGCGCGTTACCTCGCGCTGCGCCTGATCAGTGGCGCCGCCTACGGGACCGGGGTCATCGCCAACTCCACTCGCAGCCGGACCATCGCGCCACTCACGCCAGCCGTTCGCCTCCCGCGCGCACTGACCCCCCGAAGAAAGTAGTTGTGGTCGGATGCCCAACTAGTTGACAGTTTCGGTCACGCAGCCTGATTGGCTGGCGGGTCCAGACTGTGGAGATTTCATATGATCCATCACACAAAAATCACTTCAAAGCCGCGAGGTAATGCACAGTACGGTTATCCTTCAGGACAACGACAAGGAGATCTGATGTCCGCTGCGTCTACAGAAACATCCGGCGAAAGCTTGCTCGATCAGACCGCGTACTGGAAGCGAGCGCAGTCGGTCATCCCGCGAGGCGCATCCTCAGGCCATCGCGTCGGCTGGGATCAGGTCATCAATAGATCCTCCGGCTCATATGTATGGGATGGGACAGGCAAGCGTTACGTCGACTACCTCCTTGCCTGGGGCCCCATCGTGCTGGGTCACTGCGATCCGAGGGTCAACGAAGCGGTGACTAAGGCAATGTCCACGTGCGATCTCACGGGAATCGGACCGCAGTACGGCGAGGTAGAGGTTGCCGAGATCATCTGCGCAGTCATGCCGAGTGCTGAGCGGGTTGCCTTCTGCACCTCGGGCACAGATGCGACGATGCACGCGGTCCATCTCGCTCGTGCTGCCACGGGGCGCAGGAAGATTGTGAAGTTCCATGGCTCTTACCATGGTTGGAGCGATGTGGTGGCGGTCGGAAGTGCACGTGTTGACTCCACGCCGACAACTCCCATGGGCACACCCAATGGTGGAGGTCTGCATCCGGATTCCGTCGCCGACGTGATCGTGGTCGAATGGAATGATGACGTTGCCGTCAAGCAGGCCTTTGCCGATCACGGAGATGAGATCGCCGCAGTGTTCTGTGAGCCCTACGTGCACAGTTTCGGCTGTGTCCCTGCGAAGGAAGGCTTCTTGGAGATGCTCCGCGCCACGTGCGACGCGCACTCCTCGGTACTTGTCTTCGACGAGGTAAAGACCGGCTTCAGGTCGGCCATCGGCGGGTATCAGTCCATCTGCGGAGTCACTCCGGACTTGACGGCGTTCGGGAAGGCCGTGGCGAACGGCTTCGCCCTCGCCGGACTGGCGGGTAATGAAGTGCTGATGGGCCACCTGGGGGCATACACAGGAGATCGGGCGACGATTGACGGCACCTACAACGCCGCTCCCTATGCACTGGCTGCGGCACGAAAGACTCTTGAGATCATGCAGACGGAAGACATCTTCGAGCGCCTCTATCTTCGTGGGGAGCAGGTCCGCACAGGCCTGCGCGAGGCGGCTGCCGAAGCCGGCGCCCAAGTCTCGATCGTGGGGTTGGGTTCGGAGTGGGCCGTGTATTTCCAGCCCACGGCGCCCTCCAATTTCCGGGAGGCGCTCAGATCGGACACTGCTGCGTACGCGCGATTCCATGAGGTGATGGTGGAAGGTGGCATCATCCAGCCGGCCTTCCCAAATGGCGACCGCAGGTTATGCGCGGCCACCTCGCAAGAAGACGTTGACCTGACGATCGATGTCGCTCGCCGGGCGTTCGCAGCCAGCATCAAGATCTGACTGTTTGCTTCAGCATGCAAGGAAAGCAACCAAGCAAAGCGAAGAGATAGGGACTCAGACAGTGGGCAGAGTTGAGGGCAAGGTCGCATTCATCACCGGCGCAGCACGAGGTCAGGGTCGTTCTCACGCAATCTTCCTCGCGCGGGAGGGAGCCCGAATAGTCGCCACCGACGTTGGTGGAGGCCAGCTGGAGCACGTGGAGTATCCAACTGCCTCGGAAGACGATCTTCAGGAGACGGTCCGCCTTGTCCGGGAGGCGGGTGGTGAGATCGTTGCTGGCTACGCCGACGTTCGAGATCGTGACGCCATTGATGCCGTCGTCGCGCAGGGCTTGGAGGCCTTCGGCTTCATTGACGTCGTGGTGGCCAATGCGGGTGTCTTCACCTGGGGTGCAGCACCGAATCTGAGCCGCGAAAGCTGGCAGACAGTGATCGATATCAACCTGAACGGGACATGGAACGCCGTCCAGTCCGTGCTGCCAAGCATGGTAGCTCGGGGCAAGGGTGGCTCCATCATGATGACGGCGTCGCAGATAGCTACGCGCGGTCAGTCGAATGCCGTTGGCTACGCTGCGAGCAAAGCCGGCATCGTCGGCATGATGCGAGCACTGGCCGCGGAGTTGGCTCGCGACAACATCCGTGTCAACACTATTCATCCGAGCACGGTCTACACCGAGATGATCTTGAACGAGCCGGTGTACAAGGTGTTCCGACCAGACCTCGAGAATCCGGGCCTCGCTGAAATGGAGGCCGAGCTGCGCCCCTTCCATATGCTTGATGTACCGGCGCTCGAGGTCGAGGACATCAGCCACGCGGTCGTATATCTCGCTTCGGATGAGTCCCGGTATGTCACGAGCATGAAGTTCGCAATCGACGCTGGCTCCACCCAGAAGCTTGGCTGACGTGACCCTCCAGGAGATGACCATCTCGTCGCTTGAAAAGCATTCTGCTCATAACTATGCACCTCTGCCGATCGTCATTGCGGAAGCCGATGACATCTGGTTGACCGATATCCATGGCGCCAAGTACCTCGACGCACTCTCCGGCTACTCGGCGTTGAACTTCGGTCATCGTCACCCGACTCTGATGAATGCTTTGCGTGCCCAATTGGATCGGGTGACTCTCACGAGCCGTGCATTCCACCACGATCGATTCGCGCTGTTCTGCACAGACCTCTCCCGCCTCACTGGCAAGGATGCGGTCCTTCCCATGAATACGGGCGCCGAGGCCGTGGAGACGGCCATCAAGGCAGCGCGACGCTGGGGCTACGAGTGTAAGGGTGTCCCGGTGGACCAGGGGACGATCATCGTCGCCGACAACAACTTCCACGGACGAACGACCACGATCGTGGGGTTCTCGACAGATCCTGATTGTCGGACCGGCTTCGGGCCGTTCACGCCCGGATTCCGCTCGGTTCCCTTCGGCGACGTGGGCCATCTTGAGGCGCTAATTGACGACAACACCATCGCCGTGCTGCTCGAGCCAATTCAGGGCGAGGCAGGTGTGATCATCCCTCCAGCCGGGTACCTTGCCGCCGTCCGCACATTGACCGCGAAGCACAACGTCCTGATGATCGCGGATGAGATTCAGTCGGGGCTGGGGCGGACCGGTGCCACGTTCGCATGCGACCATGAAGCGGTGGTGCCCGACATACTCGTGCTTGGAAAGGCGCTTGGTGGCGGAATACTGCCTGTCTCGGCGATTGCGGCGGACTGGGACGTAATGGAGGTGTTCACGCCGGGCTCCCACGGCAGCACCTTCGGCGGCAACCCGCTCGCGTGTGCGGTGGGCTCAGCCGTCGTCGCGCTGCTCGAGACTGGGGAGTATCAGGAGCGAAGTCGAGTGCTCGGCAAGTATCTGGAGGAGGGACTGCGCTCGATCGAATCTGATCTCTTGGTCGAGATCCGATGCATCGGGCTGTGGGCCGGCGTGCAATTCGCTCCTGACGTGTCGGCCAAGAAACTATGCCTGAGCATGATGAAAAATGGTGTTCTCGCCAAGGACACCCAGCAGAGCACTGTGCGGATTGCGCCACCACTGACGATCAGAGAGAACGACGTGGATCTGCTCGTAACGGCATTGGATTCAGCCGTCAAAGAATACGGAGGAGCCTGACATCCGGTACATCGTTGTTGGAGCCGGCACCGCCGGGTGCGTGGTCGCGGCGCGATTGAGCGAGGACCCCGCGAACTCGGTGACGTTGATCGAGTCCGGGCCGGATCGACATTCAGGTAATCGTCCCGAGGGCGTGGCGTCTGTGAACTGGGTCCGCGCACTGGGAGAGACGGCGGCGTTCAACGAGAAGATTACGGCCGCACGACTTCCTGGCTCGAATCGCAAGCAGTACATGCGCGGGCATGGGATTGGAGGATCCGGAGCGGTGAATGCAATGATCTGCCTCCCCGGTCTCCCTTCGGACTATGACAGATGGGCGGACGATCTGGGCTGCTCCGGATGGGCTTGGGCTGACGTCGAACCGTGGTTCATGCGAATCAAGGGCGGAGCGCTGCAGACTGATTCACGTTTCTACACCCCGGTGGACCGTGCCCTCATGGGTGCAGGCGTTGAGTTGGGGTTCAGGAATGACGTTGACACCTACACACCTGCCAATGGAGTTGGGCCGCTTTATCTCTGCGCCGACGCTACGACGCGCATGTCCACGGCGGAGATGTGGCTCGACCCGGCTCGTGCGGAGGGTCGGGTGAGTGTTCGCACAGGCGAGGGTGTGGCTCACCTGCTGTGGGATGGTGACCGGTGCGTAGGAGTTGAACTCCTGAGCGGGGAGCAACTGGCGGCCGATCACGTCGTTTTGTGCGCCGGTGCCTTTGAGAGTCCTGCGATCCTCATGCGTTCGGGCCTGCAGAATCCTGCGGTGGGAATGAACCTGTGTGACCATCCGGCGGCCAGTCTGCGCCTAGTGCTGAATCCGGAACTGCGAGGCACGGATATTGATCATGCGTGCATCAATGTCGTCCTCAGAGCCTCGTCGAGCATCGCGAATGGGGATGTGCATCTGCTGCCGTTGCACGGAAGTCTTGATGATGGCGCAACCCAGGCACTCGTCATGGCTGCGCTCATGACGGTGCGATCCACCGGGCGGGTCTACGTGGATCCCGACGATGTGACGGGGCCTCCGATAATCGATATGAACATGCTCACCGACCCGCTGGATCGGCAGGCGATGCGCGAGGCGGTTTTGCTGATGATCGATGTGCTGCAGACAGGGGCTTTCGCGGAGATCGTGGAGGAGGTCGTGATGGACAGTCGGGGGACATCCCTGACGGAGCTGCGTACCGCGTCCGTGATTGATGAATGGCTGCGAGAGACGATGGGTGACTACTTCCACGCATGTGGAACCTGTCGCATGGGCCGGCCCGATGATCCGGCTGCTGTAGTCGATCTAGAGGGCAGGCTCATCGGCCGAAGTGGCGTGCACGTTATCGACACCTCGATCATGCCGGATGTTCCTGCGGCGAACACGCACTGGCCAACCGTGATGATTGCTGAGCGCCTTACGGCAGGATTGATGGGCCGAGCACTGTCCGACTTCGAGGCGGTCTCGCTCTCGGAAGCTGCACCCCCATCGCAGTTTTAGGGGGAGACGTGGAAGTGTCCCGTCACATCTGATCGCACGCAGCGAGATATCCGGCAATCATTACCCTGGCTGTGTCCCGGATGATCTCGTCTGAGGGCAGGAAACGCGAACTGTGCAGTTCGGGCTCGACTGCACCGCCCGATCCCGACCCAACGAACGCCATCACACTGGGCATGACTTGACCGTAAAAGGAAAAATCATCAGCTCCACACGAACGCAGCGGCTCGCACTGAATCCCGCCGCCCAACTGCGCCCATTCAGACAGCCGAACAGCCAGTCGTTCGTCATTCTCCAGGGCGGGCTCACCGCGGCGTAGGTCTATCGCCACAGTGCAACCATGAATTGCTGCTGCATGACCCACCGTCTCCATGAGCAGTTCATGCAGGGCCTCTCGGTTCGAGGGGCTGTAGGCGCGGATGGTCCCGGTGAGGATCGCCTCATCGGGTATGGCATTGGCAGCGACGCCGCTGTGGATCGAGCCCACGGTAATCACTGTTGGTTCCATCGGGTCAGTACGACGGGAGATGATCTGTTGCAGGGCGGTGATTACGGAGGCCGCGGCCAGGACGGGATCGGCGGTCGCATGGGGATATGCGCCATGCCCTCCCTGCCCCTGGATTACCAAGGTGAACTCGTCGGATGAGGCATTCATGATGCCCGGAAACGAGGAGAACTCCCCGGCCCGGATACCAGGGTGCACGTGCGCACCGATCACGGCCTGCACCTGAGCGGTCTGGAGTGCGCCACTCTTCACCATGTCGAGGGCTCCGCCGGGTACCGACTCCTCCTTTGGCTGGAGCAGGGCGACCATGGGGATTACCTCATCGGCGAGTGCATGGGCCACAGCAAAAAGCGCTGCGAGATGAACGTCATGGCCGCATGCGTGCATAGCTTCGTTGGTGCTGCTCCAAGGAGCTGCCGTTTGCTCTTTGATGGGTAGAGCATCCAACTCCGCCCGGATGGCCACGGATGGCCCATGAGACGCCCCGATCCTGATGACCCTGCCTCCTGCTATGTCGGGCGCATCAGCGAATCCGAGAGCTGCGGCCACCAGTGCAGCCGTAGGTGCCTCATGCCCGCTGATGCAGGGGTTCGCATGAATCACATGGCGCAGCCGGATGGCCTCTGGAAGCGCCCGTTCGACCTTTTCCAGTAGCGGCTTGATTCTTGCCATCGTGACGTCAGAGGTCATGCCTCGCCTCGATCAAGTCCGTAGAGCCGCACCGCGTTGTTCCAGGCGATGTCGTCAATTAGCGCATGCGCGTCCTGCGTACTGATGTCATTTGAACTCAGCATGTCTGACAGCACTGCGTCAATTCCGATGCGCCACAGTTGCGCACCGAGGAAGTACAGCTCTGCGAGGCCGAAGGCATCAGATGCATACAACAGTCGGGAGAATGGAACGATTTCCAGGGACTCCCGAATGATGGATCGAGATCCGGTACCGGAGTGCACTACACCCAGACTGGTGTCCATATAGACATGCGGAAAAACTTGGCAGAGGATGGCGGCCTGCCGCACGTACGGGTAGCAGTGAAGTAGCACGATGCTGGCGCCGGTGTCCTCTGTGGCCCGCAGAAACGCGGTCATCTGCGAGGGATCGCAGCGATGCAACGTGATGTCCTTGTCTCCGAATCCGATGTGCATCTGGATGGGCTTACTGTGTCGAGCGGCCTCCCAGAGGAAGAATCGGAGCAGCACCGGGTCGCTCACTCGCTCGCGGCCGCTCGATTCAATCTCCTTGAGCCAGGACTCGCAGGCGAACACAACCTCCTCATCCGTTGGAGGGGTGGGATCGAAGTACAGTCCGTAACGGTAAGCGATGACGCTTTTGAACCCGATGCAGTGTTGTGATCTCTGCGCAAGAGCTGCTCGAAAGGTGTCGGGAAAGTCCACTGCCGACTGATGCGTAACTATCTCCTCCGCGAGCGTCTCGAGCCGAATTATGGTCTCTACCGGTTTTCTTACGAGTTCCTCCAGCTCCGCAGGACTAGTGATTTCCGAGCCTCTGTACCCCGTGTCCAATACATACATGTCCACTCCGGATGCAGTGAGGAGCAGCCGGCTCGACTCCATGTTCCCCAGTTCCACGCGGCGCAGCCAGTATTCACCAGCCGGAGAGTGCCGCTCCAGACCAAGAAGCGGAGCGCAGTAGGCGCGAACGGCCAGCCCCAGCGGGGTGTTCAGCTCCTGGCCAGAGTGAGCGGTCTCTCCCTCCGTGAGCATGGAGGTAAAAAGCGGCCACGTCAGGTCATCCTTGACGATGCCATGACAATGGTGGTCCAGAACCGTGCGCTGATCGAGATAGTCGTGCAGGATCATCAGTCCACGATCCCCGGCTCGGTGAAACCTTGAGCCGCCCAAAGAGACTCGTAGTCGCTCACCCGCGCTATTGCCCGGTCGCCGAGGGTGTTGACGACTCCGCTGAATCGTCCCCAGGTGGCAGCGCAGCGCATTCGACCATCGGCCAACAGGTCCACCGCGTTATCAAATGTGGAGCGATCAATACTGCTTGAGGAGGAGTTCAAGTTCTCGATGAGTGCCTCTTGAAACTCGGGGAATCCCTGAAAACCCAGGCGCGTAACGAGCCGGATGACCGTGGGGCCGCTGACCTCGGCCCGATCTGCCAACCTTGCCACCGTCACCCACCCTGCGGACGGGTATGCGGTCAAGATCGCGTCGGCGACGCGGCGATCAGCCCTGGGCAGCACCGGGAATTCGGAACGAATTCGCTCAGCAACCAAGGACATGAAACAAATGTTACCGAAATTTGGATTGACAGGGCGTACAGAGTGCGGATTAGATGGGGGCACACACTGGATAAAAAACCTCGTTACAGAATTGGGTCGAGGTAAAGGCCCCGTGAAAGGGACATGCTTTGACTAACGGGGACATCGCACTACTTGCCTGGAATGACTATGTCGGCCTGACCAGGTGTCGCGGGATTCCCGCACGTATGGTCGCCAATCGGCTAGTGACCGGACTGGGATGGTCGGTATCGGGTCAGGCCCTGACGCCGTTCGGAGACATCGCACCCAATCCGTGGGGTCCTACCTCCGAAGTCCGGCAGATCCCGGTCGAGGATTCCGCCGTGCGAGTGGACATCTGGCCGGATGCGCCCGCATTTCACATGTACCTGTGCGACGCCAAGACCGCCGATGGCACGGACTGGGATTGCTGCACTCGCGCCTTCATGCGTCACGCGATGGATGATCTCCGCTCGGAGACAGGTCTGGAGTTCATGGCGGCGTTCGAGCATGAGTTCCTGCTGCAATCCGACGGGCTGCCCGCGGGTGCGGCCTTCAGCCTGGAGGCCATGCGCAATGCTGCGCAATTCACGTCCGACCTGTGCCGAGCTCTTCAGGAGGCAGGGCTGGATCCTGAGACGATAGAGCCTGAGTACGGCGTCCGGCAGTACGAGGTGACGGTCGCTCCTGCAGTCGGGCCGGCCGCGGGAGATCGCGCAATCATTGCCCGCGAGTTGATCCGCGAGGTCGCCCGCCGGCGAGGCATGCGGGCCTGCTTCAGCCCAAAGCCGACCCTTCTTGGAGTGGGCAACGGAAGCCATGTCCATTTCAGCCTTGTCGATTCCGAGGGACGTAATGCAACCTTCGATCAGCGCGAGCCGACGGGAACCAGCAAAGTCGCTCAGCACTTCATAGGTGGAGTACTGCGCCACATTCACGCACTCACCGCGCTGACCGCACCCAGCCCCGTCTCATACCTTCGACTGGGACCTCAACATTGGAGTTGTGGGTATGCCAGTTTCGGGATCCAGAATCGTGAGGCTGCGGTCAGAGTTTGCCCGTCTACGGAGATCGATCCGGACAAGAAGGCCCGGGGGTTTAACCTTGAATTCCGGCCGCCAGACCCGACAGCCAGCCCCTACATCGTGTTGGGCGCTCTCATTCGCGCCGGTCTGGAGGGGATCCGCGATCAACTGCCTCTGCCTGCCATCTGTGAGGGAGATCCAGCCGACCTCACCGAGGAGGAGCGGGCAGTCCTGGGCATTACGCCACTCGCCGCTTCTTTTGAACAGGCATTGAGTGCATTCGAGATGGATCCGGTAGCGCGTACCTGGATGCCACCGCAGATGCTGGAGTCCTATCTGTCCGTGAAGCGGACTGAATTAGAGATCACGAGATCGATGTCGCCGGAGGCAGTCTGCGAGATGTACGCGAGCGTGTACTAGACGGGCTCCTCGTTATTTCGCCGACGAATGCGGATTAGTGCGAGCAGTGCGATAAGGCACCAGATTCCATTGAGCACCCACACGGACCACACATTCGTCGAGACGCCCACCCAGACCATCACGCCAGCACCCATGAGATTCAAAACTTGATAGATCGGCGAAGTGGCGACCATCCTGCCGGATGAGAGCAATGCGTATGCCCCGAGGAGGAATAGCGGCCCCAGTAGTCCGACAATCTGCAAAGTCATGCTTTCCACAACGAGATACTAGGGCTCCAACGGGTCATCGGCTGGGAAAACCGGGAAATGTGCGGAGTCGATGGCCCAGTTTTCACGGATTCCCATGAATTCCCGTTAGTGCATGCGGTGGATCAGTGCGATAGCCCTGAGCACCTCTGGCCGCAGCTCCGCGGAGACCTCCAGCGCCTCCTCGGCAGACCCGAAACTGCCGACGACACGAACGGGATCCATGGCGCCGGTATTGCTGGACTTTCTGGCCTTAGGTTCAGTAGATCACCAGAGCGTGGCGCGGCGGCAGCGTCACGTGCGGCAGTGCAACAGCGTCTCTGGGTGCAACTTGCGAGGTGCCAGGCCCCTGCGAAGATGTCGCTCAACTTAGTTCGACCTCATACTCCGCTGATCAACCGCTGATTTACTCCCCGCAGCGGCCTTAGATCACATGCAAAACGCGAACAACATATCTGTTTTGACAGTTATGCCCGCTTTGTCTAGTAGCGGGGACAGTGTGGTGTTTCACGACTTAGTTAACCCCTGTCCCACGACATCGTTAACCCTTAGCCATTTCAAAAAACAGGGTTATCGTGGAGGCAGTGTTGGCGGGTCGTTCTCATGCGGCCGTAGCTGAGCAATACGGGATTTCAAAGGTATGGGTGGGCAAACTCATGGCCACATCAACAACTAGATGCAGAGAAGCCACTGCGAACCAAGAGCTATCTGCGAATCTCCGCAATCATGTGATTTGGACACCCTGCTCAGTCAACACCATTGATGAATATCGAGTTTCATAATCATTAACGGACGAATGGGGCCGAGCCAGGCCGTAAACAACCATTCAAAAAGTAAACAAAGTCCCGGGACAGGGGTTAACGATGTCCCGGGACTTCACACTAGTAGCGGGGACAGGATTTGAACCTGTGACCTCTGGGTTATGAGCCCAGCGAGCTACCGAGCTGCTCCACCCCGCGTCGCTTATTGCCCCGTAAGGATATGTGCTGGGCTCACTCTGACCAAATCCGGGTCATTCAACGTCCTTATTGGTCGATCCGCGCAGGGCTTTGGTGCGGCCCCGACCCTTCTTTTCTTTGATACGCCGCTCAGCCGAGGCTTTAGTGGGCCTGGTGGGCCGGCGAGCCCGAGGTGGCGGGGCCGTAGCCTCCTTGAGCACTTCGACCAGCCGCTGTTCGGCGGCCCTGCGGTTTTGCAACTGCGAACGTTGCTCGGAAGCACTGATCACCACGCACCCATCGACCAACTTGGACTCAAGTCGGGCCAAGGCCCGGGTTCGAAGGTGCTCACTTAAGGCGCGCGAATTTCGCAGATCAAAGACCAACTGCACTTTCGAGTCGGTGGTGTTCACGCTTTGGCCCCCTGGGCCAGATGACCTGGAAAACTTCCATCTCAGTTCGGCTTGTGGGATTACCACAGACTTGCTGACTACGAGGTCATCGGCCACCTAATAAGCATGGCGCATGCGCCGGCCGCGCTACTGACCGAGGCGACATTTCAGGAAAGTAGCTCAATCTCCACGAAGACGGCTACCTGGTAGCCGGCATTGGTCACGTCATGCGTGACTCCAACCGAGCGCGAGTAGGACTCACCTGGTACCTGAACCATCGATATTGTCGAATCATCCGCCTGGGTTACGGTGAAATTACCCCCAGTAACTGGCACCACCACGTAGTCGAATTCATGGGTATGCATCCCCGTCGACGCCCCAGGCTCGAAGTGCCATTTTGTCACGCGTATTCGCCCATCATCAACCATGACAAAAGGTGCAGCAGCGCTCATTACTCTCCCTCAATGATTTCGAATGTCACTTGTAGTTCAACAGAGCTGCGGAGCGGTATCGAACCCACACCAACATTGGTGCGCGTGTGACGACCGCTCTCACCGAAAACCTCAACGAAAAGATCACTCGCTCCATTAAGAACAACACTATGGGCGGTGAACCCCGGAGCACATGCCAAGAATCCAGTAGCTTGTAACACTCCGGCGATTCGATCGATGCCACCGACCACGGCGGCGGCCGCAGCGATTGAATTCAAAGCACAATCTCTAGCTGCCAACGCACCTTGAGCAGCATCCAACTCCGCGCCGAGCAATCCAGGATTTGCAATTACCCCATCGACGAAAGCAAGTTGCCCGGTCACGAAAATTAGCCTTTCATGAACTTTGGCTTGCAAGTAAGAACCCACTGGAGCCGCAGGTGGCGGCAGTTTAATTCCCAGTTCAGTCAATCTTTCCGACGTTTTCACAGCACTAACTCCACAGACCCTGTACTTTGCGCAGTCGCTCTTGACCGTGCGCTCGAGCAGCGAGCGCTTCTTCCATCGTCACTGACTTGAAATTAGTCATAGTCCCTGGAGCGCATTGACCAACAAGGCTCAAGTCTGCACTAATGACGGTCGCCACCATCGCGTAGCCACCACCAGAGACCGCATCACGATGCAAGATGATTGGCTCCACACCACCGGGAACCTGTATGGACCCAACTGGATAGCCGGCGTCGACAATATTCGAGGGATCAGAACCCGCCCCGAAAGGTTGAACACGTTCGCGCCAGTCCAATTTTCCCCCGCCATAGCGAAAACCAATTCGGTCCGCAACAGTTGACAACTTCCATGGCTGATCCAATAACGCGCTCAATCCAACGTCAGTAAGCCGGTAGTCATACAACCCTAGAACCACCCGAACATCTACTTCACGGGCAAACTTGGGCCGCGAGTCAACCGGGATTACCCTCCCAAT
>WLLZ01000129.1 GCA_009700485.1 Actinomycetota bacterium | reverse complement strand
CTGTTGAGGATTTCTGATCGGGCTCGGCGCCCTGAGATTCCTCAAATCGATGCCGATGACGCGTTGACTCAAGTTGTGCGGCGCGTGTGAAGTACGAGCTAACACCATGATGAGCAGGCAGATTCGACGTATTGGCGTAGTGCTCGCCTTGATGCTTGTTGCACTCTTGGTAAACATAACCGTTATTCAGGTTGTACTCGCGCGCGATTATCGCGAACGGCCCGGTAACCAACGTTTACTTCTTGCTGAGTACGACCGTGAGCGCGGCCCGATACTGGTCGGCGCGAATCCCGCGGCAAGATCGGTTGAGACGGGTAACACCTTGCGTTATTTGCGCACCTATGACGATGGTCCGCTCTACGCGCCAATTACCGGATTCTATTCGTTGATTTATGGTGCCACCGGCCTTGAGCGCACGGAGAACAGGGTTCTCACGGGCAAGTCTGATCTTTTCTTTGTTGACCGGATCTCCCAGTTATTTGCCGGACGCCAACCAGTTGGTGGGGCGGTCACCACTACCATTGACGCAGCAGCGCAGGCAGCGGCATTTAAAGGCCTTAGGGGCAAAGTCGGTGCAGTGGTTGCGATTGAACCGGCGACCGGTCGGATCTTGGCCTCGGTGCAATCGCCTTCATTTGATCCGAACCTTTTGACTAGTCAAGACCCAGAAGCTATCCGCGCATACTATGAAGAACTCAAATCCGATCCGGCGAAACCGCTGCTCAATCGTCCGATCGTCGCACTAAATCCACCCGGTTCAACTTTCAAGTTAGTTACGGCGGCCGCGGCACTGGCCTCCGGTCTCTACACGCCCGATTCAATCCTGCCGGGGCCGGCTTCGTATCGGCTGCCGCTCTCAACGAGTGAATTAAACAACTGGAACCGCAAGGAGTGCGGCCTGGGCGGCAAAGTTACTTTGAAGCAAGCGTTGGCGATTTCATGTAATACCGCTTTCGCGTGGCTCGGTGTGCAATTAGGAGATGAAGCTCTCCGAAAGCAAGCCGAGCTCATGGGTTTCGATACCGGTTTTCAAATCCCGCTGAAGGCAGCCACTTCACGCTTCCCCGCGGAACTTGATGAACCCCAGACCGCACTTAGTGCCATCGGGCAGTTCGAGGTGCGGGCCACCGCGTTGCAGATGGCGATGGTCGGTGCAGCCATCGGTAATAACGGCGTGACCATGAAGCCCTACATGGTGCAAGAGGTGCGCGGGCCTGACCTAGCGATCCTGCAAACCACCGAGCCCACCAGATTCGCCGATGCGATGACCCCGCTTAATGCCGCCCAACTCACCGAGATGATGGTCAACGTGGTGGAAAACGGCACCGGCAGTAACGCCCAAATATCCGGGGTGCGAGTCGCCGGTAAAACCGGCACCGCCGAGACCGACAATGAGCGCCCGGCGGTCGCCTGGTTTGTGGCCTTCGCACCGGCGCAGTCACCCAAAGTGGCGGTCGCCGTCGTTATTGAGGAGTCCGGGGCCACCGAGATCAGCGGCAATGGGTTAGCCGCACCGATCGCCCGCGAGGTCATGAGGGCGATACTTCGCTGATTGGTCGCGCGCAGGTGCAAGGGTTTTCGCCGAACCCTGAGATGATGGGCCTATGACCACCGAACCTGGCCGGATGCTCGGTGATCGGTACCAGATCGGCGAGGTTATTGGCCGCGGCGGCATGGCCGAGGTGCACGAAGGCCGTGACCTGCGCCTAGGGCGGCGAGTGGCCGTGAAGATCCTGCGGCCCGACCTCGCCCGCGATCCGTCATTTCAAGCCCGTTTTCGTCGCGAGGCGCAATCTGCCGCGGCCTTAAATCACCCAAATATCGTCGCCGTCTACGACACCGGTGAAGACACCTTGATGGGTGAAGGCGAGACCGCGGTGATCGTGCCTTACATCGTTATGGAGTACGTCGATGGCATGACTCTTCGCCAACTACTCGCAAGTGGGCGGCGTTTGCTACCTGAACGAGCCCTTGAGATTAGCGCCGGGGTGCTGTCGGCTTTGGATTATGCACATCGGCACGGGATTGTGCATCGCGATATCAAGCCTGCCAACGTGATGCTCACCCGCACCGGTGATGTCAAGGTCATGGATTTCGGTATCGCTCGCGCGATGAACGACACCAACACCGCAAACATGACAGCCGCTCAGTCGGTTATGGGTACAGCGCAGTACCTATCCCCCGAACAAGCGCGCGGTGAAGTTGTTGATGCGCGCAGTGATCTTTATTCCGCAAGTGTTTTACTCTACGAACTACTAACAGGCAAACCACCATTTACCGGTGACTCACCGGTATCGATCGCCTACCAACATGTATCTGAGATGCCAACCCCGCCATCGCAGGTAGATCCTGGAGTTACTTCTGAAGTTGACGCGGTGGTGTTGCGCGCTCTCGCCAAGAGCCCTGATGACAGATATCAGACCGCTGCTGAATTTCGCGCTGACGTTGAGCGGGCCATCGCTGGCTCCCCGGTTACTGCTGCTGTTCCGATGATCACCATTGATCAAACACAGCAATTGACACCGGTGGCGGCGGCTGGCATCCAACATCAGCCAACCTATCGAGGTAAGAGTAAAACAGGTCGGCGCATTGGCTTCACCATTATCAGCATCGTTGCAATTGTCGGCGCCATCTTGGGGGCGGTACTGATCGCCCGATTTGTTTTCGGGGCGGCAACCGTTAACAAAGTACAAGTGCCGAACCTGGATGGGTTGACCATTGAGCAAGCCACCAACGCACTTGATGATTTCCAACTGCGTCTAGGTGCGCAAACTCCAGAGGTTTCAGATCGGCCATCGGGCACGATCATCGCCCAGCAACCAGCAGCTGGTGAAACACTCGAGCAAAATCAAGCGGTAAATGTCACTATTAGTGGGGGCCTGGAGCAGGCCACGGTGCCGCAACTTGTCGGGCTTACTTCCCTTGATTCTGTCCGTCTTGCACTCAGTGATGCCAACCTGCAACTTGGCACTATCAAAGAGAAGGCCTCAAGCCAGCCAACCGGTTACGTGCTCGCGCAGGATCCACCCGAGGGAACGCAGGTTGAAGCTGGCTCCATGATTTCGATCAGTGTTTCCTCCGGGCAAGTGCGAGTACCCGCTGTGATAGGAGTCAGTGAAGCCCAGGCTCGTAGTGATCTCGTGCAAGTCGGGCTCGATGCCCAAGTAGTTAAGCAGTCCGACGACACCGTTGCACCTGGCACCGTGCTCGCGCAAAGCCCACTACCTGGTACCGCCGTTGACCGTGGCACCTTGGTAACTATCACCGTGGCGATTGCCCCGGAGCCCACGGCCGAACCGACATTTGAACCGTTCCCGTCTGAGCCAGCACCGGTACCCGAGCCAGTGCCGGTGCCAACGCCAACGCCCACGCCAACTCCAGCGCCAACCGGCTAGGAGTGCTCGTTTGACGAGTTAAGGGTGGCCAACAACTGGAGCAAGACCAACACTCATTGCGAGTGCATCCGGGGAGCCGCAAGTAACCAGCCAATTGGCAAGCAGTTGATGTCCGCCTTCGGTTAATACTGATTCAGGATGAAACTGCACACCCTCGACGGGAAGAGAGCGATGGCGTAACGCCATGATCACCCCGGATTCGGTAGCGCCTGTCACCTCGAGCTCCATCGGCACTGTTGCGGGATCAACTGCGAGTGAGTGGTAACGCGTTGCGGTGAATGGGTTCGGTAGCCCCGCGAGTACGCCTTGGTCCTGGTGTTGAACTAGTGAAGTTTTGCCGTGCACTAATTCGGGTGCGCGGTTAACGGTCGCGCCGTAGGCAACCGCAATCACTTGGTGGCCTAGGCAGACACCCAAAATTGGGACATGGCCACCACACTTGTTCACGATGTCGAGGCAAACGCCCGCATCCTCGGGTGTCCCCGGGCCCGGCGAGAGCAGCACCCCGTCAAATTTCAGTGCTTCTTCGGCGGTGACTTCGTCATTGCGCAACACGACAACCTCGGCGCCCAACTGGGCCACATACTGCACCAAGTTATAGACGAAGGAGTCGTAGTTATCCACGACAAGAATCCGGGTCACCGGACCATTGTTCCCGGCGCTGCCGGCCGTCATCTAATCTGGGTCCGCTGGGCTAGACCGAGGCCAGCTTTCGCAGGAGGGTTTAACCGTGCCAGAGTCCAAGGGCCGCAAGAAGGAAGTGCGTTACACCCCTGAGCAGCCCAAGGGTGAGCGTAAGGTCGCCCGCCTCGGCTCCCCGCGCTGGCTAGCCCCGGTGATGTCGGCCTGTTTCATCATCGGCCTGCTCTACATCGTGGTCTTTTATATCGCCGGCTCCTCAATCCCGATCATGCGCGACCTGAATTCCTTGATAAACGTGGCCATCGGCTTTGGCTTTATCTGTGTTGGGTTCATTCTTTCGACCCGTTGGCAGTAAAGCAATAATCCACAGGTTTGTCCCCAGCATGGGGAGAACTACACTCGTGTAATTAAGGCTTTAGTTCTAACCGGGCTATGGCTTGGTCGTTCTTCGCGTCGTGGAGAGAGGTGAGACGTTCATCATGACTAACAATGGGCGTCCTGTTGCCGAGATCGGGCCTGCTTCCCAGGACCCCTTCGAGGGCATTTGGGTGCAAAGGGCTCTCCCCGGCGCAAGGTTTGCAGCCCTGAACCCGGTGCAGATCGAGTCCGAGGAGAGCGCTCTTGAAGCGCTTTTGCTGATGCGTGGCGATCGGTGATTGCCTAGTTCGACGATCTCGCGGAAGATCAGCACCCCTTGGTGGCTGGTCAGCTGGTAGAGACCGAGATGCGCAGGGTTGCTAATCGCTTTGGAAATGTCGATTTGGCGCGGGCCTGCACGGCGCTGGGGCTTCCCGTGCTCGATGTTCACCGCCCCCGCACCCGGCAAGTCGAGGACCCAGAGTCAGACAACTACCCAAAACGGGACAACCTAAGCGAGTAGCAGCAAGCCTTAATCCCCCCTGTCTGATCTTGTCCGGGACAACACCTAGACAAGGTGGGACAAGGTGAAAGGGAAACCCACCCTCGGGCCGGGCCCGACTCTGGGTCGGCGAGGTTGAGCGGGTCGCTGTGTCGTCGGAACTGCGAGCCATGCAGTTGGCTCGGGTCCTTGCCCTCGTCGAGTAGCCCGTGGGGGGAAACACGCTAGGGGCCACGCGGGGGGCTTGGT
>WLLZ01000128.1 GCA_009700485.1 Actinomycetota bacterium | reverse complement strand
CAAGATTGTGCGACGCACCTCGATGAGTTCGCGCAACTCTGCAACCAGCTCGGTTTTTGTATAATCGCGCCGTGCCTGCACCCCAATTTCGATGAACTTTCCGGTTTCGCTTAACACGTGCGGCAAGTTAGCCCAGTTAGGCTCAACAACAGCCCGCGGGTTGCCGCTCAGGAAAGATTCGAAATCTGCAAGATGGGCGACAACATCTGCCACCTGCCAGCCAGGGCAAGGGGTGTCAGCGTGCCACTGGTCATCCGATAGCGGGCTAACCAGATCGGCTACCTGAGTCAGGCCTTCTAGGGACGCCCCGATTAGCTCAGCTTTGGTAAATGCGGTTTTCACTAGCCTCCTAACGCAGTATCGAAAGTGTAATCGAAGATTGCGGTGCCAAGTACTCGAAGGCTGGTAAGGTTAAGTCGTGAGCGTCACAGTGGCATTAATTCAACTTAACTGCACTTCGGCCGACCCGATCCATGAACGCGTGCCGCACGCCCTGAAGCTGATAGCCCAAGCGGCAACGAAAGCGCAATTCGTCGTGCTACCTGAGTTGTGGCATGTGGGGGCGTTCGATATTGAGGCGGCACGTGAGCATGCGCAACCGATCAATGGCCCGCTGGTTACTGATTTGGCCGCTTTGGCAAAACAACATGGTATTTGGTTGCATGGCGGCTCATTTTGCGAAGTGGCTGATGGTTCGTACTACAACACCAGTGTGCTCTTTTCCCCGCAGGGCGACCTTCGTGCAACGTATCGAAAGATTCATCTATTCGGTTTTGAAGGGGGTGAGACAACTTTGATGAGCAGCGGTGAGGAGCTCGTAGTTGTCGATACGCCGCTTGGCGCGACCGGTTTGGCCACGTGCTACGACCTGCGTTTCCCTGAACTCTTCAGGGCACTGACCGAAGGTGGAGCAACTACTTTTGTTGTCACCTCAGGTTGGCCCGCCTCGCGCATCGAGCATTGGAATGTTTTGACCCAGGCCCGGGCAATTGAAAACCAAGCATGGGTAATCGCATGCAATGAGGTGGGCGCTCAACCTGGTATTGAATTAGGAGGCCACTCCTGTGTGATTGATCCTAAGGGCGCAGTCGTTGCCCGAGGCGGCGGCAACGAGGAAATAATCTATGTCGAGGTTGATCCCGAGTTGCCGGAAAAGTGGAGGGAAAGTTTCCCGGCACTTAAAGACATTAGATTGCGTTAGCCAGGTACTACATCTGGTCGATAGTTGCGAGCGTACCGATAACCATCACCGGACGTTGCTCCGGATCTAGCCACTTCATTATTTGGGTCATGCGTTCTTGGGCGATCGCGATGCACCCGGCGGTCTTATCCCCATTACTCACGTGTAAGAAGATGCCGCCGCCACGGCGAGTGTCAGCGGGTGGCGAAGTACGGCGGATGCCGTTGGGGCCGACGGTTACCTCCCCCTTGGGCAAGTTGAAGTCAAGCACCGCTACATAGTTGTATTGCTCCCCGTATTGCCAAAGTCTCTCAATGTAGTTTCCGTAGCCACCCCACCCCACAGCTGCATCCTGAAAGAGGTTGTAGGTAGCGGGCTGCTTTGGGTTGTAGGTCCAGGCATCGTTACGGTCGAATTTGGTATACGGCAACGCGGTGCCGGGGTCAGGAAGTCTTCCGAACGCTGTCTCAATAGGGAAGGTGCCGGTTGGAGTTTTGCCCGTGCCTTGCCGGCGCTCAGCGGCCTTTACTAGCCCTCCGTAGCCCAACTGCGCATGGGTGGCGTCAAGCACCTGAATCCATTTGCCGGTTACTGATCGCTCAAAGGCGCGAAGGGTTCCTTCGGTTGCTGACCACTTTGCTGCGGTAACCACAATTACTTGATTTGAATTACCAATATGCGCCAGCTGGGTGGGAAACCACTCGGGTGTTGTTGGCTGCGCAGCACGTGCCCCTGGAGCCAGTACCAACATGAGAGCCATGGCGGTGATCAGCGAACGATGCACACCCAAAGTTTAGACCTTTTCATCGCGTTCAGCCAAGCGGGCAAAGCGCTCGTTATATCGAGCTAGTTCGAGTCCGCCATCGCGCTCAGCTTGTCGGTCAGAACGTTTTGCTTCACGCTCATCGCTTCGCGACCATTGCACCGCAATAACGATCAAAACAATGGTGGTGGGGATTTCAGATAACCCCCACGCCACCTGAGCACCTACCAAGGTGTCACGGAGAGGATCAACAATCCAATCTGGCTGCACCACGCCGTACCACTCGATCGCCAAAGGTGTCGAGGACATCAGCATCGCGACCGCGAAGAATCCATGAACAGATAGCGCCAGCATCAATATGAGTAGGCGTGCCCAGTAAGGCAGGGGTTTGGGTCTGGGGTCAATACCGATTAGTACCCAATAAAACAGGTAACCAGCCGCCAAGAAATGAAGCTGCATGACAACGTGGCCGGCGTGACTGCCCATCAGCCATCCGAAGAGCGGGGTCATGTATAGGCCATACAACCCGAGTACATAAATGAAAAACACAAAGAATGGGTTGGTGGCTATCCGAGTTATCCAACTTTGCAGAAGCCACAGAAGCCATTCACGTGGGCCGCGGTCGAAGCCTTTCCCGGGCTTTAGCGCGCGTAGGGCAAGGGTCGCCGGGGCGCCAAGCACCAACATGATTGGGGCCAGCATTGTCAAGGTCATGTGTTGAAACATGTGTAGGCCAACTGAAACCTGCGCGTAAGTAGCAATACCTCCGTTCGTGCACCAAATCATAATGCCAATGCCGAGTAGCCAGGCTATTAGCCGACCCCAAGGCCATTTATCCCCGCGCTTTCGAAGGCGCGCGACGCCGATGCAATAGAGCGCGGCACCAATGATTCCGAGAGCCAAAAACAGTGGCTCTAGGCGAAAACCCAGGCCAACGGTGAGCACGGTCGGGGGTGGTGGGTAGGCAAATCCGAGCAACGTTTCGCCAAATGAGTTAAAGGGTGTTTGCAGTCTTGGTGAGACACTTGATGCGAGAGAAACGCCGAGGGCGACGGCTAGAATCATGATGACTAGTTCGAGCCCGGCAATTCGAGCGAAGAGGGCCACCCCGGAGGCTTTTTTGGGGCCCGAAATAAGTCGTCGACGCATCACCCAGCCGATGATTCCAAGGCCGATGATCAGTAGCGCTTTGGTGAAAACCACTTGACCGTAGCCGGTGTTGAATAACTGATCCAGTGACTCAAGGCGCGTATATGCATTCGCGATACCGCTCAGTGCTAAAAGAGTTATTGCGATGAGGGCAATTGCGGAGAAGCGCTGAAGTGACCGCTGCAAGGATCCATCGCGTCGGGCGGCATGCAGTGCCAGCGCCATCAGGCCGCCGACCCATATTACTGCCGCAAGAACATGGGTAGTGCCGGCGGTAATAGCTAGCGCATGATCACCGAGGCCAGAGCCGTGGCCACCGAGCACCGGTAGCGAGACTGCAACCAAAGCCACGATAAGCCACCCGGCCTCAGCGCCAATGGTTGAAGTGATGAACGCACCGAAAGAGACGATGAAGGCCAGCAGCGCCATGATCATCAGGGCGCGGGTCGCCGGAATATCACCCGCGTACGTCGCGAAAACGGCAGGATTAAATGCTTGGCTAAGGGTGATACCCAGTACATTGGCGAGAACGAAGAACATCTGGGCAAGGGCTAGTGCTGACCAGATGAGTGCCGCTATCGAAGCCCGAACGGCATCTGATCGACCCACCCGAGAAATAACACCGTCCTTACCTGACGGATCAAGTAGGCAAGCAGCAAGTAGCCAACCGATTGTTGCGAGGGCAGCTATTTCAGTAAGTAGGCGCAGTGTTGGAACTCCCCAGACAACAAGTGGCCCAGGATCAGGGAGCCCGGCAATTGGTGGCTCATATGCGCCGCCGGATACCACCAAGGATACCGCGAGTGCACTTACCGCAAGCACCACCAGGGCAACGGCAAGCAAGGAGATAGCACCAAAACCCATTGGTGGGTTCGTGGTGGTGCGCGGTGCTCGCTGCGTGGCTGTCTGCCTCATCTACGGGTGCGCCTTGCCAAAATGATGACGGTGAGCGTGGCGGCTAAAGCAAGAATTAGACCAACGAGTCCTATTGGGAAACCGGTTGCGGGCTCCGATGTAGGCGTTGCTTCGGGTGTCGCCACCGGCGTTGCTTCGGGTGTTGCGGCCGTTGGTGTTTTGCTGTCCGAGGTGTAGGAAAACCCAATCGACCCGGTGATCGGATGCCCATCATCAGAGACGACTCGGTAGGAAACCGAGTAGTTATCCGGCGGCAAATCAGCCGGCCATGGGATGGTCGCGATGGCGCCCACCACGGTGGCTACGTCACCGCTGACGACATCTCCGGCGCCGTTGGCGATCGCCACATCAACGGCTTCTTCAAGAAGTGCCTCATTGAAAGTCAGCACTAATTGAGTTGGTGGTGCACTCAGCACCGAACCATCGGCGGGGTCTGATGAAACCAACTGCGAGTGCCCACTTGCCGTAGTGACACCCCCTAACATGGCGAGAGCGCCGAAAATCAAAACTAAAACCGAGCGGCGCAACATCATGCACTGATCCTACGAGCCTTGTAGTGCCGTTGATTCAGCAGGAGACATGGTGAAAATTGGGGTGGTTAGAAGGATTCCTCGGGGAGTTCCATGACTTCAAGGGTGGTTGCTTCGGCAACGGCCCTTTCGGCTGCCAGTAACGGGAGGCGGTTGCGCGCGAACCACTTGGCTGTTTCGATCTTGCCGAGATAGAAGGGCCGATCACGATCTGAGGCGCCCGCTGCAAGAGCTGCAACTGCCACCTCGGCTTGACGAAGGAGTAACCAGCCAATAAGTAGGTCACCGGTTGCCATCAGCAGGCGAGTGGTGTTCAGGCCAACCCGGTAGATCTCTTGGGAATCAGTTTGTGAAGCCATTGCCCATTGCCCTAGCAGGCCAATTATTGCCTGCACATCCTCAAGGGCCTTGCCGAGTAGTTCACGTTCGGTTGCCAACTGCCCAGAACCTTCATCACCTTTTACCGTCTCGGTGATTTGGGATCCTAAGTAGAAAATCGACTTGAACTGGTCACGGACCATCTTGCGGAAGAAGAAGTCGAGCCCCTGAATAGCAGTGGTGCCTTCATAAAGGGTATCGATCTTGGCGTCGCGGATGTATTGCTCAAT
>WLLZ01000127.1 GCA_009700485.1 Actinomycetota bacterium | reverse complement strand
TCTAGCCAACCGCGCTCAAATGAGACGGGACGAAGTTGGTCAGCGGATCGGCCATCAGATCTAGTCATGACCTGACCATATCGGCCCAGTGTCAGCGCCCTTTGACTGTGCCAATCTCTGGCCCAAGAAATCTGCGCCCTAATTGTTGGAATGAATCGGGGTCGCCGGTAGCGAAAAATTCATAGGCCGGGTCTGGCAGATCAGCACCTCGAACGAGGTGGTTTGCCACCAAAGTTCGATAAACATCTTTGGCGGTTTCCTCGGCGCTGGAAACTAACGTCACTTCGTCTCCCATGACATACGCGAGTACACCGGTTAGTAGCGGATAGTGGGTACACCCCAAAACCAAAGTGTCAACATCTGCTTCTCGAAGCGGCAATAAGTACTGACTAGCCACCGCGAGAAGTTCGTCTCCCCCGGTTACCCCGGACTCAACAAACTCGACGAACCGAGGGCAAGCTGCTGAGTAGATTTCAACGTCCAGGGCCGCAGCAAATGCATCGTTGTAGGCGCCAGAATTTATCGTCATCTCGGTCCCGATCACGCCGATTCGGCCGTTACGAGTGGCCGCCACCGCTCTTCGCACAGCTGGGTGCACCACTTCAATAACCGGCACGTCGTAACGCTCGCGGGCATCACGCAAAGTCGCAGCACTTGCCGAATTGCAGGCGATGACAATCATCTTTACGCCATCGGTGACAAGTTGATCCATTATTTCGATGGCGAATTCACGAACTTCGGCAAGGGGACGTGGTCCATATGGCCCACGTGCAGTGTCACCTATATAGAGGATTGGCTCGTGCGGAAGTTGATCCAAGATGGCGCGCGCAACCGTAAGCCCTCCGACTCCGGAGTCAACGATCCCGATGGGTGCATCAGCCATAGCAATGTAATTCTACGGTCGGCCTGGGAGGTACTTCAGAAATGGCGCTCTTAGGCCCACAACTGGCCGTCTAGAGCCACTTCGGCGTCGTCCAGTGAGCCCTCATACGCACCGGTCGACAGGTACTTCCAGCCACCATCGCACACGATGAAAGCAATGTCGGCGCTCTCACCGGCTCGCATTGCCTTCTGGGCCAGGCCCAGCGCGGCGTGCAAAATGGCGCCGGTTGAGAATCCCGCAAAAATACCTTCAAGTTCCATGAGCTCACGGGTTCGGCGAATCGCATCCCTGGCTCCAACCGAGAAGCGCGAACTCAATATTGACTCATCATAAATCTCCGGCACAAAACCCTCATCTAAATTGCGTAAACCGTAAACCAATTCACCATAACGTGGCTCTGCTGCCACTATTCGGGCAGCAGGACGATGCTCCCTCAGGTAGCGCCCAACACCCATTAAAGTTCCCGTGGTGCCAAGCCCAGCAACAAAGTGCGTCAACGTCGGTAGGTCAGCGAGTAACTCGGGGCCGGTGGTGTCGTAATGGGCTTGCGCGTTAGCGGCGTTTCCGTATTGATAAAGCATTACCCAATCTGGGTTCTCTGCGGCTACCACCTTCGCAACTCGCACCGCTTCATTTGAGCCGCCAACGGCGTCCGAATACATAATCCGGGCACCCCACATCTCGAGGAGCTGAGTGCGCTCCGGCGAAGTGTTCTCCGGCATCACGCAAACTAATTTGTAGCCACGTAATTTCGCAACCATCGCAAGGGAGATACCCGTATTGCCCGAGGTTGGCTCCAACAAGGTGGCACCGGGTGCCAACCGACCGTCCTTTTCGGCCTGATCGACCATCGCGAGCACGGCGCGATCTTTAATTGAGCCGGTGGGATTGCGATCTTCCAATTTCGCCCATAACCGCACATCCGAAGAAGGCGAGAGTGTGGGTAACCCGACTAATGGCGTGTGCCCTACGGACTCGAGCAGTGAATTAAAGCGCATGGAGTCGTGGCGTGCTATCAGCCGCCCGCGACCGCGGGTAAAATCGTAATGGAATCCTGGTCTGCAATCTGCGTCTGTAGCCCCGCCAAGAAGCGGACGTCCTCGTCATTGACGTAGATATTTACAAACCTGCGCAGCCCACTGTCATCCAAGAGGCGAGCGCCCATACCCGGATATGAACCATCCAGGTCTGCGACCACCGCCTCCAAAGTGTCGCCACTCGCCGTCACTACTTTCTCGCCACCGGTAAGGGCGCGCAAGATGGTCGGCACTCGGACTTCAACTGACATCTTTTGGGCTCCGGTCAATTCAGGATTGTTCACGGTTACTGGCAGTTATTACAACAACATAACAATAGGCAGCAGCATTCCGCGCCCTTAGGCGGGATCGCTACTTGCAAGGACTTTGCAGCAATCAATGGGTGGGGTCGCCCTCCACCACCACCGGCTCCTCGGTTACCACCCCATCAGCGATTCGGAAGGAGCGAAATTCAAATGGGCCTTCCTCGGGCCCCGTCTCCCTGGTCGATATCAGCACGTAGTGGGCATCCGGTTCACCCGCCAGGGCTACATCAGTACGCGACGGGTAGGCCTCGGTCGCTGTATGTGAATGATAAATCACCACCGGGACCTCATCTTTATCGTCGAGCTCGCGATACAGCGCGAGCAGGTCACCGGAATCGAACTCGTAGAAAGTTGGTGATCTCGCGGCATTTAGCATCGGGATGTGGCGTTCGGGCCGATCAGAACCCGACGGGCCGGCAATAACCCCACAGGCTTCGTCTGGGTGGTCAGCGCGGGCATGTGAAACCATGGCAGCGAGTAGATCGGCTCTAATTGTCAGCACCTGAAGATAATAGATCTGCGCCATTTGCACGGAAATATCGGGCGGTTTTCCGGGAAATGAATATCAGGTGGATTTCAAGTTGCGAGGTCTCGCCAGCGGGCAGATAATCCAGAGTTAGCAAAAGTCCACTCACAGAATGAATGGTTAATGGACACTTTAGAGTTAACTTACTCGCAGTTTCAGACTGTTTACAACGTGCTTTCCTTGGCACTAGCCGCCATGCTCGCGACCTTCATCTTCCTGCTTGCGGTCCAGGGTCGAGTGCTCCCTCGGTACCGTCAGGCGCTGGTTGTATCGGCCATGGTTTGCCTCATCGCCGCATATCACTACTACCGGATCTTCAACTCGTTCACCGAGGCGTATGTCGCTACCGGTGAAGGAACCCCAGCAACAGGGGCCACCGCCATGACCTATGTCATGGTGAACGGCGATGGGTTCAACGAGGGCTACCGGTACGTCGACTGGTTGCTCACCGTGCCGTTGCTGCTGTTTGAAACCATTGCGGTGCTGGCACTGGCGAAGGCGGTCCGTCGTGGCCTGCTCCTGAAGTTAATCCCGGCTTCGGCTCTGATGATCATCTTGGGTTACCCCGGTGAGATCTCAGCTGACAATATGACCAGAGGTATCTGGGGCGTGCTGTCCACGATTCCGTTCCTCTACATCCTCTACGTGCTGTTCGTGGAGCTCAGCAAGTCGATGAAGACCCAGCCAGAGCAAGTTGGCAAGGACCTCAATGGTCTGCGTTGGCTGCTTCTGGCAACTTGGGGTGTTTACCCGATCTCGTACCTACTGCCGCAGCTTGGTATTTCCGGTGCAGATTCGTTCGTATACCGCCAGGTTGGTTACTCAATCGCCGATGTTTTGGCCAAGTGCCTCTTCGGCTTGATCATCTACAAGATTGCCCGCGAGAAGAGCGCCGATGACGACTCGGCTTTCGCGGCAGCTGAATTGGAAGCAGCTCCTTCAAGTAAGTGACGAATTAGCGCAAATGTAAGCGGCCCGGTGCTTATGCGCCGGGCCGCTTGCATTTGCGGGTCAATCAGACTCCAACTCAAGTTGCACTAATGAGTCCTGTAAAAACGTAAGCCAGTCATAGACATCAAATAGCCCAGCGCGCGGGTCTTCCACGGGTAACTCGGCTAGTTCATCGTGATTCGCCTCCGTGATCTCGAGCCTGGTGCCAATTGCAATCCGAGTGTCATTTAAAAACCCGAGCCAGCACAGCGCCTCATCGCCGGTGAGCACCAACTTTTCACCTGACCGCTCAAGGCACCCCGCCACCTTGCTGGCATTGGCGATTTTGAGAGCCCGCAAATCGCGTTCGGTGAATCTGCGGAAATCCCCAGCCGCTTCGTCGTCATCGCGGTACGCAGCCGGGAACATGCGCGCTAATGCGGGGTCGCTCGGAGTTTCGGCAACTTCATCAATGCCAACAATCGCGGCAAGTGGATCACCCGAAGCTGCTGCTTGAGTCGGTGCCACAAACGCAATCATTTGCTCAGCGAGGGAGACTAGAACAGTTTTTTCCATCGCATCAACGCGCAGCATAGTGCGCCCAGTTCGGGTCCGTTGAAATCCAGTACTCATGCTCAGATACTCATTCGCAAATGCTCATTAGTCAGTCATCCTTTTGCAAGGTGGCCCATAACCCATATGAATGCAGCGCGGTGACGTCGCGCTCCATCTCCTCCCGAGTGCCATTGGAAACAACTGCCTTGCCACGCTCATGGACGTCCATCATCAAGAGCTCTGCTTTGGCCCGGTCATACTTGAAATATGTCATAAACACGTAAGTCACATATGACATCAGGTTTATCGGGTCATTCCAGACGATCGTGATCCAGGGTCTATCAAGATCCTCTTCAAGTAAGGGGCGCTGAACTTCAGCGGGTGCTACCGACATAACCGGGATCCGAAACTCGTTGGCACCTTCACATTGTCCCCCACCCACCTTCTCGTACGCTAGCCCCTATGGACATCCCGATCAGGTGTCAGCACCTACCCGAGTCGACACTGCTTGTGCGCGTCCGTGAATCAGTTATTGGCGACGATCAAGTGATGTGGGGCCCGTATGGGGCTCGCCGGGTGACCTACGCCGACTACACGGCTAGTGGGCGGGCCCTGACATTTATCGAAGACTTCATCCGTGAGGAAGTCCTACCGCGATATGCCAATACGCACACGGAGTCAAGTGGCACCGGGCTGCAAACGACTCGATTACGTGAGGATGCCCGTGAGATTATTCGTCAGGCGGTAAATGGTGACGAAGACACCTGCGTAATTTTCTGCGGATCTGGCACTACATCCGCGATTGACCGGCTCATCGGAGTCTTGAATATTCGTATACCGGCCGATCTCGATAAGAAGTACAAGTTGTCAGACCAGATACCACCTAGCGAGCGCCCGGTGGTCTTCATCGGGC
>WLLZ01000126.1 GCA_009700485.1 Actinomycetota bacterium | reverse complement strand
TCACCGGTCTTCGGATCAATTTTCTTCGCATCTTGACAAACTCCGTCACCTAGAGTGCGGCGCAGTGACAGGGAGTTAAGCGGTGCCGGGCCTTCATAATTGCCTTTTTTGTAATTCTCCAGGGTTAGACGCTCGGGGAGCCCGTAAACGACTTGATTTTGCGCGAAACTGTCAGCCGAACCCCAGTTTGGGATCGGGAAGCCATGCGGGTACGGCCGAAAACCTGAGTCGGCAACCAGGGTTCCTTGTGGCTCACCAACACCAGCCGAGCCGAAAAGATCTTGGTAGGCTGACGGGCCGATGCTCCAGCCACCGGGTGCGTTGCCACCACTAGCTATGTCAGGGGCGGGTGCCCCGTTGGCAGGTACGCCCACCCCGGTTAGGGCCAACACGGCAACGGTAACGGCGGACAGGATGCGAATGGCTCGGGTCATCGCAGTAATCTAGACCACTTTCGAACTAATTACTTGGGTTTTAAAAAAGTCTCCAGAATTACAACTTGAACTGTTGCGCCGCGTTTGGGTCACCATTTGGGTCGCGCAGCAGGGAGGCACCAATGCGAACCTCACTCAGTTGTGCTCCCTTTGGAAGGGCCGGTAGGCACAGGTCGTGCATGTTGTCATCCATCGACGTTTTCGAGTGATCAGCGAGATCACCCACGGCCAGCGGCTTGACGACGATGGACTTGCCATCTGGCAGGGTGAAAACCGCACTATAAGAATCGACGACCGCGGCACCGACTTCGTCACCATTTGGATAAGCCGTCATGCCGTTTGACCAAGCGACGCGGACAAAATTCTTCCCCACGGTGCAACGGTTTTTATCACCCTGCAACATTTTCGAGGTAAGCATCCAAGCGTCTGCGATATATGGACCGCCCTCGATTTGGTCTATCGCACGGGTAAGGCCGACAGGGATTTTCTGCCAGTGAGTACTTGTCATTGCCCGACCCTTTAGCGAACCTGTGATAGTCAAGGTGATTGGCCGCACCCCGGCTGGGTCACCGAAGTCACCAACTAGGTCGATAGTTTGCCGTTCATTTTTTTCATCCGGTGGGAAGAGCAGAGCGCAAGCCGGGTTGGCGGTGGTGCCGTCGTCTCTGGTTATTAGGAAGTCGGTTGGTGCTACCGACGCTGGATCAATAAACCAGTTGAAGGTGACCGGCACATTATCGAAACCGCTGCCACCACTTGGGCAAGAGTTACCACCGTTTAAGCCCCATGAGGCGCTGAGGATTTTCGCGGTGCCCCGGCTCAAGTCAGAGTTATTGGTCGCGGCAACAGAAGTTGCCATCGGCGTTAATAGCAGGCACGTGACGAGGGCGAGCACTGACTTACCGAACACAGATCCTCCAAGATTAATGACTTAAGCGTTTAGCGCCTAACTCTTACCGAGCATCTTACGGATTGTCATCCGCGGGATGGCGGTGATCTTGGCGACCTTGTTTTCATTCAGAAACCCACCGTGGACGGATTCAGCCACCACTGTTGCGAGTAGGTCACGGGCTGCGCGCTCTCGCTTCTTGGCGGCACGCCAATCTTTGGTGGCTTTCTCTAGAGCTTTACTTGCTTCAGCTTTGGTGGTGATTACGACCTTCGCCACGACCTAGGCCGGCAACTGGTCGGCCAAAGGGGCGAGCCCCTCATGCAACTCCCGCCACTCCAACGCCTCGTCAATATATGGAGTGTCGAAGTGCACCCCGCAGGAGCAATCAAGGGTGAACCGGCAAAGTCCCTTTGCGTAATCAGATTCGATGACATGGGCGCTGGTGGGCCAAAGCGTCATCAAAGAGGTGGTTCCGGGCTGCTGCCGAGACTGGGTGCCACGGTGAAAGAACGGGAAGTTCATGGCTACTCCTTTCGTCAGGTGATCGGGTTGCTCTTGAAAGGAGTATAGGCATAGACAGGAATATTTGTCCAGTACTAGACAGCAAAGGCGCGCCGGAGTTCAAGGAATTAGTCAGGTTGGTGCCCATTGGGCGCTCATAGCCCCCTAGCATCAGGCCATGGCAGCCACTAACTACCGAACCGGGCGCGTCGTAGCCCTAGCATCAACCGCCGCCCTCGGTGGATTCCTATTCGGCTTCGACTCGGCCGTTATCAATGGGGCTTCGTCGGCGATTAAGGCGACTTTTGGCCTTACCCCATTTGCCCTCGGGGCCGTGGTGTCGATCGCCTTGATCGGCTCGGCGATAGGCGCCTGGTTCGCCGGATATTTGGCCGAGCGCTTTGGCCGCCGCAAGGTGATGCTGGTGGCCGCGACCTTGTTCATGCTGTCGGCCTTTGGCCAGGCTTTCCCGCTTGGGATTTACGATCTATGCCTTTGGCGCTTAATTGGCGGGGCTGGCATCGGTGTGGCCAGTGTCATGGCCCCGATGTATATCGCGGAGATCGCCCCTGCTCAACTGCGTGGGCGGATGGGTTCACTCCAGCAGTTCGCGATTGTCATCGGCATTTTTGCAACGGGCCTGACTAACTATTTGATTTTGCACGCTGCGGGCGGCGACTCGCTAAATGATTGGCTCTTTGGCATCCCGGCTTGGCGCTGGATGTTCTTAACGATGGTGATCCCCGCTCTCGTCTATGGGTTCTTTGCCTGGCGGCTACCTGAATCACCTCGGTATCTCGTGGAGGTCGGCAAGTTCGACGAAGCCGCGGCGGTACTTTCACAGATTTATACCGATGACGTTTCGTCTCGCGTAGAAGACATCCGAGTGTCGATGCAAGGTGAGCACAAGCCGCGGATGTCAGATCTTCGCGGCAAGCGCTTTGGCCTGCTGCCATTGGTCTGGATCGGCATAATCTTGAGCTCGTTGCAGCAGTTCGTTGGCATCAACGCCGTGTTCTACTACTCAAACACCATCTGGGAAGCTGTTGGCTTTAGCGAAGACCAAGCTTTCCAGACTTCACTAATCACCACCGGAGTGAACGTAGCTTTCACCGTAGTTGCGATCATGTTGGTAGACCGAGTTGGCCGGAAGCCGTTACTCCTAGTCGGGTCATTCGGCATGGTGGCGATGCTCGGCACGCTCACCTATGTTTTCGGCACCGCGCCAATTAGCGGTGACGGCCAGCCGGTACTCGATTCAGGATCGGGCATCGTTGCGATGCTGGCGTTCAATATCTACGTGGCCTTCTTCGCGGCTACCTGGGGTCCGGTCATATGGGTACTTCTAGGTGAGATGTTCCCCAATCGCATTCGTGCCGCGGCACTTGCGGTAGCCGCTGCAGCACAGTGGGTCGCGAACTTCTTGGTGTCGACCGCGTTCCCACCACTTGCCGAGATCAGCCTAGGCTTGGCTTACAGCATCTTCACTATCTTTGCCCTCCTTTCAATTCCGTTTGTCATCAGGCATGTTCGCGAAACTAAGGGAGTTGAACTCGAGGACATGGCAAGCCTCGAAAGGCCGCTTTGAAAGCGTGATTGGTAAGTTTCAAGTCTGATGCCCAACAACCCCCGCGCTTGGCTACCTGCTTATCTCGCACTCGCCGCCATCTGGGGTTGCTCGTTTTACTTTATGAAACTCGGCCTCGAATCGTTAACCCCAGCCGGGGTGGCGTTCGGCCGCATTGTGCTCGGCTTGCTGACCTTGCTAATTTTTAGCGCTGCCACTAAAACGAAACTGGCGCCCCGGTCGGTCTGGAAGCCACTGTTCTTGACGGCGCTGTTGGTCGCGACGGTGCCTTGGTTGGCTTTTGCGTTCGGTGAAACCCACATCTCCTCGGCACTCGCCGGGATTATTAACGGCGCTACTCCGTTATTAACTTTGATAGCAACCCTGCTCGTCTTCTCTGAAGAGCGACCGACACCTAGGCGCATGGTTGGCC
The DNA here is from genome assembly GCA_009700485.1 of Actinomycetota bacterium. Taxonomy (GTDB): domain Bacteria; phylum Actinomycetota; class Actinomycetes; order S36-B12; family S36-B12. The sequence goes on along the minus strand of WLLZ01000126.1, from coordinate 1,348 downwards.
TTGGTATCGGTTTCATCGGCGTGCTCGTAGTCGTCGGGATTTGGCAGGGGCTCGGTTCGGGTACCTGGATCGGCATCGCAGCCTGCGTAATTGCTATTACTTGCTACGGATTCTCATACCCCTACATGCGCCGCCACTTAACCGGTGGGCCAAATGCCAGCACCTTGTCACCACTTGCCTTAGCAACCGGTTTACTCATCATGGCTACCATCCAGATCACACCAATAGCGGTAGTTACCGGATTCACGGTGAGTAGCATCGGTGCACCCACCGTGTTCGGGATGCTGGCCCTTGGGTGTTTAGGCAGCGGTGTCGCATACGTATTAAATTTTCGGGTGATCAATAAGTCGGACGCCACGACAGCAAGCACGGTCACCTATTTGACACCACTTGTTGCGATCATTGCCGGCGCACTTTTCCTAGCAGAACCGATCTCTTGGAATCAGCCGGTAGGTGGGCTTCTAATCGTGCTCGGTGCCGCGATAGCCCAGGGCCTAGTTAAGCCCCGCGCAAGGTCACCACAACTGCGACCAGGTCGCTAACGCAGCGGGACAGCCCCACCAGGTGCATAAGTACACAGGCGGTTTTTGGAGGGAGGCTTCAGTGTCAGCAGGTACTCTGTCACCGGTGCGTTAACGCAGGTAGATGGGGTGAGCATGTACGCGACATGCTGGGTGCTGTTGTAGGTGATCGTGCGTGACCCGGCGAAAGTGTTCGCGAGGCTGCGCCCCCACACCCACGGTGTCGCCGCATCACCGGTGGACAGCACGAAGACCGGAGGTGTCTTCAACGCGATCATGCTGGAGCCACTGGGGATAGCCGGCGATAAGTCATCAGGGTTGAGCCCGAAGCACGCGGATGAGTTACCCATGAAAATGGGCTGAGTGGAACCGTAGTTTCGCTCGACAGATTCCGAGGCGGCAGCGAGCTGCGATGGTGTTGGACGATCGTGCATGTCGGAGCAATTGACGAATACGAGAACAGCCGCCAGCTCTAACATTTGCGCTTCAATTGTCGTGCGCAGTGCCTCAGAAATGGCTGCGACTACCTCGAGTCCCTTCGCGCGCTCGGCCGGAGAAGTCGCGGTGATACCCGCATAGAGGTTGTTGACGAATGCCACCGCGGTCGGGTACTGACTCTGACCCGTCAGAAGCATCTTGAACTGCCCTGCCCAATCCCAACGGGTGAGCTCGGTGTCATCGGGTAGCACTAGCACCTTGTCATCTAAATACTTCTCGATCACGGTGATCTTGCGGGCCGCCGCTGGGGCTGCCAAAGCCGGGAACAGTTGCAGTGACACCCAGTAGTTGGCCGGGAATGAGGTACCGTTTCGGTAGGTAGATTCGTT
>WLLZ01000125.1 GCA_009700485.1 Actinomycetota bacterium | reverse complement strand
CCAATAGTGCTGGGGTTGGCCCTTGCCACCCTTGTTGTTTGGCTTATTGCCACCGGTGATGTGCAGGCCGCTTTTGCCTCGGCGGTGGCGGTCGTGATCATCGCCTGCCCATGTGCACTCGGCCTGGCTACCCCGATCGCACTACTGGTCGGCACCGGGCGAGGCGCGCAATTGGGCATTGTGCTGCGCGGCCCCGAAACCCTAGAACAAAGCCGGCGCATAGATTCGATGATGCTTGATAAAACCGGAACAATCACCACGGGCCTGATGGCGGTCCAAAAAGTGACAGCGGCTCCGGGGCGCGATATTGCTGAGGTGCTCACTTTGACCGCAAGTGTTGAGGCATACAGCGAGCACCCATTAGCGCGCGCGATAGTTTCGGCCGCGGTTGCGGGCAGTAAGCCAATCGCAATTACCGAATTCATCAATTCACCAGGCCGCGGTGCGGCGGCTAGGGCTGATGGCAAACTGCTAAGAGTTGGCCGACCTAGTTGGGTACTTGAACAGGTGTCTGGAACTGCGCCGACCTGGTTCACCGGCGCGCTGGCCGAAGCCAGTTCGTCAGGCTCGGCGGTAGTAGCGATTGCGGGTGACGAGGAACTCCTCGGCTTGATAGCGCTGGCCGACACGGTGCGCCCAACAAGCCGGAAAGCGATCGACGAACTTACGCGGATGGGCATCTCCACCACAATGCTTAGCGGTGATTCACTGGCTGTCGCGACAAAGGTCGCGGCAGAGGTGGGCATCGATGATGTCGTTGCCGAGGTACACCCCGAAGACAAAATCGCTTTGGTGGTTACTGCCCAGCAATCCGGCAAAGTCGTAGCAATGGTTGGCGATGGAGTTAATGATGCGGCGGCATTGGTTCAAGCCGATCTTGGCATTGCAATGAGTTCAGGATCAGATGTGGCTATCGAGGCCAGCGATATCACACTGGTGCGAAATGATCTTTTAGCAGCGGTTGACGCGATTCGATTAGCCCGGCGCACGCTGCGGATAATCAAGGGCAACTTGTTCTGGGCTTTCGCTTACAACGTCGCGATGATCCCGCTAGCGGCGGTTGGGCTGCTCAACCCACTGCTAGCTGGTGCCGCAATGGCATTCTCATCGGTGTTCGTGGTGGCAAACTCCCTGCGACTGAGAAGTTTTAGGTCGATTGGCACGTGACGAAGACGGTCACGTACGGTAATCACGTGTTGCTTCGCGGATTTGGACGGCTTGCGGCGGTATTGCTTGGGGTTTCCATGATTGGCCTGATACCGCCACCAGTTGCGCAGGCAAAACCAGATACCACTGGGGCGGGCACCAGGGTTGCCATTGGTGATTCAGTGATGCTCGGGGCCAAGTGGAATCTGCTGAATCGTCAGGACTTCACCCTTGTTGATGCGGCGGTAAGCCGGCAGGCGGCGACCGGTCCGGGTATCTTGCGCAAGCTTGGTAGTGGCCTAGCGCAGAACGTCATAGTGCATTTAGGTACCAATGGGTCATATCCCATCAAAACCTGCAAGCAACTAGTCCAGGCCGCGGGCCCAACCCGCAAAGTGTTCTTGGTGACAATAAAGGTGCCCCGGCTCTGGGAGCCGGTCAACAACAAGATGCTCCGCCGTTGTGATGCACGGTTTCCGGCCGAGCAAGTACACATAATTGACTGGAATTGGGCGGCCAGCCGGCACGCTGAAGAATGGCTTTATGACGATGGGGCGCATTTGCGCCCGGCGGGGGCACGGGCATTTGCCCGCGTCATCAATGACGGCATTGCTAGGGCTTACCCGCCCCTTATCAAGCCCGGGCCCAGTCCTGTGTAGTTCGTCACAACCGTGATTTTTAGCGGTTGTATGGTCAACAAGGTAGTCCGTAAGGCATCATGATGTACTCACCATTAACGACCATGCTTCGCCTCGAATTTGGAGCCGTGAATGACCATCCCAGGCCTAGAAAATCCCCCGACCAAAAATAAGCAGTTGCTCGAGTGGGTAGAAGAGATGGCCGAGCTGGCCAAGCCGGATCGAGTGGAGTGGTGCGACGGTTCAGAAGATGAATGGCACCGTCTAACCAAGTTGATGGTTGCCTCCGGCACGATGATTCAGCTGAATCCGAAGATCCGCCCGAATTCATTTCTTGCGCGCTCAAGCCCAAGTGATGTAGCACGAGTCGAAGACCGCACATTCATTTGCTCACAGCGCGAGATCGACGCTGGCCCAACGAACAACTGGTCAGATCCATCGGAGATGCGGTTCAAATTACGAGGGCTGTTCGAGGGCTCAATGCGTGGCCGCACGATGTATGTGGTGCCGTTCTCAATGGGTCCACTTGGTTCACGAATCTCGCAACTTGGTGTCGAAATCACCGACTCACCTTACGTAGTTGTGAACATGCGAATCATGACCCGAATGGGCCAGGCTGCGCTAGACCAAATTGGCGATAAGGGTGAATTTGTTCCTGCGGTGCACTCCGTTGGCTACCCGCTGATTGATGCAGCCGGCCAGTCGCGTGATGATGTCAAGTGGCCATGCAATGACGAGAAGTACATCGTGCACTTCCCCGAGACCCGTGAAATCTGGTCTTTCGGTTCGGGATACGGCGGCAACGCCCTGCTCGGCAAGAAGTGCTTCGCGCTGCGCATCGCTTCGGCAATGGCCCGTGATGAAGGCTGGCTAGCTGAGCACATGCTTATTTTGAAGTTGACCTCTCCGACCAATCACGTCCACTACATAACAGCGGCGTTCCCGTCGGCATGCGGTAAGACCAACCTTGCGATGCTGGTACCGACAATCCCGAACTGGAAAGTCGAGACAATCGGCGATGACATCGCATGGATGCGATTTGGTGACGATGGCCGTCTTTATGCAATCAACCCAGAGGCCGGGTTCTTCGGGGTGGCTCCGGGCACCGGCATGGATACCAACGCAAATGCGATCGCCTCACTCGATGCCAACTGTATTTTCACCAACGTTGCTCTCACCGATGATGGTGATATCTGGTGGGAAGGTATGACTCCGCAGGCTCCAGCGCACCTCATCGACTGGAAAGGTCAGGACTGGACTCCGGATTCCGGAGAGTTGTCCGCTCATCCCAATGCGCGCTTCACGGCGCCAGCCGGTCAGTGCCCGTCAATTGCGCCCAACTGGGAAGACCCAGCGGGTGTTCCCATTGATGCCATTTTGTTCGGTGGGCGCCGCGCGACAAATGTGCCACTGGTTACCGAGTCATTTGACTGGGAGCACGGGGTATTCATGGGTTCGAGTGTTTCGAGTGAAACCACTGCGGCGGCCGTTGGGGCGGTTGGTGAACTGCGCCGCGACCCCTTCGCAATGCTCCCGTTCTGCGGCTACAACATGGCCGACTACTGGGGTCACTGGTTGGCGGTGGGCGGTTTCACCGCCGCTGACAAACTGCCGAAGATCTACGCGGTTAACTGGTTCCGAAAAGATGCAAATGGCAAATTCCTGTGGCCGGGGTTCGGTGAGAACTCGCGGGTGCTCGAGTGGATTATCCAGCGCCTTGATGGCGAAACCGAGGCAATTGAAACTCCGATAGGCCGGATCCCAGCGCCAGGTGCCCTCAACTTCGCAGGTTTGGATATCTCGGAAGCTCAAATTGCTGAGCTATTCGCGATAGACAAGGATTCGTGGTTGGCCGAATCCGATCTCACCGAGGCGTACTACGACAAGTTCGGCGACAGAATCCCCGCGGCCCTGCGTGGTCAGTTGTCGGCTCTTAGGGCGCGGCTTAATTAATTGGTTCGCCGCAAAGTGTGGCGACAAGTACGGCTTTGATGGAGTGCATTCGATTTTCGGCTTGATCGAAAACGATGCTGGCGCTTGAGTTGAACACGGCGTCAGAAACTTCAACTCCGTCTTTTAAGCCAAAGCGTTGGGCAACTTCGCGCCCAATCGCGGTGTTTTGATCGTGATACGCAGGTAGGCAGTGCATGAACTTGGCCTCGACATTGCCGGTAAGTGCCATCAGGTCTTCGTCAACACGGTATGGCTTTAAAACTGTAACGCGGGAGTCCCAGGTCTCGGAACTTTCGCCCATCGAAACCCAGATGTCGGTGTGCACAAATTGCGCACCCGAAAGCCCATGAGCTACGTCGTCGGTGATGAGAATTGACGCACCACTTTGACGCGCGCGCTCCTGTGCAAGTGCTTGCACTTGCAGCTCGGGCCATAGTGATTTGGGTGCAACTATGCGGACATCGGCCCCCATGATCGAGCCCATCACAAGTAGCGAGTTGCCCATGTTGCTGCGAGCATCACCGACATACGAATACCGCAACCGGTCACCGCCTGAGTGCTCTATCCCCGCGAACTCATACATGGTGAGGAAGTCCGCCAGCATTTGGGTTGGATGCCATTCGTCGGTCAGCCCGTTATAGACCGGGACGTCAGAGAATTCAGCAAGTTCTTCGACGATGACCTGCCCGTGTCCGCGGTATTCGATGCCATCAAAAATTCGCGAGAGAACACGCGCCGTGTCGGCGATTGACTCTTTATGGCCAATTTGGGAGGAGGCTGGATCTAGCACCGTGACATGACCCCCTTGGTCACGCATGGCGACCTCGAACGCAATGCGAGTACGGGTCGAGGATTTCGCGAAAATGAGCGCGAGTTGCTTTCCGATAAGGCGTGGATTTTCCTTGCCCACCTTGCGTTGGGCCTTTAACTCAGCGGCAAGTGACAGCAGCGAACTAAGCTCCGCCGCAGTGAAATCAGACTCCTTGAGGAAGTCACGCCCAAATAACGCCACCCGCGAACGTTACCCCGTCGCCGCTTTGGCCGGCGGCTGGGACAACGGTCGGGGGTCTACTTAACTAGACCAAGGGCTTGCGGGGAGACAGCTTGGGCGATTTCTGCAGCGGCCGCTTGAGCCCCTTCACCCCGCCCGCGTGGATACTTACGAATATCGAGCCGGCTGTAGATCCGTTCGCGGTCGTCTTCAGAAAGCCCGCCCCAGACTCCGTAGGGCTCCCGAGCCCGAACGGCGTAGTCGGCGCACTCGATGCGTACTGTGCACTGCATGCAGATGAGCTTGGCGGAGCGCTCGCGGCGCCCTCTAGCCGATCCGCGCTCATTTTGGGGGTGAAAAAATAGGAGCGGATCTGCCTCACGGCACGATCCGTTGTCACTCCAGTACCAGGACGCATCTTTGGGCACTTGGGCCAGTGGTTGTTGAGGCAT
>WLLZ01000124.1 GCA_009700485.1 Actinomycetota bacterium | reverse complement strand
TAACACTCCACGCAATTTAACTAGATCAAAGGCGTACATCCCCGAATTGATTTCATCAACCACGAGCTCATCAGCGGTTGCATCTTTTTGCTCCACAATGCGCTGCACCCCACCGGCGGCATCGCGAATAATTCGACCATAGCCGTATGGGTCATCAAGGTGGGTGGTGAGAACTGTCGCAGCGGCCTTTGCTTCATTATGCGCAACAATCAACTGCACCAAGGTGCTACCCGACAGCAATGGGGTATCACCGGTCAACACCACTAACGGTGCATCAGAGAACACCGCCCCCCGGCCGTCGAGGTCTTCGAGGGCAACGCGAACCGCATGCCCGGTGCCAAGCTGCTCAGCCTGCACCACGATCAAAGCCCAAGGCGCGATCTCAGCAATATGTTCGATGACCTGCTCGCGCCCGTGACCAACAACCACTACCAAGTGCTCGGGTTCCAAAGTGGCCGCGGCCTCGATCACATGGCCAAGCAGTGATCTGCCCGCGATGTTATGCAGCACTTTCGGGGTCGAAGAACGCATCCGGGTGCCCTCACCCGCGGCAAGAATCACCACTGCTGAAGGCCGGTTCATCCGCACTCAACCACCTTCGCTCACATGCGGGCGCGGGTGGGATTTGTGCTTGGGGTCAAGCACAGCACTGCGCCTGCGAATTACCGGGGAAGGTGGCCTAACCCTATCGACCCGGCGGCCGGTCAAATCTGCTGGACTCCGCCGCGGTGCCGGTGCCCGGAATTTTGCTGAGTGCGCACGTTTTTGTCGTGAAAACCGCCAAATCGGTGTGTTTAACGACCAAAACGTGCGCACTCAGATGAGATGGGCTCGGGGGTGGGCCAAATGCGGGGGCCCCGGAGGTTGATGAGCTCCCGGGGGTGGGCCAAATGCGGGGGCCCCGGAGGTTGAAAAGCTCCCGGGGGTGGGCCAAATGCGGGGGCCCCGGAGGTTGATGAGCTCCCGGGGGTGGGCCAAATGCGGGGGCCCCGGAGGTTAGAGAGCTCCCGGGGGTGGGCCAAATGCGGGGGCCCCGGAGGTTAGAGAGCTCCCGGGGGTGGGATCGAACCACCGTTGACGGATTCAAAGTCCGCTGTCCTGCCGCTAGACGACCCGGGATTGATTGCCAAGCCGAAAACACTTGGGGTCCATTACCTTAAATGCTCCGCATTACCTTGCGCACTTAGATAGGTTACGGTAGCGTAAGTTACGGTATCGTAGGTGCCACGGAGCCCCCAAAGGGAGACAGATGCAGAGTACGTCCGAACTCGAACTGACCTCAGCCAAATCAGCTTTTACAAATAGCGGGGTTCGAGGCCAAAATGAAGAAGGCCTACTCAATAGCAGCATGAAAATCACCATCGCGGTGTTTGTCATCCTGCCGTTGCTCGCGGTGATCGCTGCAATCCCCCTCGCAATTCTCTGGGCCGGCTTCTTCACCTGGGTTGATGTCGGCTTAATCCTGTTTTTCTGGGCTCTCACCGCAGGTGGCATCACTTTGGGCTATCACCGTTACTTCACCCACGGTGCTTTTAAGGCCCCACGCGCGGTAAAAATCGTGTTGGCAATCGCCGGGTCGATGGCGATCCAAGGCTCCCTTGACCAATGGGTTGCCGATCACCGCAAGCACCATCAATTCTCCGATGAGGTTGGTGACCCCCACTCCCCATGGCGCTTCGGCACCTCCAAGCGCGCCGTCGCTAAGGGCCTTTATTACGCACACGTGGGTTGGCTGTTTGAAGAAGCCCAAACCCCGATCGAACAGTACGCACCAGATATCGCCGCCGACAAAGACCTAAGCCGGATATCCCAGTTCTTCCCAGCAATTCTCACCGCATCGATCTTGCTGCCTGCGCTCTTGGGTGGCTTAATCACTTGGTCGTGGATGGGCGCACTCGCCGGCCTGTTCTGGGGCGGGCTGATCCGAATTGCCCTGGTGCATCACGTGACTTGGTCGATCAACTCAATTTGTCATGTGTTTGGCTCGCGGCCCTTCAACAACCGTGACCTTTCCTCTAACGTGCCCTGGCTCGCTCTCCCGTCATTTGGTGAGTCCTGGCACAGCCTGCACCACGCAGACCCCACCTTGGCTCGCCACGGGGTACTCAAAGGCCAACTCGATATGAGCGCCCGAGCGATCGCCATCATGGAGTCGATGAAACTTGTCACCGACGTGCGCTGGCCCAAGCCCCAGCGCATCGCCAACAAACTCAAGGACCCAGCAATGCGTCGAAGGGTTCGTGGATACGTCGAGCCAAGCGCTACGGATTAATAAATGGTGCCGATGATCAACGAAGTTGATAACGTCACCGAACTGCCCTTAGCTAAACGCCGAGAGGTTCGGCGGCCCCCGCGCACTCGCGAGAGAGTGCGGATGAGCGGCCAAGAACGCCGAGAGCAGTTACTTGATGTCGGGCGGAAGCTGTTCGCAGAAAAGGGCTTCGACGCTGTCACCGTGGAAGAAATAGCAGCCAAAGCCGACGTCTCGAAGCCGGTTGTTTACGAGCACTTCGGCGGCAAAGAAGGTCTCTACGCCGTAGTTGTCGATCGCGAGATGAATCACCTGCTAGCAGCCATCAGCGACACCTTGACCGGTGGCAATGCGCGAGTGCTCGTGGAGCAAGCCGCCCTCGCGCTTTTCGATTACATTGATGAATACCCCGATGGATTTCGGATTCTGGTCCGCGATTCACCGGTCTCCCAACAGACCGGGTCATTCGCCAGTTTGATCATCGATGTTGCAGCGCAGGTAGAGCACCTGCTGGCCGCCGAGTTCGCCGCGCACCGAATCAATACCAAGTTGGCCCCCATGTACTCGCAAATGCTCGTTGGCATGGTGGCCCTGACCGGTCAGTGGTGGCTAGATGTGCGCAAGCCCAAGAAAGACGAAGTCGTCGCTCACCTGGTGAATTTGGCCTGGAGCGGCCTCGAAAACCTTGACGCCAAACCTCGGCTGATCACCAAGCGCGACCGCTAAGAATCTCGACGTCAAGAATCTTGACGTAGGCTCAGGCCATGAGCGGTGCCCGGCATGACGAAGTTGACCGCTTGGTCAGCGCTTGGCACCGCGAGCGACCCGATCTAGATATTTCGCCCCTTGCAGTTTTGTCTCGGGTCACTCGGTTGGCTCGACACTTGGATTTGGCTCGGCGCGCAGCATTCAATGAGCATCAACTCGAGCCTTGGGAGTTCGATGTGCTCGCCGCACTTCGGCGCGCTGGCGATCCATATGCGCTCTCCCCCGGCCAACTTGGTGCCGAAGCCATGGTCACCAGCGGCACCGTAACTAATCGAGTTGATCGTCTCGAAGCTCGCGGGTTCGTCAGGCGCGAACGTGAGCCCAATGATCGCCGCGGAGTACGCGTTGTACTCACCACGGCCGGACAAAAGACAGTTGACGGCGCACTCACCGACCTCTTGGACCGCGAGCGCGACTTACTAGTTGGCTTAAGTGCTGATGAGCAGCAGCAACTTGCCGATTTACTGCGCTCGCTTTCTTATGAGTTCGACGCCTGATCCTCAACCTCGTTGAGTGGTGATGATTACGCCACGATGCGCGCACCGGGTACCGCACCGGTGGCCCGTCTAACGGTTCGACACACCCCTGCCGACGTCAGCCCCACCGCAATGTCGAGGGCCTGCTCTTCATCGGCCGCCAAAAACGCACAGGTCGGGCCACTTCCAGAGACAATCGCGCCTAACGCTCCATAGCCCTCGCCAACTTCGAGCACCTGGGAGAGCACCGGACGCAATGAAATCGCAGCAGGTTGCAGGTCATTTTGTAATGTTGCACCTAGCGCAAATGCATCTTCAGCACGCAGGGCCTGCATCATCGCCGGTGAGACCACCGGGTCGGTGGTAACTCTCGCGCCGCGGAGGCGATCACACTCGGCGTAAACGTCAGGGGTTGATAAGCCCTTTTCGGCGAACGCGAATACCCATTCAAAGACTCCGCGAGATAGCGCCGACAGCAATTGTTCACCCCGCCCGGTACCAATCGCTGTGCCACCATGTAGTGCAAATGGCACATCGGAGCCAAGCCGCGCCGCCAACACCATTAACTCCTCGCGGGGTAATCCAAGTTGCCACAGCGAATCACAGGCAACCAGCGCACCCGCCGCATCCGCGCTGCCGCCAGCCATGCCACCGGCGACCGGGATACCTTTATGCAAGTGCAATTCCACATCAGCTGAAACACCGGCATGTTCAGCCAGCAGCAGCGCTGCCCGCCAAGCCAAATTTGTCTCATCAAGTGGCAGCTCACCGGCGCCTTCACCGGAGATCGACAAAGTGACACCCGCGCCAACTTCAACCTGGCGCGCTCGCACGTCATCAAACAAACTGACAGCGTGAAAAACCGTCGCCAACTCGTGATAACCGTCAGGGCGTTTGGGGCCGACACCGAGTTGGAGGTTGACCTTCGCCGGCACCCGAACCGTCACAGTCGCGCCCACGCCTTGCTCCCCTTTCATGGCTTCAGGTTAAGTGTTGCGTGCGGATTGGGCACTTTGGCCGAGGGCATCGGCAAGCCGCGCGAAATCGGCCACGGCAAGGGCCTCGCCGCGCGCACCTGGGTCGATGCCCGCCGCCACCAGAGCCAACTCGGACAGTGCTGGGGAACCAGCGAATTGTGAAAGTGCAGCGCGCAGGGATTTACGCCGCTGTGCGAATGCCGCATCAATGACCGCAAAAACTTCGGCCCTTGATGAGTTGCACTTGGGCGGTTCATGGCAAGTAATTCGCACCAGACCAGAATCGACATTGGGTTCGGGCCAGAAAACCTTCGGGCCGACATTGCCAGCCGCCTGCGGGTCGCCGAACCAGCGAATTTTGACACTCGGCACTCCGTAGGTGCGCGACCCGGGGCCCGCAACCAATCGATCAGCGACCTCTTTTTGCACCATCACTAATATCGAACGCAGGGACGGAAGAGTCCGAAGCAAATGCAGTAGGACGGGTACCGAAACGTTGTAGGGCAGGTTCGCCACCAAGGCATCGGGTTCAAAATCTAGTTCGTGCAGGGTTAGCGCATCGCCATGGATCACTGTCAATGAGCCTGCACTTTCGGGTAGATGCGCCTGCACAGTCAAGGGCAATTGATCAGCGAGCACCCTGTCGATTTCGACGGCTACGACCGTCGCCCCTGGCTCAAGTAGAGCGAGTGTCAAACTCCCCAAGCCTGGACCTACTTCGAGAACTTTAGAAG
>WLLZ01000123.1 GCA_009700485.1 Actinomycetota bacterium | reverse complement strand
CTACTTGGTGCAATAGCAACTTCATCAAATGAGTAGGCACGGCGGGCACGCTTGGCGCCACCGATTTGAATGTCGGTCACGTGAGTCCTATCGGCTGGAGTAGTTAGGGGCTTCGATCGTCATTTCGACATCATGTGGGTGACTCTCGCGCAATCCTGCTGCGGTAATGCGCACGAAGGATCCCTTTTCGTGTAATTCGGGGATTGTCGCCGCACCCGAGTAACCCATGGCAGCACGCAGACCTCCCACTAACTGGTGAGCTACCGCACTGAGGGGGCCCCGGTACGCGACAACTCCTTCAATGCCTTCAGGCACCAATTTGTCATCGCTCAACACATCGTCCTGAAAATACCTATCTTTGCTGTAGGAACGGGCTTGCCCACGTGATTGCATCGCGCCAAGTGACCCCATACCGCGGTACGACTTGAACTGCTTGCCATTTACGAAAACGACATCACCTGGAGCTTCTTCACAACCCGCCAGCAATGACCCGAGCATCACGGTATCGGCCCCGGCGACAAGTGCTTTTGCAATGTCGCCGGAGTATTGCAAACCTCCATCGCCAATCACGGGCACTCCAGCTGGGCCGGCTGCCAATGATGCTTCATATATGGCTGAAACCTGCGGGACTCCAACTCCAGCGACCACGCGGGTGGTGCAAATTGAACCGGGGCCTACGCCAACCTTGATTCCGTCAGCACCCGCGTCGATCAAAGCCTGCGCTCCGGCTCGGGTGGCCACGTTTCCGCCGACGATATCAATTGAAGTCTCGCGCTTTAGCAGGCGAACCATGTCGATGACCGCTCGCGAATGACCGTGTGCGGTGTCGACAATGAGAAAGTCAACACCGGCTTCAATCAGCGCGCGTGCGCGTTTATCGGCGTCGTCACCCACACCGATAGCCGCGCCCACCACCAACCGGCCACCTGAATCTTTGGTAGCCAACGGGTATTTATCACTCTTAACAAAATCTTTGACCGTGAAGAGCCCGCGCAGGCGGCCATCGGAGTCAACGAGTGGAAGTTTTTCGACTTTGCGGGTCGCGAGTAGCTGCAATGCGGCTTCCGGTGAGATACCCACCTGAGCGGTAACTAGCGGCATGCGCGTCATTACTTCATGCGCCGGCCTACCCATGTCTTCTTCGAAACGCATATCACGATTGGTGACGATTCCGACAAGGACTCCGGCGGCGTCAACAACAGGTACGCCCGAAATGCGGTAGCGCCCGCAGAGTCGATCAACGTCGGCGAGTGAATCATTTGGCGAACATACGATCGGATTGGTGACCATGCCGGCTTCAGAGCGCTTAACTAGGTCAACCTGAGTAGCTTGCTCTTCAATTGGCAAGTTGCGGTGCAGTACCCCTACGCCACCACTGCGTGCCATCGCGATGGCCATGCGCGCTTCAGTCACGGTATCCATGGCACTGGATACGAGCGGCACCCGCACACTGATATTTCGCGTAACTCGCGAGGTGGTATCTACTTCGCTTGGCACCACATCAGATTGCGCGGGTAAGAGCAAAACATCGTCAAAAGTAAGGCCCAGATAAGCAAATTTCTCCGGTAACCCTTGTGTCGACATACCCGAAGGCTACTCGCCCACTATCCGCGAGATTTTGGACACCGCCTCGGCCAAGTGAAGGACTCGGATTACGCCGGGGGGCATCGACTCAGGCCATCCTGGGCCCCCTGCAACGAGTGCTGGCGCTGGGCGGATTTTCCGCAGGTCTGCCAGGTGGGCTGGATGGCCAGTTGCAGCGGCCTGGGACCAGACAAAGACTACCGACGGGCCTAAACGCTGCACGGCGGCAAATAGCGCATCGGAGGGAACCCGCTGCCCTAACATGACAACTTCAATTTGCCGCTCAGCCAATGCGGCGGACAGTGCCTTTAGGGTTAGCGCATGGAGTTCATCTGGTGCAGCGGCCAGTAGCACCGGCCGCACATTTATCGGGGTACTCACCTGCCCGGCTACCGTTCCAAGACAAAACTCAATTACCTGGGTCAAAGCGTGTTCGACTTCAACGCCGCGCCCGGTTGCATGCCAGCGCTCCCCGAGGTCAACGAGAAGCGGCGCAATCAGGGATTCCCAGGTCCAGACCACACCCCGTTGTTCCAAGGAAGAATTGATGATTTCGCGGCAGGCTACTGAATCCAAGGAGTCCGCTGCCCTCGCTAGCCCCCGTGCTGTCTGGCTCGGCACCAATGCGTTAACTTCGAGATCCGTCGGGAAATTCGCCGTCACCTGTGTTGGCACCTGCTTTGGTGCCACAGTGGACCCCACTTGCAAATTCAGATCCGCGGCCAGCACTAACTGCGCCGCATCACCAATTGTCACCCCAGCGTTAATTAGGCGCCGGACCTGCTCCAGCCGGGCTAGATCAGTTGCCGCGTAACGGCGGTGGGCCCCCACCTGGCGCTCGGCTGGTCCGAGGCCGTAGCGACGATCCCAAGTGCGCAAAGTCGCCGGAGCAATCCCTAGGCGGCGCGCCACCGCTGCAACGGTTAGCCCAGGAACTTCTACTTGGGCAGAATTGTCCACACCGTATTGTGCCCGATGCTAATGGGAATTGCAGTGTGAAACCCCACACTACCCCCTAGCAAATCAACTGATTTTCGGGCTACCCGCCTAGCTTTGCGGTAAATTCCCAAACGCTTCGAACTATGTTCACGGTAGACCCTTGACTAACCTATGACCGCTTTATATAGTACATCTATGAGCATCTACGGACCCCCAAATGGCTGACTATTCTAGGCTTCCGGGCCCCAATAGCGATTTTTGGGACTGGCAGTTATTCGCTGCCTGCCGTGGTGAGGACCCATCAGCCTTCTTCCATCCCGACGGTGAGCGCGGCCCGGCCCGGAGTGCCAGAGAAAAAGCCGCAAAGGCTATCTGTGGTACCTGCCCCATCAAGATTAAGTGTGCAGAGCATGCACTACAGGTGCGCGAACCATATGGCGTATGGGGCGGACTTTCTGAGGAAGACCGTGAGGTCATCTACGCCCGGCGCAGGGTTGCTTCCTAGTCAAATTCAAACTACTAGCAAATAAAGTAGGGGCGCCGCGCATTGTGCGCGGCGCCCCTACTTTATTTGGTTCTAGTGACTGTGGCCGTGACCACCGTAGCCGCCACCTTGAGCAGCCGGCTGCTCCTCGCGCTTTTCAACAACTAGCGCTTCGGTGGTGAGTAACATCGCGGCGATTGAAGCCGCATTCTGTAGCGCCGACCTAGTGACCTTAACCGGGTCGATAACACCGGCCGCCATCAAGTCGACATACTCACCCGTCGCGGCGTTTAGGCCATGCCCAACTGGTAGCTCGGCAACCTTGGCAACCACGACATAGCCCTGCTCGCCCGCATTCTCAGCGATCCAGCGCAGCGGCTCACTCGTTGAGCGGCGCACAATACCTACTCCGGTGGCTTGGTCGCCGGTTAGCCCGAGGTCACCCACGAGGCAAGCCGATGCCTGCACCAATGCGGTGCCGCCGCCAGAGACAATGCCCTCTTCGATAGCTGCACGCGTTGCAGACACTGCGTCTTCAATGCGGTGCTTCTTCTCTTTGAGTTCAACTTCAGTGTGGGCACCGACCTTGATGACGACGACGCCGCCACCAAGTTTGGCTAACCGCTCCTGCAGCTTCTCGCGATCCCAATCCGAATCAGTGTTCTCGATCTCATTACGAATCTGGGCGACCCGATCAGCAACCAGTGCATGGTCACCGCCGCCATCGACGATGGTGGTGTTGTCCTTGGTGACCACGATCCGGCGAGCTGAACCAAGAACCTCGAGGCCCACCTGGTCAAGCTTTAGGCCAACCTCGGGGGTTACCACGGTTGCGCCGGTCAGAGCTGCAAGATCTTGCAACATGGCCTTGCGCCGATCACCAAAGGCCGGGGCCTTCACCGCGACCGACGAGAAAGTACCGCGAATGCGGTTAACGACCAGGGTGGAAAGTGCCTCACCATCGACGTCTTCGGCGATGATCAGCAGTGGCTTACCGGCCTGGACAACCTTCTCCAGGAGGGGCAATAGTTCTTGAACACTGGAAATCTTGTTCTGTACCAGCAGCACCCGGCCGTCTTCGATCACAGCTTCCATGCGCTCAGCGTCGGTAACAAAGTAGGGCGAGATGTAGCCCTTGTCGAACTGCATGCCCTCGGTGAACTCGAGTTCCATCGATGTGGTGCTCGACTCTTCAACCGAAATCACGCCGTCCTTGCCAACCTTGTCGAAAGCATCAGCGATAAGTTCACCAATCTCGCGATCCTGCGACGATATGGTCGCAACATTGGCTATTTCATCCTTGCCGGCTACCGGGCGCGAGATCGAGATGAGCTTTTCGGTCATCGCGATAACGGCCTTGTCGATACCGCGCTTAATATCAAGCGGCGACGCGCCAGCGGCCACCATTTTGAGACCTTCGCGAACCATGGCCTGTGCTAGCACGGTGGCCGTGGTGGTGCCGTCACCGGCAACGTCGTTTGTCTTGGTGGCAACTTCCTTGGCCAACTGCGCGCCTAGATTCTCGTATGGATCCTCGAGCTCAATCTCACGCGCGATGGTCACACCGTCATTGGTGATCGTGGGGGCGCCCCACTTCTTGTCGATGACGACGTTGCGGCCACGTGGGCCCAGTGTTACGCGAACGGCATCGGCAAGGGCATTAACTCCACGCTCGAGACTGCGGCGGGCGTCCTCGTCGAATTCCAGGATCTTGGCCATTGGTTTCCTTCGTTGCTGGTTTGGAAGTGCAAGGGTTAAAGATGGATAAATGAAGTTATAAGTGCTTCAGGTACTGCGACCGCCTAACGTAAGCGCCCCGGCACCCGGTACTACCGGTGACCGGGGCGGCTTACGTCAAAGACGATGCTTGGGTCGAACTACTTCTCGACGATTGCCAGTACGTCGCGGGCCGAAAGAATCAAGTACTCCTCATTGTTGTACTTGACTTCGGTGCCGCCGTACTTGCTGTAGATGACTACGTCGCCGACCTTGATGTCGAGCGGAATCCGCTTGGCACCGTCCTCGTCGAAACGACCCGGACCAACCGCCATTACCTTGCCCTCTTGGGGCTTTTCCTTGGCGGTGTCTGGGATAACGAGGCCAGAAGCAGTGGTCTGCTCGGCTTCTAGGGTTTGGACCAAGATGCGATCCTCGAGCGGCTTGATGGAGACCGACACTGTGGCGTCCCTCCGAAGGAGTTGGATGGCTCCCTTGCGGGAGTGGCTGATAGTTGGCAGTCCCCG
>WLLZ01000122.1 GCA_009700485.1 Actinomycetota bacterium | reverse complement strand
GTGAGCCGGTATCGCCGGGCTTGGAGCCGTATTCAGCGATAATTTCTGCCTTGGTGGCAGTATCAAGTGGCATTTCTTCCTCTCGGGCGCACTCCCCGGCATCACCGGTCGGCACTTTCGTGTTTGACACGTATCGCAAAGCGCCCGCTTCACGACCGTCTTACCGAGCAGGCTACCAGTAGCACCCAATTAGGCGAAATTGCCTAGAATCGCCGTGCTCACCGAACTTCAGCCGATTGCCAGTAGCTTCCGGGTCGTGGCCACATCTAGGTTCATCGCCTCCACCAAGGCCCCCAAATCGGCGAATACCGCCTGGCCGCGCACCCTGGCCACGAAGTCGACTGTCAGTTCTTGGTCATAAAGATCCAGGTCGGTGCGATCTAGAACATAAGCCTCGATCCGGCGCTCGGCCCCGTCGAACTGGGGATTGGTGCCAATTGAGATCGCGGCCGGCAATCGGCCCAACCCACCCGTGGTGACCCAGCCGGCATATACACCATCGGCCGGAACGGCTCGGCTTTGATCGATTCGCAAATTCGCGGTCGGGAAACCGAGTTCGCGACCGCGCTCATCCCCGTGCACCACCAAGCCCCCGAGTTGATAGTCACGACCCAAAATCTCAGCGGCCGATACCACCTCACCAGCGGCAATCAAGTGGCGCACATTGGTCGAGGACCACTGCGCCCCGCCCCCACCTTGAATATCTATGGAGTGCACTTCAAAACCGTACTCGACCCCAAGTGCCGTAAGTACCTCCACATCACCCGAGGCTTCATGGCCAAACCAGAAGTTTTTACCAACCACCACTACGCGCGCACTTAGTTGATTGACGACTATCAGCTCAACGAAATCCCGCGGGGTTAAATGCGAGGTGGCTACGGTGAAATCAAGTACATAAACATTGTCAGCCCCGGCTGCAAGAAGTAGCTCTTTACGTTCGCTCACACTGGCAAGCATTTTCGGCGCTCGCTCAGGGTGCAGCACGGCCAGCGGGTGCGGGTCAAAAGTCATGACGGAAACCGCGATACCGAGCCCATCGGCGGTCACCCGAGCGCGATCAATTAGCGCACGATGCCCGCGGTGCACACCATCGAAGACACCTAGGCAGACCACCGCAGGTGCCGAAGAGTTCAGAGCATCACTCATAACAACGCCATTCTAGGTCAAACAAATACTGCGAGATAGCTAGTAACGCCATCTTTTCGTTCAGCTAGGGCGAGGAGGTCGCCAGCAGCAGTGGTAATGGCTATTGGACCGGTACCGGTAGGTACCCACTCGATTCGCCGACCATGAGCAACCGCATCGGCCGCGACTTCATCAACCACCCAAGTCTGGAAGGCACGCCTGGCAACCTCGCCCATAGCAACCACCGAATCAACACCGACATTATCGATTTCAATTGCCTCAGCTCCGGTGAAAGGGCCGACCCGCGTGCGACGCAGTGCCGTGAGATGCCCGCCAATCCCTAGCCCTGCCCCGAGATCGCGAGCTAGCGCTCGAATATAGGTGCCGGTCGAACATGTCACTTCGACATCTATGTCGATCCAACTCGAATCAAAAGCAAAGCGATGCACGTCGAACCGCTCAACATTAACTGCCCGCGCTGAAAGTTCTACACTTTCACCAGCCCTAACCAGTGCATGGGCTCTTCGCCCATCAACTTTGATGGCACTGATGGCACTGGGGACCTGTGAAATACGCCCGGTCAATTTAGCGATCCCCGCCCTAATCGCAGCCTCGTCAACAGCGGCTATGAGATCGGCACCCACGGTGGTCAAGGTTTCGCCCTGGGAATCATCGGTAATGGTGGAAGATCCCAGCCGAATGGTAGCTTCATAAACTTTGTCTTCTTTGGCCAAAAAGCCAAGTAGTCGCGTGGCGCGATCAACACCGATTAGCAGGACCCCGGTAGCCATCGGATCAAGTGTGCCCCCGTGTCCAACTTTTCGAGTTTGCAGCGCCTTACGCGTGCGAGCAACAACATCATGTGAAGTTATGCCGCTTGGCTTATCGACGACTATTACGCCGACCGGGGTCATAGGAGTTCGGAGTCGTCCACGCGAGGGGCTCGATATGGATCAGCGTCGCCGGCGTAGGTGGCGTTCGCGGCCTGGGCGTGCACCTGCGCATCTGCTTCAGCTGCCTTCTGCAGGAGTTCAGCCACGTGTTGAGCGCTCTCGGGTAGGGCATCAGGGAAAAACGCCAAGGATGGCGTGAATTTGATGCCGGTCTGACGACCGACTTCCGACCGGATAATACCCTTCGCGGACTCAAGTGCGGCTGCCGTTTCGGTGCGCGCCTGATCATCACCGTAGACGGTATAAAAAACCGACGCTTCACGTAGATCTGTAGTAACCCGCACATCGGTAATCGTGGTAAAACCCAACCGCGGATCCTTAACCCTTTTTTCGAGGCACTCCGCGACGATGACCTTGATTCGATCAGCCATCTTGCGTTGACGTGCCACGCTACTCATCTGTTCATCCCTTCACGGTGCCCACTATGGCTTTCGTGGGATTTCGCGCATCTCAAAGGTCTCGATGATGTCATCAGACTTCAGGTCTTGATAAGTCCCGAGGTTGATACCACATTCAAAGCCCTCACGAACTTCGGTGACGTCATCCTTGAACCGCCGCAGAGTAGCAATTGACAAGTTGTCGGCAACTACTGAGCCGTCACGAACCAAGCGAGCTTTCGAGTTACGTCTAATTTCACCGGTCTTGACTATGCAGCCAACGATGGTGCCGAACTTAGATGACTTGAACACCTCGCGGACCTGCGCTGTGCCAAGCTGCGCCTCTTCGTACTCCGGCTTGAGCATGCCACGCAGTGCCGACTCAACTTCATCAATGGCTTGGTAGATAACGCTGTAATAGCGCACATCGACACCCTCTTGTGAGGCCAGTTCAGCCACCTTGCCTTCGGGGCGCACATTGAAACCGATGATGACGGCCTTGGATGCACTCGCCAACGTGACGTCGTTTTTGGTAATAGCGCCGACACCGCGATGAATAACGCGCAGTGAGACTTCCTCACCCACATCGATCTTGAGCAAAGCATCCTCGAGGGCCTCGACCGAACCCGAGACGTCGCCCTTGATGATGAGGGTGAGCTCAGCAACTTCGCCCTTTTCAATGGACTCCAAGAAGTCCTCGAGGGATCGCTTAACACGATTCTTCGCCAACATAGCGTTACGTTCACGGGCTTGCCTTGTCTGGGCAATCTGGCGCGCAATGCGATCCTCGGAGACGACCAAGAAGCTGTCGCCTGCCCCTGGCACCGAAGTTAGACCGAGTACCTGTACCGGGAACGAAGGCCCGGCAATCTCAACGACATTGCCTTCGTCATCGAGCATGGCTCGCACCCGACCGAAGGCATCGCCGGCGACAATTGAATCACCAGCGCGCAAGGTGCCACGCTGAACCAAGACGGTCGCGACCGGGCCGCGTCCGCGGTCAAGGTGCGCCTCGATGGCAACACCTTGTGCATCTTGATTCGGATTCGCCCGAAGATCCAATGCCGCATCAGCGGTCAGCAATACCGCATCAAGTAGAGCTTCGAGTCCCGTACCCGCCTTCGCTGAAACGTCAACGAACATGGTGTCGCCACCGAATTCTTCTGCGACCAGCCCGTACTCGGTCAACTGAGTGCGCACCTTGAGCGGGTCAGCGCCTTCCTTGTCAACCTTGTTCACCGCGACCACAATCGGCACACCTGCTGCCTGTGCGTGATTTAGCGCTTCAATTGTCTGGGGCTTTACGCCGTCATCGGCCGCAACCACGAGAATAGAAATATCGGTTACCTGTGCACCTCGCGCGCGCATCGCGGTGAACGCTTCGTGACCAGGTGTATCGATGAAGGTGATCTTGCGCTCACCATTAGCCGTCTGGGTGGCAACTTGGTATGCACCAATGTGCTGAGTGATACCACCGGCTTCGCCACCAATGACGTTGGTCTTGCGGATCGCGTCGAGTAAGCGTGTTTTACCGTGGTCAACGTGACCCATGACCGTGACAACTGGTGGACGAATAACTAGATCCGCCTCAACGCCCTCATCCTCGCCAAACTCAAGATGGAAGGAGCCAAGCAATTCACGATCTTCATCTTCGGGTGAAACTACTTCGACGTTGTAGTTTAGTTCACTGCCAAGTAAGCGCAACGTGTCGTCATCGATGGATTGGGTGGCCGTAACCATCTCACCAAGTTCGATGAGTACCTTCACTAAATCAGCCGGCATCGCATCAATTTTGTCGGCGAAGTCGGTCAGGCTTGCTCCCCGAGGTAACCGGACGATCTCGCCAGAACCCCGAGTGATGCGCACCCCACTAAGTGACGGTGCTTGCATATTGTCGAACTCTTGACGCTTTGCGCGCTTGGATTTGCGCCCACGCGAGGGCCGCCCACCCGGACGCCCGAATGCACCCGCGGTAGTGCCGCGACCACCCGCCCCTGGCCGACCGGGGAAACCACCGGGGCCGCCAGGGCCACCCGGACCCCCGGGGCCTCTGCCTGCCCCACCTGGAGCACCTGATCGACCGGCAAACCCACCGGGACCACCTGGGCCACCGGATCCCCCTGGACCACCCGGACCCCGTGAAACAAATCCACCGGGGCCACCGGGGCCACGACTCGGGCCACCAGGGCCACCAGGGCCGGTTGGTCGCCGACTTGGGTAAGCCGCCGGCCTAGGTGCCCCCGGTACGCCACCCTCTGTCCCTAAACCTGTGGCCGGCGGACCGGTATTTGGTGCTGGGCGGCCCATGCCGGTACTGGTGCCGAACGGGTTATTACCGGGGCGTGGGGCGGGCGCTCGGCCCATGCCCGTACTGCCACCGAAAGGATTATTGCCCGGACGCGGGCCAGCTGGGCGCGGCATACCGGGCTGTGGTCCAACGGGTCGTCCCGGAGGAATTGCTGCGGCAACTTCGGTGGTAGCCGCTGCCACCACCGGAGCTGGTGCTTCAACCGCCGCCGAAGAAGCTGGCGGTGGGGTCTCGATAGTCGGGGCTACTTCCGCAGCTGGTGGTACCGGCGCCTGCGTTTCTTGCTCGGCCGGGGGCGCGGTGGACTTCTTCGCGGTGGTCTTCTTAGCCGTGGCCTTTTTAACGGGAGCTTCGCCGGGTGCGGGGGCAGGCATCACCTCTTTCAGCTTGCGCACCACCGGAGCTTCGACCGTAGACGAGGCCGACTTTACGAATTCTCCAAGTTCTTGGAGTTTGGCGAGAACAACCTTGCTCTCAACCCCGAGCTCTTTTGCGAGCTCATGTACCCGAACCTTCGACACAATTCTCCTGTCTTGGTCCGGGCCTTGCTCCGGACCGTCAG
>WLLZ01000121.1 GCA_009700485.1 Actinomycetota bacterium | reverse complement strand
GAAGGACCGTACTTCACATAATCGAGGTGCGTGTTGAAGAAAGCAACGACATACCCCGGCTCCACCTCAATAAGGGAATAAAGGCCCTCCGCCCCTGAGGGTTCAAGAATCGGAAATTTAGATAGCAATTGCAGGCCGACGTTGTAATACGGATAGCCGGTTTTGCGGGCAATCTCCGGGAGCCGGTTGTAGGACTCCAAAACACCGACGATGTCAGCATCTATCTCTCGGATCACCCGATCGGTGGAGGCGTCTCCAGAGTACTCAATGTTATAAACGAGGACGCTCAGTTCGACCTACTCCCCCGCGACTAACTTTGGTGAAGCAAATGCTGATGTAGCAGCTGGATTTACCAGCCCAATTCCAACCGCCAAAGCCACAACAAGCGGCCAAAGTCGGAGCCGGCTCGGACCCGATCGGATCTGTGCCATTCGCAATGGCTGGACGATTCTCATACGCTGATTATTGTCTGGCGTTTGCAATACGTCCGGCAAACGGTGAAGACTCACGTCTCAACGGTGCGAAAGAGGTGAAAATGTCCGATAAGGCAAGGTCCAAAGCGGCACCAGTTGCCCACCTCCCCAAAAATATTCGCAATGTCGTACTAGTCGGCCCAACCGGATCTGGGAAAACCTCGCTGGTCGAGTCACTAATTTACGCCGCCGGAGCCAGCTCCCGCATCGGCAAAGTTGAGGACGGTACGACCATAACCGACGTTGATCCGGTTGCCATAAAGCAGCATCGCTCTGTCGGGCTCGCAGTGGCAGCAATTCCTTGGCAAGGTTTTGTGATTAACTTGATTGACACACCGGGCTATGCAGACTTCATTGCCGACCTTCGAGCTGGATTACGCGCCGCTGACGCGGCACTTTTTGTAATAGGCGCAGTTGATGGGGTTGATGCGGCAACTCAGCAACTTTGGGACGAATGCGAGTCGGTCGGAATGCCGCGCGCGATCGTTGTTACCAAACTCGACAAGGACCGTGCTGATTTTGATGAAACGGTGGCGCTTTGCCGCCGCGTGTTTACCGGCGGTGGCGGGGTACTTCCACTGCACCTCCCCATTCATGCAGCCAACGGCACCCCGATCGGCTTCATTGACCTCCTATCAACCCAGATTCACGAATGGACGACAGGCATACGCGCTGAGCGTGAGTGCGACCGTGAACATAGCGACCTCATTGAACAGGCGCGGAATGATCTTATTGAGGCCATCATCACCGAATCCGAGGACGAGAACTTGATGGATCGCTTCGTTGCCGATGAGCCAATAGATGTCGAAACATTAAATAGGGATTTTGAACGCGCTGTGGCCCGAGGCCATTTCCACCCGGTCATTGGACACGCATTGACCCCCGCAACTTTGGGTACCGAATTGCTCCTTAACCTCATAACCAGTGGTTTCCCTTCGCCAGCCGAGCACCCGTTACCGGTTGTCACGAGTGTCGCCGGTGAACCCAAGCCACCGTTGTCGGCCGACCCTGGCGGCCCCCTTTGCGCAGAAGTAATCAAGACCGCAACCGATCCATATATCGGCAAGCTTTCTATAGTACGTGTTTTCTCCGGAACCTTGACGGCCAATCAAGCGGTCCACGTTTCAGGGCATTTCGAAAGTTCATCCGGTCACCAAAGCCACGATGTTGATGAGCGAATCGGGGTACTAAGTGCTCCGCTGGGTGCAGAACAACGCCCGGTTTCTGAAGCTATTGCTGGCAGCATCGTGTCAGTGAGCAAACTAAGTCGTGCCGAAACCGGCGATACTTTGTCGAGCCTCGCCCAACCGCTGATCATGGAATCTTGGCTGATGCCAGAACCATTATTTCCAATTGCGATCCGCGGCCACACCACCGCCGACGAGGATAAATTGGGCCCGGCCCTTGCCCGCGTTCTCGCCGAAGATCCGACTCTTCGCATTGACCAAAATGCGGCCACCGGGCAAATTGTGGTGTGGTGCCTTGGCGAGGCCCATGCGAATCTAGTTGCCGAGCATCTAGCGACACGGTATGGGGTAAATGTTGATACCGAGGAAATGCGGATTCAACTTCGTGAAACATTTGCAACCGCCGCTCAGGGAACCGGGCGCCATGTTAGGCAATCTGGCGGGCATGGCCAGTACGCCGTCTGCGAGATAGTCGTCGAGCCAATGCCGGTAGGCACCGGTTTTGAGTTCGTCGACAAAGTAGTTGGTGGCGCCGTGCCCCGCGCATTTATTGGTTCAGTCGAAAAGGGTGTCCGAGCCCAGTTACTTAAAGGCGTTGCTATCGGCTACCCGGTTGTTGATATTCGGGTAACTTTGGTGGACGGAAAGTCACATAGTGTTGATTCATCGGACATGGCTTTCCAGGCCGCCGGTGCCCTCGCCCTGAAGGACGCCGCCGCTAAATCAACCATCAACCTGCTCGAACCGTTGATTGAACTCGCGGTGCTAATGCCCGATGAGCACACGGGTGCGGTGATTTCAGATCTTTCAACCCGACGCGGACACGTGACCGGCACCGAGTCAATTGCCGGGGGGCGCAGCGTGGTGCGAGCAATCGTGCCCGAGGCCGAAATCACCCGCTACGCGATCGACATTAGATCCCTCACCCATGGCACCGGCAGTTACACGCGTCAAAGCGCGGGATTTGCGCCCATGCCATCGGCCGCGGCCAAGAAAATTCTTGGCGGTTAACTGTTTGAAGTCAACTAGTTGGCCAAGAATCAGCAAGAAGTTGCCGGGTGTCATCGAGCAATTGCGAAATAGTTTTGGTTCCGCCAATAATTGGCAAAAAATTGGTGTCGCCGCCCCAGCGAGGCACGACATGCTGATGCAGGTGACCGGCGATACCGGCCCCCGCGGAAGACCCTTGGTTCATGCCGATATTAAATCCGTGGGCGTTGGAGACGGTGCGCAGGGTTGTCATTGCCTGCTGTGTGAACTGCCCAAGTTCTATAATCTCTTCATTAGACAGTTCGGTGTAGTCGGCTACGTGACGATAAGGGCAGATCATCAAGTGCCCGGAGTTATAAGGGTATAAATTCAAGACGGCATAGACCAACGTGCCTCGAGCGACAACAAGGCCTTCATCGGGGCCAAGGTCAGGGGCTACACAAAATGGGCAATCAGCACCGGCGTCTGTGTGCTTTGGCTTACTTTCACCACGCAGATACTTCATCCGATGTGGAGTCCAAAGTCGATCCCAGGCTTCTCCCATAACTACACCTGAGCTCGTGAAGTTATTGAGTCAACGATTTCAGTGATCGCATCGACGATGCTGACGCCATTCTTCTGGGTACCATCGCGGTAACGGAAAGAAACGGCTCCCTCGGCGACGTCCTCATCACCAGCGATCAACATAAATGGCACTTTGCTTTTCTGCGCAGTGCGGATCTTCTTTTGCATCCGGTCATCAGATGTGTCGACCTCAACCCTTACCCCGAATTCACGCAACTTTTCAGCCACGCCCTGTAGGTAGTCATTGTGCGAATCAGTGATCGGAATCCCGATTACCTGCACAGGAGCAAGCCAGGGCGGAAATGCCCCGGCGTAATGCTCCAAAAGAACCGCGAAGAACCGCTCAATGGAGCCAAAGAGCGCACGGTGAATCATCACCGGGCGCTGCCGGTTGCCATCAGCACCTTGGAACTCAAGGTCAAAGCGCTGCGGTAACTGGAAATCAACTTGAATAGTCGACATCTGCCAAGTACGACCGATGGCATCCTTGGCTTGGACAGAGACTTTTGGTCCATAAAAGGCTGCTCCGCCTTCATCAAGTACCAATTCGAGATTCTGTTTGCTGGCAGCCTCGCGCAAGGCTTCGGTGGCCTCCACCCATTCGGCCTCCTCGCCCACAGATTTATCCGGGTTGCGAGTTGACAGCTCAAGATAGAAATCGGTCAAACCATAATCGCGCAGCAGATTGAGCACGAACGTTAGGAGCCGATCGAGTTCATCTGGCATCTGCTCTTTAGTGCAGTAAATATGTGCGTCATCTTGGGTGAAACCACGTGCGCGAGTTAATCCCTGCACCACCCCGGACTTTTCGTATCGATAAACCGTGCCAAATTCAAAGAGGCGAAGTGGCAGCTCTCGATATGAACGGCCGCGCGAGGAAAAAATCAAGTTATGCATCGGGCAGTTCATTGGTTTTAGGTAGTAGTCGGCACCTTGCTTACGCACCACCCCTTCGTCATCGATCTCGGCATCTAAATGCATTGGCGGATACATGCCTTCGGCGTACCAATCCAAGTGACCGGATTGTTCAAAGAGCGCTGCTTTTGTTATGTGCGGCGTATTTACGAACTCATAGCCGCCCTCCTCATGTCGTTTTCGGGAATAGTCCTCCATCACCCGGCGCACCACCCCACCTTTGGGGTGGAATACCGCGAGCCCTGAGCCAATTTGCTCAGGAAATGAGAACAGGTCCATTTCAGCTCCAAGGCGGCGGTGGTCGCGGCGCTCAGCTTCTTCAAGGAATGTCAGATGTGCCTTTAGTTCGTCCTTGGATGGCCAGGCTGTGCCGTATATCCGCTGCAGGGATTCATTCTTTTGATCGCCTAGCCAATATGCCGCCGATGTGCGCATCAACTTGATCGCATTTTGCGGTATGTATCGAGTGCTCGGCACATGTGGGCCTCGACATAAATCACCCCAGCAGCGCTCCCCGGTTTTGGCGTCGACATTGTCATAGATGGTTAATTCAGAGCCGCCCACCTCCATGACATCGGCCCCGCCACTGCTACCAATCAATCGCAGCTTGTATGGCTCGGTTGCCAGCTCTTGAACTGCCTCATCTTCGCTGACCACTCTTCGCACAAACCGCTGGCCGGCCTTGATGATCTCGACCATGCGCTTTTCGAGCGCTACTAGGTCTTCGGGGGTAAATGGGCGTTCGACATCAAAGTCGTAGTAAAAGCCATCCTTGATAGGCGGGCCGATCCCGAGCTTGGTGCTCGGGAAGGTGTCTTGTACCGCCTGGGCGAGCACATGAGCTGTCGAATGGCGCAAAATGGCTAGGCCTTCGGCGCTACCAATCGAAATGAGCTCAACGGTGTCGTCAGGTGATATCGGAGTCGCAAGGTCGCTCACCACGCCATTGATACGGGCGGCAATAATCGACCGATCATCGCCGGCAATGTCGAAAGCGGTGCGCTGCATTCCTCACACAATACTCTGGGGCCCGCAAGAGGCGATTTTGAACTGCGATGGAGGCAGCCATGACATCGATCCACCGTTTGGCGGCGCTCTTGGGCGTGATCACCACCTTGGCTGTACTCCCGATCTTGGCGGCAACTCCGGCTCAGGCCACCGCCACCAACACGGTAACCGTGATAAACCCACCGGGCCTGGCCACGGTCAACTCCTACAACACCTTGACCGCCAGCGTCACCTCCAAAGATGGTGTCACCGCCCCCGTCGGGTCTATT
>WLLZ01000120.1 GCA_009700485.1 Actinomycetota bacterium | reverse complement strand
TGGCGCTTGGCGACCTCGCCGACCAGTACTTCACCGTTCTTCGCGAAGGCCACGACGGACGGGGTAGTCCGGGAGCCTTCCGCGTTTGCGATTACGACGGGTTCGCCGCCTTCGAGGACCGATACGACCGAGTTGGTCGTACCAAGGTCAATACCTACTGCTCGGGCCATGATGTTCGTACTCCTTTGTAGTTGCTACCGGTTTATCCGGGGGTCTGGACCTAGTGTCCACCCTTTTCGCGTAATATGCAAATTCTGACTTAGATACTTTGAGTCGGGTGGACTCATAGTAGATAACCTGGTTAATCGAAGGGTTATTCCCGGGAACGATCTCTGTTTTCCAAGCGTCTGAGAGGCATGCAGCCCATTAAATTTGCCTTAGCCACCCTCCTCGGAGCCTTGGTGATGACCGGGGTGCTGACCGGGATCCATCCGGCTATGGCGGCGCCCGGTACCCCCCTTGCAGCGATTTCGGCGGTTTCCGGAAACTCGGGGACCTACCGGTCGATGGCTAGCGCGGCCGGGGTGGCTTCAG
The DNA here is from genome assembly GCA_009700485.1 of Actinomycetota bacterium. Taxonomy (GTDB): domain Bacteria; phylum Actinomycetota; class Actinomycetes; order S36-B12; family S36-B12. The sequence continues at coordinate 4,875 of WLLZ01000120.1, read as the reverse complement.
CCGATGCCGCTTACCTTGCGGTAACCCGCTTTCGTCCGGCTTCTCGCCAACGCCTCACCGACTTCTTGAGCCAGTACGGCGACAGACTGACCCCCGTGCAACTGCAGCGCGCCCGAGCCCAAGTGACAAAAGCCGACCTAACCCTTGCGCAGCTAGAAGCCAAAACCAGGGCCACCCGAACCCTTGCTCGATCCGGAGCCAGCACCGCCCGCATCAAGCAAGCTGCCGATGCTGCTAGCAGGGCATTTGATAGTGCTACCGCCTCAACCGCCGGGGCAATGGCAGAAATGCAGCCAATGCTGTCGTCCAAACTTTCACTCTTTGAAGGGTTGCGGGCCAAACTTGAACTAGATCAATCAATGCGCGACTTCGCAGCGGTCGGTGCGGCCGTCAAGGCCGTCCGGCCCTAGCCATTTTTTGGGTATGCAACCAACCAAGTCGTTCAAATCGATTGACGTGGGACTCCCTTACCCCAAGGATTGCCCTAGGTGAACTCTCGATCCCCGGAGATTTCGCGAGGCGATAAGGAGAACTTAAAATGGTTACCTATCAGTACAACTGTGAACTCGATGGCCCCACCGAGATTGACCGGCCAATGGGTGAGGCAACCCAGACCACCGAATGCCCCGTTTGCCATCAACAAGCGCAACGAGTTTTTTCAATGCCATTGGTATCCGCGGTTGATCAAAAGCGAATGAAACTAATTGACTCAACCAAGGCGACGAGTGACCGGCCTGAAGTAGTGACTTCAATACCCAATGATGGTCGGCGCAAGACTCAGCCGATGGCTCCCAACAATCCACTCCTGCAAAAACTTCCCAGACCCTAAACATGAAAAGTGCGGGCTCCCCGGAAGGGGGCCCGCACTTTTTCATTGAGGAGGGTTACCAGGGGTATGGAGCCCACTTGCCTTCGACGTGATCTGCCCAACGTGACATCGGCACATCCATGCCACCCGATGCAACGCTGCCCTTGACCTGGGTCGGGCCACTTGCATTTGGTGCGATATCCATATCGAAGATTGCCTTCGGGATATATACCGTCGAGCAGGCGTTCGGGATGTCAACGACGCCCGAGAGGCGACCTTCGACCGGTGCCGTGCCCAAGATCATGTAGGCCTGAATCGGCGTGTACCCGAACTTAACTAGGTAGTCAATCGCGTGCAGGTTCGCACGTTGGTAGGCCAAGAATGAATCCAAGTACTTCTGCTCGCCATCCAAAGTCACCGAGGTGCCCGAGAAAGCCAACCATTCGCTGTACTGCGGATCGGTATTGCCAGGCATGAAGATCGCATTTTCGGAGACCCCGTACTTCTCCATGCCGCCCTTGATGATGTCGACACCAAGATCCAAGAAACCGCCCATCTCGATGGCTCCACAGAAGGTGATTTCACCATCGCCCTGTGAGAAGTGGAGGTCACCGAAGGACAAATTCGCTCCATCAACAAACACCGGGTAGAACACCCGGGTGCCCTTGGTGAAGTTCTTAATGTCCTGGTTGCCGCCATTTTCGCGAGGTGGTGCGGTACGTGCAGCCTCACCAGCAACGCGGTCGTAATCGGCACCCTTGAGCTTTCCCAAGATCGCGCTGTCCGGGTTCGGTGGCAGTGCCAGCGGTGGTACCCGGGTCGGATTCGTGGCGATTAGTGCCTTTTCCCGCTTTGTCCACTTGGCAAGCAGCTCGGCCGAAGGGGCAGTGCCCATGAGGCCTGGATGGAAGATGCCGGTGTAGGAAACTCCGGGAATGTGGCGTGATGTCGCCTTGCCACCCCTGAAGTCCCAGATCGCCTTGTAGGCATCGGGGAACTGATCGACGAGGAAACCACCACCATTTTCCAATGGGAATACACCGGTGTAGCCCCAGCCTTCACCGGAGATGCCATCGCGGTTTTCGGTGAGGCGATCACCATCTGGGTCACCGCAGGGTCCACCGTCGAGGATGTCAACTACCAGTAGGTCTCCCGGCTTAGCGCCTTCCACCCGAAATGGGCCGGAGAGTACGTGTACACCGGCAAGTGGCGCATCGCGCACATCGTCGGCCGAATCGTTATTGCGGATGGCACCGTCGAACCACTCACGGCAATCCGCGTGGAAGCTGTCACCTGGCTGCACCGTGACGTTGTGCGGGATATCTGGATGCCAGCGGTTGTGTCCGACATGCTTTTGGTTCGTGAACGACTTCTTGTTGTCCAGGGGAAATAGGTTCTTTGGCATTACCACTCCTAATTGTTGTTATGAGGGGCTGATTAATAAACATTTGTCAAACTGGTCAAGCAGCTACAGGTGCCTTCAACTTCACGTAGAGACCGGCAAAGAGCACAATTCCAACCACGGCCAGGACTATGGCTAGCGTCCCAGACTCAATGTCAGCGATGCGACCGGTCAAGAGCAAGAATGACGGGACAAAGCCCGTCACAAAACCCTGAACGACAGCCACTCCGCCTGTGTATCTTCCTAAGTTGTCTCGCTTAAGAGCGAGCAATAGATAGAACAGCAACCACAGGAATGCCCAGTACAGCCAGATGACACCGAAAACTGGGTCGCCAGCATTGAAGGACACTAAGGAGAAAAACACCGCCGCGATAGCGACGTACAGTGAAAACATTCCTAAACCAGTGCCATCCAGGTTGAAAAAGAGATTGAAAGCCACGTATAAATATGTGAATCCGAACAAATAAAGTCCAGAGGCTCCCAAAATAGTTGTCATGTCACCATCTGCATTTATGATTAAATACGTTGGTGTAATTACCTGCAGGATTCCCACAAAAATATTAAGCGGTGCTGCAGATTTACTGTCAATCCAGCCGAGCAACATCGTCCCATTTAGGAAGAGAACTGCACCGACGTATAGCAACCCAACCGCGCCCATATGCTCCACCTTTCATTTGCACGCTGCTACCCCCCAATTAGCGGGCAGCGTGCGCGTCGATTCGCCTTAGGGAGGAATGTCCTCGCACAAATGGGCGGTGTCAACCGAAATTGATTATTTGGTATCGTCAATTTTGCCAGCGGGGTACGCTCGGTCTTGAGGGCCGCATCTGCCCTAGGCGAAGGGATGGCATAAGTGGCGTACGCGGTTGCACCTTGGTCACTTGGCGCCGGCCAAGCGGTGCTGGAGATATTGCCCGCTGATGAGCGGTTGATCCTTCCGGCACTGCAGGCCGTGCAGCAGGGTTTCGGCTACGTGCCAAAGGAGGCCGTTGCCCTCATTGCGAACTCACTTAACGTTTCGGTAGCCGATGTACACGGTGTACTCACCTATTACCACGAGTTGCGCACCACGGCGCCCGCACCACTAACTGTCGCGATCTGCGTTGCTGAAGCCTGCCAAGCCACGGGAGCACGCGAGTTAATTGCGCACGTTAGTGCGAACCTGGCTCCGGTAGGCGGTAGGTCCGACGACGGCCAAGTGGATGTGGTCGAGGTTTTCTGTCTCGGTAACTGCGCACTCGGCCCCGCTGCGCTCATTAATGAGCGGCTAGTCGGGCGTCTTACACCTAAGTCACTTGAATCCGCACTTGCCGATTCACGGGCGGCACTATGACGACAACCATTTACGTACCGATTGATAGTGCCGCAACTTCGGTCGGAGCAAACGCGGTTGCCAAAGCAATTGTGGCCGAAGCCACTAAACGTAATTTGGAAATCAAGTTGGTGCGCAACGGTTCACGCGGGCTGCTCTGGTTAGAGCCACTGGTTGAAGTCGAGACGGTTGAAGGTCGGGTTGGTTACGGCCCAGTGACCGCAGCCGATGTTGCTGCACTTTTCGATTCGGATTTCTTAACCGGGGCAGCTAACGCTTATTCTGTTGGCCTGGTTGATGAAATCCCATGGTTAGCCGATCAGCAGCGAGTGACATTCGCGCGCGTTGGTGTTATCGATCCCCTCGATATCAAAGACTATGAGGCGCACGGTGGTCTCGCAGGCCTGCGCACCGCCATTGCACTCGATCAGTCCGCCATAGTTGAAGAGGTACTTGCATCTGGCTTACGCGGTCGCGGTGGTGCTGGGTTCCCCGCCGGCATCAAATGGCGCACGGTGATGGAGACCAGCGCAGATCAAAAATATGTCTGCTGCAACGCCGATGAAGGTGACAGCGGCACCTTTGCCGACCGCATGTTGATGGAGGGCGATCCATTCACTCTTATCGAAGGTATGACTATCGCCGGCATTGCAGGTGGTGCGACCAAAGGCCTGATCTATATCAGATCCGAATACCCGGATGCAATTGCCACCATGAACGCCGCATTACTGAACGCGCGTGAATACGGGATGCTCGGCACCGACGTACTTGGTAGCGGTAAGACCTTTGATATTTCGGTACGAGTTGGTGCCGGCTCCTACGTTTGCGGTGAAGAAACCGCAATGCTCGAAAGCCTTGAGGGTAAACGTGGGATGGTGCGCGCTAAGCCGCCAATTCCAGCACTACAGGGACTTTTCGGTAAGCCCACTATCGTCAACAATGTCCTGACATTGGCATCCGTGCCAATGATCATGGCTCAGGGGGCGGCGGCCTACCAAGCCCTGGGCTCCGACCGCTCACGCGGTACCCAGGTATTTCAACTAGCCGGCAACATCGCCCGCGGTGGCATCGTCGAACGCGCCTTCGGTATCAGCCTCCAAGAACTCGTGCAGACCTATGGCGGCGGCACCAGATCAGGTCGACCGGTGCGCTCGGTGCAAGTCGGTGGCCCACTCGGTGCTTACTTCCCGGCCGACGGGCTAGAAGTCGCCATGGATTACGAAGCGCTCCTCGCCGCCGGCGGCATGCTCGGGCACGGGGGCGTCGTAGTGTTCGACGACTCAGTGGACATGGCCCAGCAGGCGCGCTTCGCAATGGAGTTCTGCGCGAAAGAGTCATGCGGCAAGTGCACAC
>WLLZ01000012.1 GCA_009700485.1 Actinomycetota bacterium | reverse complement strand
TTAGCAAACCACTATCGGCTCATCATCTTGTCAAATATTGATCGTGCCAGTTTCGCTGCGAGCAACGAGAAGCTAGGCGTGACATTCGATGCGATCATCACCGCCGAAGACCTAGGTTCATATAAGCCAAACCCTCGTAACTTCGCGGCCCTTATCGAGCGCGCCGGAGAAATGGAAGTACCTACCGGCAAGTTGTTGCATGTAGCGCAGAGCCTTTTCCACGACCATGTCCCGGCCAAGGAGATTGGGTTACCGACGGTGTGGATAAATAGGCGCCATGGCAAGCCCGGCTGGGGCGCAACCCCTGATCCCGGTAGCGCGGTCACACCGGATTGGGAATTCACCTCTATGGCTGCCTTTGCCGAGGCGGTCCAGATTGACGCGGAGCAATAGCGCGCTGCTGCCAGCACCGGCGTGGTAGTACACCTGCTTAGAGGCCGCCCCGTCTCGCCTCGCCCAATTCCAATTTATTAACTAGAATTAGGACTAATACAGAGGCAGGTAAATCTAAGGGGTTGTGTGTCCGAAAGCGTAAAAAAAATTAGAGTCGGAATGCTTGCGTACGGCGCTATCGGCGATGAGCACAGTCGGGCAATTAGTGCAGTTGAAGGCCTGCGTCTTACTGCGGTAGCTGACACAAATCCAGATAGGTTGTCGGCTGCAAAGATTTTGGCGCCCGATGTAACGACATTTACGGATTCAATTCAAATGTTAGATTCCGGATTGATTGATCTCGTAATCATCTCGACTCCTCCAAATAGTCATTACAACTGGGCGAAAGAGTCGTTGAACCGGGGACTGAACGTGATCCTGGAAAAACCGATGGCGCTTACGGTAGAGCAGTGCGATGAACTAATGGAAGTAGCCGCGTCAAAAAATCTGCTTCTTGTTGTGTATCAAAATCGTCGGTTTGATGCGGACTTTATAACGATGAAAAAATTGATAGACGATGGAGCCATCGGTGAAGTCTTCTCGTATGAGAGTTTTGTAGGCGGATACTCCAAGCCATGTTCATACTGGCACTCAGATGCTGAGGTATCTGGCGGTGCAATTTTCGACTGGGGTAGCCACTTCATCGATCAGATACTCGCAATCATTCCAAGCAAGGTAGACACAGTGAGTGCGGTTAATCAAAAGCGCGTTTGGAACCATGTCACTAATGCTGACCATGCGGATGTTTCAATCATGTTTTCAGATGGAGCACGCGCAACATTCACGAATTCAGATCTTGCGGCAGCGCGTAAACCTAAATTCTATGTTCTGGGAACAACCGGAGCGATAATCGGCAATTGGGACCCAGTGGCTGGCTCGGCGCCAGCTGATTTGCCTGCGATACTTACTGTTTATCGGTCCGATGGCACCCACGAAGTTGTTCCAAACTCCCACGCCGATCCCTATTCCTTCCATCAAGGCGTTGTTTCATATCTCAACTACGACACCCCAATGAGCGTGACAACCCGTCAATCCCGTGATGTAGTTGCCATTATGCAAGCGGCGGAAGAATCTGCGCAATCCAATGGCCGTTCGGTAACGCCTTTAATGATTCAATGAAAAACGTTCGTTGGGGATTGCTAGGCGCGGGTTGGATTGCGACCAAAGCAATCGTGCCAGCGATGCGTTCAGCTGCTGACACCATTGTCCAAAGTGTTGCAAGCCGGGATTTGAATCGTGCGCAAGCACTTAACCCCATCACGATTCACCAGAGTTATGAAGAACTAATTGTCGACCCATTGATAGATGCAGTTTATATAAGCCTCCCTAATCACTTGCATTTCCAATGGACCGTGGCCGCTCTAAAAGCCGGTAAGCATGTCTTGTGCGAAAAACCATTTGCGATGAACACTGCTGAAGTTGAAATCATGGTTCAAACCGCCAGCGACAGTGATCGACTCTTAGTGGAAGCGGTCTGGCCACGTTGGCATCCGCGAATGCAGCGGATGATTGATTACGTCAAGGCTGGAAACATTGGCGAAATAGTTTCTATTGATTCATCATTTACTTTCCCTGCCTCGATTGAAGGTAATTATCGTCTCTCACCGGCTATGGGTGGTGGCGCACTTTATGATGTCGGGGTTTACCCACTGCATGCGTTTGCGGCTCTCATGGGTGATGGCGCGCAGGTTTTAATAGAAAGTTGCGATAAAAAGGTGGGGCCCACGGGGATCGACCTGACAAGTACTTGGCGGATGCGCATCAATGATTCGATCACCGCCCGTGGAGTGGCTTCATTCGAGATGCCAGAGAATCAAAGCCTGATCGTGCGCGGTGAGAAGAACTCTGTCGAATTAGTTGGAACACAAGCTTTCAGTTCGTGGAACTCTGCGAGCAGCTTGCGATTAGGCGATCACTTTGAAGAGTTTGAGGCGGTGGACCCATACCTGCTGATGATTCAAAACTTCGGAAAAAGGATCCGCGGTCAAGAAAGTTGGGTGCTCCCGCTGGAGACATCACTATCTGTTCAGAAAATGCTCGACCAACTTCAGGGCTCCCGCTAGGTGGTAAAGGTGCCCTCGAAACCCATTGCATTACTGAGGCTTTCTCGTTTCTAGATCCCAGGATTCTCATGGGCTAACACGTCGTAGATGTCCTTGGAGTCAAGTGCGACCGCCCTCATCTAGACTCTGCTCGTGGGGGCGGTAGCTCAGCTGGTTAGAGCCCCGGACTCATAATCCGGTCGTCGTCGGTTCGAGCCCGACCCGCCCCACCAAGAAAACCCGTTGCAGTGCAAGGGGTTTACTCTTAGGGCAGCCACTCTTCGAGCCCCCTCGTTCCCTCTGGACCCCTCTCACTATCGCACGCCTATCGCACGGCCCAATTTCCCTTGTGGAATAAGGCCGATGTGGTCCTCGAGGTATAGCGCAGGGGTGAACCGTTGGAAAGCCGTTATCGCACGACTATCGCACGACCTCAGAGCCTGGGCTCCACGCAAATCGGAGCGACCGCTAGTTCGCGGATTGGGGTGCGCGGAGAGGATGTCTGCAATCTTCACCACGGCTGGACCCACTTGACATGGCACTGTTGCATTGACGGATCGCCGCGCGTCGGTGAGGGTGGCCGGATGACTAATGAAATTCCGCGGTCTAGGGGGGAATTAGAAATCTCGAAACCGAGTGAAGATGACTACGCAGGAGCGCTCCTGAATTTACCTGGTGGAAGAGTAATTGTCCGTTCATACGACACGACTGAAGAGGTCTTTGCCCGTCTCGCAGTCGACCCCGCTGGCCCGTGACCTCAAGAATTGCATCACGCCATCGAGCGTGAGACCCGTGCTCCTGCCGTGAGACGCGGGCAGACGGCCCTCACGGACAAGCGGCTGCATCGGAGGCGTCAACCGATGCACTGAGGCGACTCATCGTCCTACTCGGCGGCTGATCGAACATCTCCCCGTGCAAGGCGAACGAGCGTTGTCGCGTGTTGCTTGAGCCGGGTAAGAGCATCACGAAAGTACGGCTCGGACACATCGATCGTGTCGCCCACCTCGTACTTGGTCTTACGTTGTCGATCGACGCGCTCCGGCGAAACCCTCCCTCCGTGGTGGACGAGATCGTTGCGGGCCTCAATGAAGCGTTCAAGCTTGTCGAGAGCAGCCTCGTCGCCCAGCACAGATACGAGGAAGTCGGATCGGGTCTTGAAAGTCAGGGTCTTTCTTTTAACGATCTCCTCGCGGATTTGATCACGTAGGGCCCGACTGCTCGGGGCGTCCAGAATTTGCAAGGCAGTGAACGTCTCTTTGGATGACCGGAGGACTTGTGGCACCCTGAACACGTCCTTACTGTTTCTTGCCAATCTAATTGTTACCCTGCATTGAACTTGATCATCCGAAAACCGCTACGGGCCAGTGCCACTGATTTCTAATTCGATGGCATGGGCCGTGGCTCTGAGCCCGGCCACCCACTCAGGAATGTGTACCGGATCAAATCGCACACTCGGCATGGACATAGACAGACCCGCAATTGCTACTCCGACCCGATTCCGAATGGGAACGCCGATGGCAACTACGCCGCGTTCTGCCAAACCCTGAGTTACTGCGAAGCCTTGCTTTCTGATCCTTTGCAGGTCACGATGCAAGCGCTCAAGATCTGGTCGCTGGTCGGGACGATCACTGAACCGGTCCAATGAATATAGGGATTCAACCTGTTCGCTGTTCAATTGGGCCAACAGAACAAGCCCTCCCGTAACTAGATGCGTAGGAAAGGCCATTCCTTCGCGGTTGCCTACGCGAAGTTCCTGAGTGCACTCCACTGAAGCGATGAAGCGCGCGGTATCTCCAGTGCGAATGATTAGATTGAGTGACTCATCGACGTCATCGACCATTGTCGCCATGTGAGAAAGAGCCACCGCTCTGAGTCGAGATGTCTCAGACTTCGAGTGAACTGCAATCTCGAGCACAGGCCCGGCGAGATACTCGCGCTGCTCGTTCTGCACCGCAAAGTCCCGGTAGACGAGCATCGCCAGAAGTCGGTGGGCAGTTGATCGCGCCACATTGAGGCGCTCCGCCGCTTCCGTAACTGACAGTCCGCCCTCAAGCTGGAGAATCGCAGCCAGTCGAAGGGCATGGTCGACACTGCTTATGGCGTAGGGAGGTCGCTCCTTGGCCGGGCGGTTCACACAGACAGTCTATCAATTCGTTCCGCAGTGCAGAATTCTCTAGTCTTTAGAACCGAAAGGCGAGACACTAACGTTGTGACCAATGAAAAATCTCCTGTTCGTCTGACCGCCGTAGATAAACCTGGGCAACCACTCGTGTCCCCTGAGCTCGAGGAGCTCTACCGAGGATTCGAGAAGGAGATGTTGGTTCCCCTGTGGACCGAGATCAGTGGGCTCATGCCCCAACATCCCCAGTCAAAGGCCCAGCCGCACCTCTGGCGCTGGAACGATATTTTGCCACTCGCCGAGCGCTCGGGAGATTTAGTCCCCGTGGGTCGTGGTGGCGAGAGGCGAGCAATTGCCTTGGCTAATCCGTCCCTAGGCGGTCGGCCTTTCGTGAGCCCTACGCTGTGGGCGGCCATCCAGTACTTGATGCCCGGGGAGAATGCGCCAGAGCACCGTCACACCCAGCACGCATTTCGCTTCGTCGTCGAGGGCGAAGGAGTTTGGACCGTAGTGGGACGCGATCCGGTGCCGATGCGCCGCGGCGATTTCCTACCGCAGGCCGGATGGAACTGGCATGCCCATCACAATGCAACCGAATCCCCAATGGCCTGGATAGATGGTCTTGACATTCCTTTCCAATACGAAACGGAGTCACAGTTCTTCGAATTTGGCCGGGATGAGATCAGCGATGCGGAGCGCACCACGCCAGAGCGCTCTCGATCTCAGATGCTCTGGGGCCACCCAGGTTTGACTCCGATTGGTGCTATCCCTGCAGCGCCTGGAACGCCACTGCTTTCTTACCGATGGGAGCACACCGACCAAGCGTTGTCTGACCAGCTCGAACTCGAAAGTCTCGGTTTTGACGGAGTCGTAGAACCAGGTCATGCTGCGGTTCGCTTCACCAATCCGATCGGCGGGGGTGATGTACTGCCAACCATCCGTGCTGAGTTCCATCGCATTCGCCGCGGCGCTGAAACCGCGCCACGTAGGGAGGTCGGCTCGTCGGTCTACCAAGTGTTCGATGGATCGGGAGTAATCTCGGTTGGCACAGAAAAGTGGAGCGTAGGCCGCGGCGACTTATTTGTGGTTCCGTCCTGGCAGGAGTTCACTGCAAAGTCGGAGGCTGGTAGTACTGACTCTGATTCGGGTGGCCTTGATCTCTTTCGCTTCAGCGATGCCCCGATCTTCGAGGCTCTGAACCTACACCGCGCATCCAACTAATCCCACATGCTGTCTACTCCACATAACTAAAAGATCTAACTACACGATGAGGTAACCCACATGAAGCTAGCCACCGCCCGTATTGAGGGATCGACCCGCGCCGTTCGAGTTGAAGGCGACGCGCTCATAGATCTCGGCCACGCCGATCTTGGCGAACTACTTGCACGCCCAGACTGGAAGAATTACGCGGCGACCACTCAGGGAGCTAGCTACCCAATCGAGGGTACTGAGTTCGCGACTCTCATTTCACGTCCGTCCAAAGTGGTCTGTGTCGGCCTGAACTATCGCAATCACATCACCGAGATGGGTCGCGATCTTCCTGAGCATCCGACCTTATTCTCTAAGTTCTCCGACACCCTGATCGGTGCGACTGACGACATCATGCGTCCCGCCGAGACTGATTCATTCGACTGGGAGGTCGAGCTCGCAGTTGTTATCGGCACTACCGTTCGACGTGCGAGTACGAAGCAGGCGGAGGAAGCCATCGCTGGGTTCAGCGTGCTCAATGACATCACTTGCCGAGACTGGCAGTTTCGCACCCGTGAATGGTTGCAAGGAAAGAATTGGGACTCAACTACTCCGGTGGGCCCGTACCTAGTCACCCCCGACGAGCTTCCCGGCGGCGTCCGACCAAAGGTCGATGTCAGCCTTAGTGTCGATGGTGCTGTCATGCAATCAGACAACACCGGTGACCTGCTCTTCGATCCTGTTTACCTTGTCGAGTACATCTCCAAGATGATCCGTCTCAACCCCGGTGACATCATCGCCACAGGAACTCCGGGCGGAGTTGGGCATGCCCGCAAGCCCGAGGTCTATCTGCACGGTGGCGAATTCGTCGTGGCAGAGATTGCGGGAATCGGCGCGCTAGCAAACCATGTCCGGGCGGATGCCTCCTAATGGCTCGCACTCTTGAACAGTCGCGGCAGTGGATGCAGATCGGGTCGGATCTCGTAGCTGATGCCTTGGCAAATTTCGACGAGCGGGATTTCGCAGTCGAATCCCAACTGCCCGGGTGGACACGCAAGCACCTGATCGCACACCTAGCAGCCAACGGCAATGCCATCGGAAATCTCATTCACTGGGCCGCGACAGGCGAAGTCACGCCGATGTATTCCTCGCCGGAGGCGCGCGCCACTGACATCGAGATCGGAAGTCGCAAGTCCGGTAGCGAACTCACACTCTGGTTCGGTGAGTCGGCTGCCAAGCTCAATGCGGGAATGAGCGCACTCACGGCTGAGCAATGGGGAAACGAAATCGTCACTGCGCAGGGCCGAACCGTCCCGGCATCCGAAACGCCGTGGATGCGATCACGCGAAGTTATGATTCATGCCGTAGATCTTGATGCAGGTATTGAATTCGACGATCTGCCGGAGGAATTCCTGCGGGCACTCTGCGCCGACATTGTCGCCAAGCGTGCAGGTGCAGTGGGCTCCATGACCATCACCCTTGTCAGCGACGCTGCTGATGAATGGACCCTTCCCGGCTCCAGCGATCCCATACAGATCACCGGTTCACTTGCGGCAATCACCGCGTACCTAGCCGGACGTCAGTACTCCGGGCTCACGACGTCGGGCAACGACGAAGTTCCCGAGCTTTCCGCCTGGCTGTGATTCGTGCTTCATTCCTGCACAGAATCACGTCACCGAAGCCAGGAATGACCAAGCGCGGACATCAGACGAGCAGCGCACTACTTTCGTCAACATAGACGCCTTGCCGTCACCTCGCTCACAGGATTCCGGTTGCCATGACACAGACACTCGAGGACATCCCCCTCATCTCGGATATGCCGCATCCCGTCACGGCGTGGAGCGAGTTCATCGCGCGCGCATCAGCGCACGGACCAATGTTTCGCTTTCTGCTCAACGGAGAGATCGCGCTGTGGCTCAATGACGCGACCTTGATGCGAGCACTCCTGAAGGCACCCTTCTCGGAGGTCGGCGTAGGTCCGCTGATCAAGGGATTCGAGTCCGCGGGGGGCCTCGGCTTCGCAATCACTGTGAACTACAGTGATTCTTGGCGACCTCGCCATCACGTACTGCAACGTCCTCTCTCTCATCGAGGCGTTAGGGAACTGGGTCCTCTCCTTCAGGACTCCCTGCGCACATCAATTGCGGCGTGGAGACCGTCGAATGACTTCGATCCGGACACGATGATGACTGACCTCATTCTCGATGCCCTGGGCACGACACTCTTCTCCGGCGATCACCGTGAATTCATCGACGTGATCCACGAATTCGACGTCGAGCGCAATTCGGCCTTCGTCATGATCAGCCAGGACCCCGCATACATCCCCTCCGACCGCCCCGAGTTCGCGCAGGCGCTTGGAGCACTGAACGCATTCATCTACTCGATGATCGCCGCTCGTCGCGCGGCGCCAAGTGAGGATCTCTTGAGCCGCATCGTGACATCCGCACTGCAGGGCGATGAGCCAATGAGCGACCAGGAACTTCGCGATGAGGTGGTGGGCCTGATCTATGCCGGCCACAAGACCACAGCGAACACCCTGGCCTTCGCTGCCTGCATTTTGTCTACGCACCCCGATGTCCAGGAGGCACTCGCGGCTCAAGTGGCAGGTATAGCCGGCGCATCGGACTTCCACGAGCGCTGGGAGGAGGCTGTTCCGCTGGCCTCCGAAATCGTCACTGAGACACTTCGCCTGTATCCCGTGGGCGACCTCATCGACCGTACCGTCGTGGGCACCTTCGACATGAATGGCGTAGTCCTGCCCGAAGGCCTACCCGTGCTCTTTAGCACATGGATCCCCCATCACAACCCCGAGGCATTCGAGGTGCCTGAGGAATTCTCCACCTCGCACTGCCCGGCCGGCCGCATGACGGACATGCAGAAGGACAGCTACCTTCCGTTCAGCACCGGGCCCAAAGTGTGCCTCGGCATTCATCTCGCAACATACGAAGCAGGCCTTGCCCTCGCCCTCCTGGCTGAGCGCTGGGCTCTCGTGTCAGATGAGGACACAGCTCTGTCACTGGCACATGACCCGCTGCTCTACGCCAGGCCCTGGCCGAGGTTGTCCCTCGTCGCTCGCTAGTTCGCGATGACTCGCACACTCGGCTTACGAGCCGGACGCGAGCGGGGCGATGATCGACGGTGTATCGCGGATCAGAGTCTGCGTGTACTCGTTGCGCGGATGCTGGAGGGTGTCGGCTGCTGACCCCTCCTCGACGACATGGCCTGCGCGAAGCACGATCACCCGGTGAGCGATGGTGCGTACCAAGGCGAGATTGTGCGTGACGAAGAGCACCGAGAGCCCCCGCTCGCGCTGGAGTCCCTCCAGCAATTCGATGATTGCGGCCTGCACGGATACATCCAGGGCGGAAGTGATCTCATCGCAGATCAGGACTTCGGGCTCGCAGACGAGTGCGCGCGCAATACCTACTCTCTGACGCTCACCGCCGGAGAGCTGATCGGGGAACCGCGGCCCAAAGGAGGGCCCCAGGCCCACTTGCTCGAGTGCCTCGAATACCCGCTCGCGCCGGTCGGCGGCGGCGGACTTCGGCGCGCCCAGTAGTGGCGCCTCAATTGATTCGAAGATCGTCCGCCGAGGGTTGAGGGACGACCGTGGACTCTGGAAGACGTACTGCAGTGCATGACGCTGGGCCAGTGAGCGTGCGTGAATATCCAGCGGCATTTCCTCGCCATCGAGGCGCAGTCGTCCGGTGACCTGAGCCGAGAGGCCGATCAGTGATCGGGCGAGCGTGGTCTTCCCGGATCCACTCTCTCCGACGAGCGCAAGGCACTCACCTCGACCGATGCTGAGGGAAGTGCCGTGCACGACCTCGCGGCCGTTGTAGCCCGCCCTGATCTCCTCGGCCTGGAGGATCGGGACTTCATGTGCAAGCACCAGCTCGGAGCGCACGGTGAGCGGGCTGCGCCTGGTCGTGACGTCGGCGGCGAACCAGCAGGCCGCCTCGTGCCCTGGCCCGACCATTACCTGCGCGGGAATCTCCTCGCGGCATCGGTCCGCAGCCTGCGAGCAACGGTCGGCAAAGGCGCAACCGGGCGGGCGGTGACCGACGCGCGGAGCGACGCCGGGGATCGGCTGCAGCTCAAGGCGGGTGCGGACATCGGGTGTTGTCGCCATCAGTGCGCGCGAGTACGGATGCGCTGAATTGTGGAACACCGTCCGCACAGGCCCCTGCTCCACAATGCGACCTGCATACATGACGATGAGCCGGTCAGCGAGATCCTCCACGACGGCAAGGTCATGAGTGACATAGAGCATGGCGACGTCATGCTCCTTGGCAAGTCGGCGCACGGAGGCAAGGATGTGAGCCTGCGTCGTGACATCGAGGCCGGTCGTCGGTTCATCGAGAACGACGCAGGCGGGCTTGCAGGCGAATGCTATCGCGATGCACACCCGCTGCCGCTGACCACCGGAGAGCTCGTGCGGGTACCGGTCGAGCAGCCCGTCGATGTCGTCGAGTCCGGCATCTTGAAGCAGCTCCGCGAGTCGCGCAGCCCAATCGATACCGGCTGTCGATTCATGCGCCTTCACGGCCTCGCGCAGGTGTCGACCGACGGTCATGCATGGGTCGAGTGCGGCGGCCGGATCCTGCGGAACATAGGAGATCACCCGGCCTCGCGCGGAGCGGAGCGCTCCCCCGGTCAGACCCAGAATGTCGACGCCGTCGATGGTGACGCTGCCATGAACGATCTCGGCACCCTTGCGCGTGTGTCCGAGCATCGCTGTGGCCACCGTGGTCTTGCCCGACCCAGACTCACCCACCAGACCCACGATCTCACCTGAGCCGATAGTGAAATTCGCGTCCGTGACGACATCGGCCTTCGAGCTGGTGAGCGCCACCTGGAGTCCGCTGACGACGACCCGACTCATTGGCCCACCCGCTCATCGACGCCGGAGACTGCGCGAGCAATGCCGTCGCCGACCAAGCTGACGCCCACGGCCAAGATCGCCACCAGGAATACAGGTGCGAGCACCGACCAGGGCTGTACCACCAATCCGATCCGGTTCTCATTGATCATCAGGCCCCAGTCCGGGAATGGCGGTTGCACGCCAAAGCCCACGAAGGATAGGGCCGCGATGATGGCAACGGACCAGGCAAGTCGAATCGTGGCCTCGACCGCCAGTGGAGTCGTGAGGTTCGGCAGTACCTCGCGAATCAGGATCCGAGATTTCGGAGTAGCGATCGCCTCGGCAGCCTCGATGTATTCCTGGCGTACGCAGTCGGCAGTGAGGCTGCGTGTAAGTCGCGCGACGCGAGGGATGTGCGTGAGCGCCACGACAAGGACGATCAGCCAGGGAAGAGGTCCGAGCATGGACACGAACACGACAGCGAGAACGATTTGCGGGAAGGCGAGGATGACATCCATGAGCCACATGAGCGAACCATCGACACGACGACGGCTGTAGCCGGCGATCATTCCGATAGCGAGTCCGATGAGCACGCCAAGGATCGTGGCGGTCAAGGACATCCACAGCAGGGTGCGGCCACCGTGCAGCACTCGCTGAAGAACGTCCTGTCCGAGGAAGTCGGTGCCCAGGAGAGCCTCTCCAGAGGGGCCAATGAAGGGGGCGCCAACAAATTCATTGGGGTCACTGCGACTGAGGAGCGGTCCGAAGAGCGCTAGTGCGATGACGAACCCACTGAGGACGAGGCCGACACGTGTTCGGGGCTGCCGAAGAGCAGTGCGCCAAGTAACCGACCATGCGGAACGGGGCCGTTGCTCGGACTGCGCATTCGCTTGTGCGGATGTCATGCTCCCACCCCCCTCAGTCGTGGCGTAAGGCGTACGACGAGAAGGTCGGCGATCAGATTCACCACGACGTACACGGCAGCAAGGAACAGCGCCGTCGCCTGGATGAGAGGAAGGTCGCGGGCCGACACGGCCTCGAGTAGAAGCCCGCCGAGTCCGGGGAAGCGGAAGACGTACTCAATAACCACGATGCCACCGGCGAGATAGGCGAGCATCAGTGCGGTGCCATGCACCACAGGAACCATGGAGTTGCGCAGTGCGTGATTGACCAGGATGCGTCGCTCGGGTATTCCGCGCAGGCGCGCGGTCAGCACGTACTCGGAGTCCAGGGCATCGATAAGCGAGGCCCGGACCAGCCTGATGAGGTACGGCGAGATTGCCAGTACGAGAGCAAAGGCCGGCAGGACAAGGGCTGCGGGATTGGAGAAGGCAGACTCCTCCGGCGGGAAGATCGACACCGCCGGGAAGATCTTCATCACGCTGGTGGCGAAGAGCACGACGAGGCCCAGGCCGATCACGAATTCCGGCAGGGCGTTGAAGGTCAGGCTCGTGACCGAGATCCCCTGGTCGAGGGGTCCGTCACGCCGGGCGGCGGAGATGCTCCCGAGCAGGATGCTCAGCGGAAGTGCGATGACAATGGCGCAGAGCGCGAGCGCGATGGTGTTCATGGCGCGCGGAACAAGGAGTTCCTCGACCGACCGATTGTTCACGAGCGACAGGCCGAAGTCACCGGTCACGAAATTGCGCGCCCAGTCCAGGTACTGCTCGAGCGCGGGGCGGTTCAGCCCGAGCTGGGCCCGCAGTGCCTCGAGTTTCTCCGGTGTCGCATCGCGCCCAAGGATCGACTTCGCCGCATCACCAGGAAGAACCTGGGTTGCCAAGAAGATGAGGATTGACACAGCGAACAACGTGAGGAACCCCCCACCGATACGCCGCACCCACCAGGGAACGACGCGACGGCGAGGGGATCCCTCGACTGGATTCGAGATCGAGTTCGTACGTTCGGAAAGGCCAGATTCAGCAGATGTCACGACATCCAGGCCCGCGCGAAGTCGTACGAGGTGAGCGGCAGTCCGTACTTGTCGGGCACGAAGCCATTCACGCCCGGCGCCACCGCGTCGACGACTGTTGCGTAGGTCCAGATGAGATTGCCACCGCGATCAAACTCGATCTTCTGCATCTGATCTGCGATGTCCTTGCGCTTTGCCTCGTCAAGCTCTGCAACGCCCTTCTTGTACAGGGCGTTGTACTCCGCATCGTTGAAGTGCGTGATGTTGTAGGTGCTCGTCGGGAGCTGGTTGAGGCCGACCTGAATGAAGTACTCATTCGCGTTGAAGAAGTCGCCCGAAAATGGCCACTTGCCGTAGCCCTCGAAGTAGGCGGGGAGATCCATCTTCTTGAGATTGACCGTGACACCTGCCTCCTTAGCCTGCTGGACAAGAACCTGCGACGCCTCGACGGTGCCCGCGATGTAGGGAGCGGTGGCCAGCTCGACGGTGAGATTGGACTGCCCGGCGGACTTCAGCAGGCTCTTTGCCTCCTCGATGTTCTGCTCGCGGACGAGCGCCGAGTCGTACATCGGGTCGTACTTGTTGAACAGGTCGTTACCGACCTGTCCGTAGCCGGCCAGTGCCTGGTCGATCATCTGCTGGCGATCGACCAGCAGGCGCATCGCCTGTCGGACGCGCACATCAGTGAAGGGCTCCTCGTCTACCGCCATGGCGAAGAATCGGGTGGCACCGCTCAGCGACTCGATGATCTGCATCATGCCGTCGGCCTGAACCGCCGCGATCTGTCCGGGCGGGAGCGCCTCGGTGGCCTGGATCTGGCCTGCCAGGAGGGCGTTGATGCGCGGCGCATCGTCGTTGAAGGAGACGAAGTCCAGCTCATCGAGCCACACATCACCGAAGTAGTTCTCGAATCGCTTCATCGACGTGAGCTCGCCCGGGGTGAAGGACTTGAGCTCGAACGGACCGGAACCGACCGGCTTTGCCGGGTCGTAACCCATCGGAACGATGCCTGAGGCGATCATTGCAAAAGGCTCGGTGAAAATGGCCGTGGGCGACTTCAGGTTGAACTGGACTGTGCGGGCATCAAGTGCCTTCATCCCGGCCGGATCGACCCAAGGCATGAGCTCGGCGACGGCCCCCTTCATCTCGAAGATGCGCTGTACGGTGAAGATGAGATCCTCGGCGGTGATGGACTTCCCGTTGTGGAACTCGGCTCCATCTACGAGTCGAACCGTCCAGGTCTTGCCCGAGCTGTCCGGCTCCGCTGATTCGGCAAGGCTCGGGAAGAGGTTGAGGGTCTCGGGGTCGCGCTTGAAGAGGGTGGCGTAGAGATTCAGCGAGCGTGCGAGATCAGAGTTGGCCAGGATGCCGACGTGCGCATCGGCTGTTTCCATCGGACCGCCGCCACCTAGTCCGACGCGCAGGAGTCCACCGCTCTTAGGGGTACCGGCTGCCATAGTCGCGCTTGGGCTTGCACTGCCAGCGGACCCTCCGGACATGCCGCATGCTGATAGAAGTGCCGCAGAACCTCCGACGGCTAGCGATCCAAGGAGGAATGATCGACGGTCTAATGGAGACTTGGTCATGTGTGTCTCGCCTTCTCTTGATGGTATGGATGGATGTTTTCTGGTAACGACTGCGTGTGACGCCTTCGACGTGATACCCGCAATGGCGACCCGTTTAGTTTGAATAACTTAATCAAACTTTTCTCTCGCTCGTGCCAAATTCATCAATCCGGACCAATTACCTCAATGCCTATTTAATTGTCTGTGATTCTGCTAATGCATGACTGAATTCAGCTTCAAATAAGGCCTGCGCGCCAGGAAAACCTACGGCTAGTGCGGTCACGATTCCGAGACGTGAAGAACAGTCTTGAGCGTATGCAGGTCCCCACCGGCCATGGATGCGAACGCGGCAGGACCCTCGGCGAATGGGATCACCTTTACATGCGATGAGATGCCAAAGGAATCGCCCTCGAGTACTGCAAGCGCACTGTCAAAATCCTCCGGGGCATATCCAAATGAACCGTGGAGTTCCACCTCTCGAAGAATCGCCTGCATGAAGGAGAACTCCCCCATCGGGTCGGCTAGGCCATCGAGTACCACGCGCCCACCACGCCGAACCAACTCGACCGCAAGTGATCGAGTTGCAGAGCTTCCAACTGCATCGAAGATGACCTCAGGCGCTCCGAGATACGCGCGCACGTCGTCAACTAATTCGAATGCTGCAAGCCCGAGACTCTCAGCAGTGCTGCGTCGATGACGGTCGCGCTCCAGGATGCAGATGCGCGAGATGCCTAGTTGAGAAGCAGCAAGCGCTGCGAAAAGCCCTACCGTCCCTGCGCCGATCACGAGCATTGATCCCTGAATGCCACCGCGAGTGGCCACCCGAGCACCGTGATAGCCATGAGCTACCGGCTCCACGAGCGAAGCGAGGGTTTCCGTATGCGAATCAGGGAGGCGAAGCAGATTCGCAACGGGCACCGCCACCGCCTCCGCGAAACCGCCCGGTCGCTGAACTCCAATCAATGCCCAGGTATCGCATCGTTGCGGCATCCCCGAAATACACGCTTCGCAAGTTCCGCAACTGACCAAGGGATTCACCGTGACACGCTGTCCTGCCCAATGGCCATCGGAGGAATCTGCGACGGCCTGTACAACACCGGCGAATTCATGTCCCATGATCTGCCCGGGAGTTCGATTGCCCATCTTTCCGATGTAGCCGGAAACATCCGATCCGCAGATCGACGCAGATGTTACATGCACCAAGACATAGCCAGACGAAAGTACAGGTTCGCTTACCGACTCCAAGGTCAGATCAGACGGACCATTCCACACAAGGGCCTTCACTCAGATTCCCCTTATGCCCCAGCCACAAGTGCGGGCTCTCCGAGCTTACGCACGTGCGGAAGCACGCTTTCGGCAAATCGGGTGAGGCTGGCCTGGAACAACTCGTCAGGAAGCGTTCCGAAATGGAAGATGCCACTGAAGTTGCCAAACTGGAACTGGCGCTGACGCTCCTCGATAGTCTCTCGGACGGTATCCGCACTGCCGACGATGATGATGCCAGCCTCCATGAGATCTTCGCACGTCTTGCGCCCGATGCCCAGACCCTTTGCTCTCGATGACATAACACGAGCTGTCGATTCGACGGTGAGGTATCCAGCTGGGAAGAGCTGATCGCGCCTCATGCGCAAGAGATCATTGAAGAGGTGCTCAATGTGCGGCTTGGCTTCACGCAGAGCAGATTCATCCGTGTCACCGACGTAGATCGGAACGGACCAACCCGCGCACTCGGGCATGGCCCGACCATGGTGACGCTCCTGCGCTTCGCGCAATTCTCCGAATATCTTTTCGCAGCTCTTGGTGTCGCTGAAGGTTTGCAGATAGACGTACTTGTTTCGCGCTGCCCACTCCACTGTCTCGGCGCTGCCCTGAGACGGGCTCCAGATAGGCGGATGCGGCTGCTGATACGGACGTGGCCAAGGGTTGACGTAACGGAACTTGTAGTGCTTTCCGTACCACTCGAAGGGACCGGGATCTGTCCATGCCTTGACGATGAGGTCATGTGCCTCATAGAAACGTTCGCGACTGGTGCTCGGATCCATGGAGAACGAGTGGTATTCCGCGCCGATACCTCGGACGAATCCGCTAATGATTCGACCGCCTGAGACTACGTCAAGGTAGGCAACCTCTTCTGCAATCTTTAGGGGATGGTCGCTGAGTGAGAGTGCATTTCCCAGGAGCGCAACTGTTCCCTTGACCTGCGAGAGAAGCATCGCGGCAGTCATATTCGCCGACGGCATTAGACCGTAGGCAGTCTGATGGTGCTCGTTAACAGAGATGCCGTCAAAACCCACCTCGTCGTACATGACAATCTGTCGGAAGTAGGTGTCGTAAAGTTGATGACCCTTCACCGGATCGTAGAGAGCATTCGACATCGTGACCCATGATGAGTCACTGCCGCTAATGTCCTCCGGCTTTAAGTACGGCCAGGGCATGAGGTGAAATCCGAAGATCTTCATTGTTTATATTCCTTTCCTAGACGTGCTTTTAGATTCCGAAGAACGGGGATACTGCTGTGAGAAAACGCTCGCGCTGCTCGATGTGTGGGAGATGCCCGGCCTCATCGATGACAATTCGCTTCGCTGCAGGGATCGCCTGGAGCCAGGCATCGGAAGTTTCCAGCGGAAGAATTCCGTCCTTCGCGCCCCACACAACCAAAGTGTCAGCCTTGACTCGATGCAAGCGAGTTGGCAGCTGCGTGTCGTGCATGTAGGGATTGAATGCTAGATGCGCAGTAGAGGCACGATTGCGGTGATAGGTACCGAAGGTCTCTGAATCACTTTCTAAATTCGTCATGAAGGCCACCATGGATTCGCGCATGCTGTCAGTTGCATAGACCAGCTCAGCGAGTTCCACAGGCGTGAGCATGAAGTAGTCCGGGTATTCTCCTCGCGGACGCAACCCCGCTGCATCGACTAGAACGATGCGATCAAACCTGTTTGGCTCGGTTGCAGCCATATCAGCAGCTATCCAGCCGCCGAGGCTGACACCCATAACAGAGACCTTGTCCAGACCCAGCTGATCCATAAGCGAGAGATACACAAATGAGATGTCGTGCACGCTTTTGATGTGTTCGCCATCTTCGCTGCCAGTGAATCCCGGGTGGTCCGGCCGAATAACAGTAAAGTGCCGGCTCAGATCCGTGAGGATCTCAGGCCAACTCCCGAGGTCGCCGCTTCCATGGAGAAAGAGCAGAGGCGGACCCTGTCCTTCCGAGAGAACACGAAGGCGGATTCCCGAGACTTCGACATCCCTTGCGATCTTACCTAAAACAGTCAAAGTCGGCTCCTTAAGTTATTCGTTAGAGGCGTTACATCCCAGCACGTGTATCAGTCGCGCGACTTCTTCATTAGATATCGTATTTATCAGTCACGCAACTTCTTCAATACATATTGTGTAGACGAATCTCCACCCTAGGGTCGGTTCACTTAACTTTGCCAATACATATGTTGGTCTCTGTGATACCTACTGGTTATCTACTAAAGTTCTCAAGTCGCAATCACCACAGCGCGAGGTTGAACGTACTCCTCGACTCCTGAGCGACTACCTTCGATACCCAAGCCGGATTGCTTCCATCCGGTAAATGGCTGAGACTCGTCAAGCACGACATTGCAGTTCACCCACACGGTTCCTGCTTCAATCGAAGAGGCGACGGTATGCGCACGCGCCAAGTCTTGCGTCCACAAACTGGCTGCAAGACCATATTCGGTGTTGTTCGCAAGTCGAATGGCCTCTTCCTCAGTCTCGAAGGTGCTGACCGCGAGAACCGGCCCGAACACTTCCTCCTGCATGATCCTCGCAGCCGGATCTTCGACAGAGAGAACCGTGGGGGCAACGAAGAATCCGTTGCTGGGCACCTGAGCGCCGCCGATCAGCATCTCAGCGCCAGACTGCACTGCACTATCTATATAGGACAAGACCCGCGCGCGCTGTCGCTCCGAGATCACCGGGCCCAGTTCGGCCTCGGAATCAAGGCCCGAGCCGATCTTGAGCTCGCCAGCAATCTCGCACACGCGAGCGATCACCTGCTCCCTAACATCCTTCTGAACGAGCAGGCGCGAGGTGGCGAAGCACATCTGACCGGCATTTAGGAATATGCTCCAAGCCGCAGATTGTGCTGCTTGCTCAAGATCTGCGTCGTTGAAAACAATCAGTGGGGACTTTCCCCCAAGCTCCAGCGTCACACGCTTGAGGCTCTGTCCGGCCGTTGCCGCAATGGATCGACCTGTTGCTGTTGAACCCGTGAAGGCAACCTTGTCAATCCCCGGGTGCCCGACTAGTGCCGCGCCAATGTCTCCACCACCGGTGACAATGTTTACAACGCCTGGAGGGAAACCCGCTTCAATGATGAGCTGGCCAA
This sequence comes from Actinomycetota bacterium, assembly GCA_009700485.1. Classification (GTDB taxonomy): domain Bacteria; phylum Actinomycetota; class Actinomycetes; order S36-B12; family S36-B12. Next base: position 8,946 of record WLLZ01000012.1, on the reverse strand, counting down.
GGCGCAGAGTAGTTAGCGGCGTCTCCACGGCCGGTTTAAGTACCACAGTGCAACCGGCGACAAGAGCAGGGGCGAGCTTGGAAATCGCCATCACGAGTGGAACGTTCCATGGCACCACTGCGGCAACAACACCGACAGGCTCCAGCGTGCTGAACGCGTGATACGCCTCGCCTATAGATCCCCCTGGCCTTTCATCAGCTGCGGATATGCGATTGGTCGTGCCGTTAAGTTTCGTTGCCCAACCCGAGTAGTACCGAAGTGTCTCAACTGATCCCATGACGTCAAGGCCGCGCGCCAGATCGAGCGTCTTGCCCTGATTGAGAACTTCGAGGACAGATAGATAGTCAATGTCGTTCTCGATAAGTTCAGATAGCTTCCACAGCAGGTGCGTACGTTGCGCGGGCGATACTCGCCGCCAGGACTCTCGTGCTGAACGAGCCGCCTGCACAGCTGCATCGACGTCGGCGACGGATGCGTTCGCGATATTCGCCAAAGGAAGTCCTGTTGCAGGATTGACCACAACTGAAGTGGAGTCGCTCGTGGCCTCCACCCACTTTCCATCAATCAGTAGGCCCAGTTGCCTGGCCAGTCGGTACTCCTCGAGAGTGCGAGTGGTGGAATCGGAAGAGTGAATTGTCACGGAGTACTCCTTGTGGTTGTGTGTTTCATGGCATGAGCAGGACAGGCTTGATGGTCTCACCGGCGATCGAATGCTCGAAAGCAAGCTCTATGTCTTCGAACGCATACGTGCGCACGATGTCGTCCACCGGGAATTCGCCTTGGCGGTACCACGCGAAAATCGTCGAGAGCGTGTCTTGCGCATTCGCGCCGCCGAGCAGGACTGTATGAAGACTTCCGCATTTAAGAAAGAGCGGGAAAGGAGGGAATCCATATGTCTCCACCGGTTCAGGTGTTGTCACAAATGCAAAGTCACCCCCACGTTGAAGGTAGGTCACGGCGTCACTCCAAGATGATTGCCTACCCGTGGTGTCGAGCACTGCTCGGATACCTTCGGGAATCTGTTGGAGTATTGCTTCGGGGACGCTCTGCCCTAGTGCCGAGATTGAATGAGTTGCGCCGAGTTGGCGACTGAGTTCCAGGCGGCCGGGATGCACATCGATGGCCACGATTGTCGTGGCGCCTAAAATTTTGGCAGCCATGATCGCAGCTAGGCCGACCGCACCAGTACCGATGACGGCAAGCGAGTCACCAGAAGAAATTTTTAGAACATTGAGAACCGCGCCCACACCTGTCAATACCCCGCATGGCAAGGCCGCAAGTACCGGCAACGGGATGTCTGGCGGAGCAAGTACAAGCGAACGGGCAGGTACTACTGCTCGAGTCGAGAATGAAGACTGCTGGAAGTAAGCGGAGGCGATAGGTGTGCCGTCGCGATGAACCGGGTGGGAGCCGTCACCGCGCTTGCCATCAAAACTAAGACTCCAGTTGTTCTCACAGAGCCATCTCGTATCTCGAAGGCAGCCTGCACAATCCCCGCAACTGGGATATGACATCACGACGAGATCTCCTGGTACCACGCCCGTAACGTCAGGGCCGAGTTCCTCGACAATGCCAACACCTTCATGGCCGAGCACTGACGGAGTGGGCGTGAGTTCGCGAGCCTCCATATCAGTACCGCACACGCCCGAAGCCAGCACGCGAACAAGAACCTCGCCGCTGGCTAAGGGGCCTAGCTCAACGGGCTGTAGCGTGAAGGTCGCCTCCGGTGACTCAAGCACTGCCGCTACCGCCGGCCACATCTTCATGCGAAGGACTCCATTGAGGTATTATCGTTGATTTTCGCGATTGTTCGCCAATGTCAATGCGTCCCCCTGTGATTCCCTAGAGGCTTAACACTAAGCGGGTGATAACCATTCAATGACTCACTTCGGCAAGTTATGCTTACTTAGAATTACATACGCCAGGGGGCGCCGCACGAGTCACGCAAGTTCCCGCGCCGAGGTTGGAGGTTTCTATGGAGCTCCGGCACCTTCGATACTTCGTTGAACTGGCTGATCAAATGCACTTCGGTAGAGCCGCTGAGCGACTCTTCATCGCCCAGCCAGCATTGAGCAAGCAAATCGCCTCCTTTGAGCGAGAGCTCGGAGTGCAGTTGTTCTCTCGCAATCGCAGAAAAGTGGAACTCACCCCCGTCGGGGAGGCACTCTTACCCAAGGCCCGTGAAATCCTGCACGATGCCGCCGAGATGATGGAGACCGCCCGCAGGGTTGCTGCAGGTGATTCCGGAGCCGTCGAGTTCGGCTTCATAGCTCCCGCCTGTCTCGCATACGTGGCCCGAGTACTCAGAATTCACAGCCAGTCCCACCCGTCAGTCACCGTCGGCTTGACCGAGGCTGGCACAAGCCGGCTTCTGGAAGATCTGGAGCATGGCAGGATCGATCTAGCCCTTTGCCGGACTCCGAAAAGCATGCCGCCTTGGCTCACAAGTCACATGACCATAGAGGAGCCGGCCCTCCTCGCCATTGCTGAGGATCATCCATTCGCTACCGAACTCGCGATACCGTTCGCCCGCCTCGAAGGTGAGCCTCTGATTCAAATTTCGCAACGCACAGATGCGGACAACGGCGACTACTATGCCGCACTCGCACACGAAGCCGGATTCGACTTGTCCGTGACGCATGAAGCAGACCACTTGCACATGGCATTGGCTCTCGTGGCCCATGGCCTTGGCGCTACGTTCGTTCCCGCATTTGCCAAGAGCCTGCTACCTCACGGAGTGATCACCATCGGAGTTACAGATCCAACTCCGGTACTCCAGATGTCTGTGCTAACTCGTCAAGGACCTATGACACCGGTACTGAGCGAATTCGTGAACAGCGTGCAGACGGCAATGAAGAATCAGGCTCGCCCCGAGGACACGGCTGCTCGCAGCCAGGTCGTGTAACTCAATCTGCATGAGACTCGGCCACCGATTTCCTTCAGTGAGACCAGTTGCCTGCGACTGTGCCGCCATCGATAGAGATGAGCGAGCCCGTCATGAACCCGTTATCCGGACTCGCAAGTAGCAGTGCAACTGGACCTATCTCCGAAGGGTCGGCGATTCGTCCGAGTGGCACACTTTTTGCCACTTGCTCGGCAATGTCAGGTTGCTTGAGTCTTCCCGATGCAATGTTCGTCTCGAACGGGCCCGGTGCCAAGCAATTTACCAGCACCTTGTGTTCGGCGAGTTCCATTGCTAGGTACTGGGTCAGGTGATGGACGGCGGCCTTGCTCGCTGCATAGGCGTGTCCGACGAACAGTGTCGGCATGATTGCCGCGGAAGACGACGTGATGATCAGTCTTCCGGATCCGGACTCGATCAAGTAAGGAAGCGCTGCGCGCGCAGTGCGGATCACACCGGAAAGATTGACCGCCAACACGCGATCCCAATTCTCGTCATCAAGTTCCAACAGTGACTTTCCGCCCGAGCCCGGCCCAGGACCCGCGGAGATTCCGGCATTTGCGAACACGACCCGAATTCCTCCGAAGCGTTCCGCAGCAGTTGCCATGGCTGCCGACAAGGAGTCTGGAACAGTGACGTCACACTGCAGACCGATGACATCACAGCCTGAGTCAACGAGTTCAGCGGCCGCAGCTTGTGCCGCAGGCCCGTTGGCATCCAGCAGGGCAACACTCGCACCTGCCATCGCGAGTGCCTCGGTTATTGCGCGCCCGAGACCTGAGGCTCCACCCGTGACTACTGCGCCAGTGCCGGTCAAAGACTTCAATGAGGATGACATCAGCGCCCAGTCATTTCTGCGTTGTCACCACGGTAGTAGGACAATATTTGTCCTTCACTCGCGTGGGCTAATGCGCGGAACTCACGTAAGTCAAGTTCTTGCACAGACATTCCATCTCCTAGGGCTCATCTCACTCGAACGGCTCAAGTCTAGGCTTGAGCCGGACCAACAATCCAATACTTATGCTGCGTACGGTTATGTTCGGTAGTTATCACGGCGGTGCCGCTCTAGCGGAACGAAGCCCCGAAAAGAAATCTAAATACCAATCGAAATAGCAAACGAATAGACTGGTTCTTCTGGGGGCGGTAGCTCAGCTGGTTAGAGCCCCGGACTCATAATCCGGTCGTCGTCGGTTCGAGCCCGACCCGCCCCACCAACCATTTCACTCAATGTAAATAAACCGGCGGCGTTGCGTTACGCGATGGCATGGCGTGCTGGATCGTGGGCGGAGGGGGAAGCAATCAGATTGCGGCCGGGATCAGTTCCTCGATCACATTCGCCAGGGCCGGTGCCCGGTCGGTGATGACCTCGACCGGGGCGCGATGCGCGGCCAGCGACGTGGTGAAGAACCTTGTTGCCGAAGGTATATCTCTGTGCTTGGAGACGTACACGTCGATCACCTGGCCGTGCTGGTCCACCGCCCGGAACACATATCGCCAGATGCCGGCGACCTTGACGTACGTCTCATCGATCAACCAGCGGTCACCGACGGAATGCCGTAGTGGGCGGGCCGCATCGATCAGTTCAGGAGTGAACCGGCACCCCGCGAGCGCCGAAGGAGCCTGCATGGGCGGCTTCGAGCGGCGGTAGCGCTTCATCCCGCCACCCTCACCCACCCCGGGCGATCCGTTAACGCAACACCACCGGCATTCCTACGTGAGACACGGAAAGCATTTCGCGGGCACTTTTCGTGAGTCTCGTCGACCACTTGACGGGGTTCATATCAACTTCTATTGTGAAGAGGTGACACTCAGGCGCGCTGTGGACCGCGGGTCAAACTGGTTTGGCGGAGTGCGCCTGGTCGCCTACCCATGTTCGTTGCTGCTTGCGGCCACGAGTGTGCTGGCTTTTGCACCGGTGGCCGAGGGCGACCCGAAAGCGAAGGCACCGGTGACATGGTCCTGGAACGGTAAGGACGCCTGGCTACCCAGTGGTAAGGCTCCGAGTTGCGGGAATGTTCGCATGCAACCTCCAGCACAGGTCGCTGCCCTCGATGGATGGCTACCACCGGGGCGGCTTAATGAGTCGGCTCGGTACTACAAAGCGCACGGCGGTCTTCGCTTTGCTGACCCGAGTGCGAATGGAAAAGTAGCCGCCGCCGTCGATGGCTACTTCGTTCGTGGGGCTGCATACCGGGAGAACCGTGATGGGCAGATGAACGGGCCGGGGTCGTCGGTTCAGTACCTGGTCGACATTCAGCATCCCTGCGGATTTCTGGTGCGCTATGACCACCTGCGAACCCTCAGCCCGGCACTCCAACGGATCTTCGATCGCAGTATTCCGGTGGGCGAGGACTCGAGGACAACCAATGTGAAGCCCGTGAAGATTTCTAAGGGGCAGGTGCTTGCGACCGCGGTCAGTGTCCCTGATCAGCCGTCACCGCGACAGTTCGACTTCGGGGTGTATGACCTGAGGCGTCAGCAGCAGTCGTTGCACAGCGGAGAATGGCTCGCGGAACATGGGAGCGGCGCCGAGTTGGCGAACTTCACGGTCTGCTGGCCGCGGTTGATGGGATCGGCAGGTGTCCAGATTGAAGCATTGCCGAACATTGCCCCGCAGGACGGAACCGACATCTGCTGAAGGCAGCGCGAGTGAGCGCCGAATTTCACGCAGCGCATTCAGCCCTAGTCTCAGGCGAACTGGGAGCTGATTCGGCGGTTGCCCACCAGGTGACGGTGGGGAGTTCGGCTTGGTGGAGCACGGGTGGGTAGGTGCGCCGGTCACGGCTGACAATGCTCATCAAATTTCGCCGCTGGTCAGCAGGAACTTTCATTGCAGGATGTTGAGGGTGGTGCTGTAGCCGGGCAGTCGGCGCCGGAGAGGGCGTCGAGGCCGAGGAAGCGAATCGATTCGGCGAGGCGCTGTTCGGTTTTCATTCGTCGGGCGCGGCGTCCGCTGATGTTTTTCGCGGGGCTGATCGGGTCGTTGGTGATGAGCATGGTGGGTACGTCGTGCCCGAGGCCAGCGCTGGTGCTGAACCCCCAAACCCATCATCGGACCGAGGGACGCAGCTGTTCTGAGTTGGCGTGCAATGCGACCTCCCCGGACCGTCAATCGTGCAAGCCGTCCTTCGAGGAGTTGGAAGGATCAACGGCTTTCCCCCGTTTCCCCCAACGACAGGGGGCTTGATCCATGATCAAAGCGGAGAAAGCGAAGTAGAAAACACGCTGCAAAAAATGAGGTGTCTGGCGTCCGTGTCGAAGGGAGGACCTATCGATGGCCCTACTCATAATCCGGTCGTCGTCGGTTCGAGCCCGACCCGCCCCACCCACGAAACAGATTGCAGAAATGGATGGGCTGCGCTCGGACATCGGATACCGCCCCTCGATTCCCCCCAGCAGCACTACACGGCACCACATATAAGTTGTTACCTAGTCGAGAATCAGACCCATAATCCCCAGAAAAATCAACAGGCTCACATGAAATGGGGTAATTTTTAGGTATGCGAATTGATGCCCCGACAGACCCGGCCGCTGCCGTCAACGAATCCGACAAACCTCTTTCCCGGCCCCTGGTGGTCTCGCTGATAGGCCTGATCGTCCTGGTGGCTGCCGTCCTGGTGTGGGCGGTTTTCGGTCGTGCTCCACAAACTGTCTCGGGTTTTGGCTACGTCCTGCCCGCTGGCGGCTATAACGAGGTGGGCACAACACTTAGCGGCGTTGTTAAAAGCGTCGACGTCGAGCCAGGCCAGCGAGTGCTGAAGGGTCAAGAACTTCTAAGCATTTCTGTCGAAGGCCAAAACGACCCCACGCCGGTTTTGAGCCCGGGGGATGGGCTAGTTGTAGAGGTGTCTGCACTTCCGGGACGAGTAACTTTGCCGGGCGACCCCATGCTTTACATGCAGCCTGACGGGGCCGAACTAATCGTCAAGGCTTTCGTTCTCGCAACAGACGCAGAGACAATCCGTGTAGGCATGGAGGCATTGGTCTCACCCGCCGACGCGCCTCGACGCGCTCAGTACGGTGTGATCCTCGGCACGGTGGCTGCTCTTTCACCGACACCTGTTTCGGCTGAACGGATTGATTTCATTGTCGGGGGCAACTCCACGCTCGTCGATTTCTTCCTTGCGGGAGGGCCGGTTATTGAGGTTACCATCGAGTTGACTCCGGATCCTTCTACTCCGTCCGGATACGCCTGGTCAATCGGCCAAGGCCCAGACGTGGAAATCAGTTCGGGAACCCTGAGTGATGTGTCGATGTTGGTGCGGGACAAGTCGGTGCTCGAGTGAATCAAGAAGTGAGTCAGGTGGCTCGGGTCGTCAACGCGCTCAGCTCGCAAGGCCGGAATGTCACCGAAGAGGTAATCGAGCGCCAGTTGGGGGGGCTGCAGGGCCTGCCCCCGGATGTTGCCGCGGATCTGCTTTTGCGTACCTACAGCCTCGCTCCGGATGGTACGGCGCTGCCGGGCTTCGAGCCCGATCGGTCAAGTCGCGAGATAATTAGCAAACTACTGTTCGGGTCAAAGTCGGCCTCGCTCTACATTCTCGTGGTCTCGATCGTCCTCCTTGTTCCGGGGATTACCGTGCCCCTGCTAATGAGGATCTTTGTTGACAGGTTCATTGTTGGCTTAGATTCCACCTGGGGACCGGTAACCGCCCTCGGAATCCTGATTGCAACCATTATCGCCGCGGCCGCCGTCTCTCTGCAGTATGCGGTACTCAGGCGCCTAAGGATTCGTATGGAGCGCTCAGCCACAATTGATTTTACGTGGAGCATTCTCACGATGAAGGTGCTGGCCCTCCAGAATTTTGGCTCGGGTGAATTGATCGGCCGGCTGCAAGCCCTGCGAAATTACTGCCAGATGGGAGGGTACGTTTTACCCCTCCAACTCGCCACCGCCCTGACATCGATCATTTTCATCCTGATGATTTTCTTGCTCGATGTATTCATGGGCGTGGCCGCCGTGGTGATCCTCCTAATTCTCTGGATCGCGATCATTAGGATCTTGCGGCGCCGATCACGCGCACAGCGTGGATACGACGTGCAATGGGTCCAGCTCAACGGATTTACCTCCGACGTAATTTCTTCGGCTGAGTCGATCAAAGCCGCTGCGTGGGAGCAGTTCGCCTTCTCCAGATGGTCGATTATTCGACAGCAGTTTTCAACCTCGATATCCAAACTGGGTATCGCAGACCAATACACGGGTACCGTGCCGGTACTTGGCCAGTCATTAGGTCTGGGCGCCTTCCTCGCGATCGGGGTTGCCCAGGTCTTCGTGGGCACCGTTTCGCTTGGCACCGTGGTGGCAGCGCAGGCGTATATGGTTTCGGTGCTCCTGGGATTTGCCTCGGTGGCTAAGTTCGCGGTTGTATTGCAAACCGTTACCAGTGCCGAGAAGGAGTTCGGTCCGGTGTTGCGCGAGCCCCTTGACGCCGAAATGCTCACCGTCACGGACTCCGACGAGGCGTCAACACAGCGGCTCAGTGGCCAAGTCTCGTTACACGAAGTGAACTTTGGCTACGGAGATTCTCCGGATCCGCTGCTGCGGGATCTCTCCCTCCAAATAGCGGCGGGTTGTCGGGTTGCGCTCGTGGGCCCAAGCGGTAGCGGCAAGACCACCATCGCAAAACTCATGACGGGTGAACTACGCCCTTGGTCGGGCTACGTCTCCCTCGACGGTGTACCCCGCTTGGCCGTTCCACGAGACCGGCGCACCCGCGACATCGCTTATGTCCCGCAGACGGCTGCGCTCTTTCCCGGCACGATCCGCGACAATCTCACGCTGTGGGATGACAGCATCACAGATGATGCCTTGGAACGCGCCGCACGAGATGCCTGTATTGAGGAAACAATCCTCGGCCGGCCGGGGGCGTACTTCCATCAGGTCGTATCGGCGGACGGCGGCTTTAGTGGCGGAGAGTTGCAGCGCCTGTCCATCGCGCGCGCTCTTGCTGGCGACCCGCGAATCATTGTGCTCGACGAAGCGACGAGTGCGCTCGACACCGTGATCGAGGCCGCTGTCGAGGCGAACCTCCGCGAGCGCAAGT
>WLLZ01000119.1 GCA_009700485.1 Actinomycetota bacterium | reverse complement strand
GGCCTCGGGGTGACTATCGTCCCGGCGCAACCCGGGCAGCTGCCATCGACAAAGGAGTTACTCGATGCAATAACTGCATCCGGTGCAGCTGAAGTAGTTGTGCTGCCGAGCGATAAAGACACCTGGCCGGTGGCTGAAGTTGCAGCGGAGCAAGCTCGCGCGGGCGCTATTCGAGTTTCGGTTATCCCAACACGGTCAATTGTGCAGACTCTTGCCGCCATCGCGGTTCATGAAGATGGCGCTCGTTTCGAAGATGATGTGGTGGCAATGACACGTGCGGCCGGGGCTACCCGTTACGGCGCGGTGACCATCGCTGTTCGTGAGGCGTTGACCACGGTCGGCCCATGCCAGATTGGTGATGTTCTAGGTTTGGTTGACGGCGACATCGTGGTACTTGGTAAGGATGTTGTCACCGTCATTCGCGAGCTCCTTCGCGGCATGTTGGTCGTGGGCGGTGAACTCGTTACTTTAGTTGCGGGTCTTGAAGCCGGCAGTGAAATCACTGACGGTATACCCGAATGGGTGCAGCATGAATTTCCGCTTGTCGAAATCAGTAGCTATGACGGTGGACAACCGCTCTGGCCGCTAATCATCGGAGTCGAATGACATCCGATGACCTCCAACGTCCACTCGAGGGGGTGGTTGGCGGCAAGACCGCCAAGGTGCTCGCCAAATCCTTCGGAATGGCCACGGTTAATGACCTGCTGCGTCACTATCCGCGCCGCTATGCCCAACGTGGTGAGCTAACAGATTTATCTACTTTGACCGACGGTGAATCGGTGACAGTAGTTGCCGAAATCGAGTCGGTGACTGTGCGCCCGATGAAACAGCGCCGCGGCTCAATTGTTGAAGTGGTGGTTACTGATGGTAAAGGCCGCCTTTCGGTGACTTTCTTTAATCAGGCTTGGCGCGAACGCGAGATGCGGGCAGGGCGTAGCGGTTTATTTTCGGGCCAGGTTTCCTCGTTCCGCAATAAGCGGCAACTTTCTCATCCCCAATTTCTGCTCTTTCCCGAGGGAGTGGACGATGATCCTGAGGCGATCGCAGCGTTCGCGGGGGCGCTCATTCCGGTTTATCCGGCCACCGGCTCCTTGACCTCCTGGCAGATTGCTGGCGCGGTGCGGATGGTGCTTGATACGTTGGGAGAGGTTGCCGACCCGATACCTGAACAGGTGCGAGTGACCGAAGGGTTAGCGGATCTAGGGCGGGCACTTCGCCTGATTCACCGACCAGTGGATTTTGCCGAAGTTGAATTGGCACGGGCGCGACTTAAATTTGAGGAAGCATTCGTGCTGCAGGTGGTTCTTGCCCAGCGGCGACAGCAAATGGCACACCTCACCGCGACCTCGCGTTCGGTGTTGGATGGCCCGATGCTCACCGCATTCGATAAGCGGCTTCCGTTTGTGCTCACCGCTGGGCAGAACTCGGTGGGTGCAGAGATTGAAAAGGATTTGGCCGGCACCCACCCGATGCACCGCCTACTGCAAGGAGATGTTGGTAGCGGTAAAACTATTGTGGCTCTGCGCGCTATGTTGTCAGTCGTTGATGCTGGTGGGCAGGCGGCACTCTTAGCGCCAACTGAAGTTCTTGCAGGGCAGCATTATCGATCTATTCGAACCTTGCTCGGTCCGTTAGCGGAACGCGGACGCCTAGGTGGTGCCAATGATGGTACCCGGGTGGCATTGCTTACCGGATCACAGCGCACCGCGCAGCGTCGGGTTGAGCTCCTCGATGTCATCACCGGTGACGCCGGGATAGTTGTCGGTACCCACGCCCTTATCCAAGACACCGTTGAGTTTCGCGATCTTGCCCTGGTTGTGGTCGATGAGCAACATCGTTTTGGAGTGGAGCAACGCGCAGCGCTTGCAGCCAAGGCCCGTGATGGCACCCGGCCTCATGTGCTGGTCATGACCGCGACACCAATTCCGCGAACTGTCGCGATGACAGTTTTTGGTGACTTAGATATTTCTACGCTGTCTGAACTTCCTGCAGGGCGGACCCCGATCGCCACCCATGTCATCTCCACCCGCGAACAGCCCGGACACCTGATTCGAGCTTGGGAGCGAGTGAAGGAGGAGGCGGCCCAAAATCACCGAGTATTCGTCGTGTGTCCGCGTATCGGTGGCGAGGGTATCGATGGAAAGAGTATTGGAGGCGAGAGCAGAGAAGATGAGGTAGGCGATGATCCAAGTGAGACGTCGATTGCTTCGGTTTTAACTGTCGCGCAGTCCCTCGCCCTCGATCTGCCAGATCTTCGAGTCGAGATGCTGCATGGCCGAATGAGCGGCGATGCGAAAGAGGATGTGATGACTAGGTTCGCTGATACTGCCCGTTCAGACGGTATCGATGTTTTGGTGGCAACAACGGTCATCGAAGTTGGGGTTGATGTTCCAGATGCGAACACGATGATTATTTTGGACGCGGATCGCTTCGGCATTTCTCAGCTCCATCAGTTGCGTGGCCGGGTTGGGCGCGGTGTCCTGCCGGGTTTGTGTTTATTAGTTACTGACGCGGACGCGGGCAGTCCATCTCGCGAAAGGCTGCTCGCCGTTGCTTCAACGACCGATGGCTTTGAGTTATCGCAATTGGATTTAGAGATGCGCCGTGAAGGTGATGTTCTTAGCTCGGTTCAGTCGGGTCGGCGCAGTTCACTTCGACTACTTGAAGTAGTGCGCGATGAAGACATCATCGATCGCGCGCGTACTGCCGCGCATGCAATAGTCGAAAGTGATGCAGAGCTAACTTCGCACCTGGCTTTGAAACTTGCAATTGGTTCGCTTATTGCCGACGAACAAGCTGAATTCCTGGAGAAAGCATGACCCGAATCATTGCGGGTGAAGCCAAGGGACGCCGGCTTACTGTGCCAAAACGCGGCACGCGCCCCACTGCTGATCGGGTCCGAGAGTCGTTGTTCTCTGCGTTGTCTGCGCACTTACTCAAAGTAGGGATCAACTGGACTGAACTTTCGGCACTTGATCTTTATGCGGGTACGGGAGCTCTCGGTCTCGAAGCCTTGAGCCGCGGTGCGCACCGAGTTGTGTTGATAGAAAAGGCACGTGCTGCCGGTGAAGTCATCGAGGCCAATATCAACGCGGTGGCACTGCCAGGGGCCCAATTGCTGATTGGTGATGTTAGCGCCGTTCTTGAAGGCCTTGGGGCACCGCCCTTCGGGCTAGTTTTTGTTGATCCGCCCTATGAAGTTGGCTCACCCGAGATCACGGCGGTACTGATGCTGCTGCAGGCAAATCGATTATTGACCAATGAGGCATTGGTAATTGTCGAACGGCCCACCAGTGATGGCCAAACTCCGCTGCCGGATTCATGGGAAGTTCTGCAAGTACGCCGGCACGGCGACACGACTCTTTGGTACGGTCAAGCACCTGAAAATGCTCTAATCAGTTAGTGAGGAGTCGGCAATGCGCCGAGCGGTCTGCCCTGGGTCCTTTGATCCGTGCACAAATGGGCACCTAGATGTCTTTGAACGCGCGGCCGAAATGGCTGACGAGGTAATTGTCGCGGTGCTGATCAACAAGACTAAGTCGAGTTTGTTTACCGTTGCAGAACGCATCGAAATGCTCAAGCAAGTGGTGGCGCCGCTTCCAAATGTGAAAATAGATTCATTCCACGGGCTCCTTGTCGACTACTGCCGTGACCATGATGCGCCGGTGATCGTCAAAGGCCTTCGTGCCGTCAGTGACTTCGACTATGAATTGCAGATGGCCCAGATGAACTACCGGCTGACCCGTGTCGAAACCGTATTCATTTCAACCAACCCCCTTTATAGCTATTTATCGTCCAGTTTGGTTAAGGAAGTCGCCACATATGGTGGAGATGTGACGGGTCTAGTGCCTGACCTCGTGTTGGAGCAGCTCCGAGCGAAGATTTCGGGCACAATAGGCTGAGAAATTAGGTTAAGACGAGGAGATGCTTTGGACGTCCAAGAACGGCTCGACGAACTCGCCGTCCTGATCGAAGACGCTAAGGCCATGCCGCTTTCGGCATCTTGCTTGGTGAACCGGGCTCAGGTACTCGATCTCATCGATGAGATTCGGCAGTTACTACCCGAGTCGGTGGCGCGCGCTGATGAACTCCTCGCTGACCGCGAGGCCGTGGTTCAAGATGGTCGCCGGGAGGCCGACCGATTACTTGAGCGAGCCCGGGGTGAGGCCGATCGCATGGTCACCGAACATGAGGTTTATCTAGCGGCGGTGGGGGAGTCCCAAGCTATGCGCGCGGAGGCGGCTGAAGAAACGGCCCGCATGCGGATGGAGACCGATGACTACATCGATGCCAAATTGGCCACTTTCGAAATCGCCCTAAACAAGACTTTGCAGACCGTAGATCGCGGGCGCGAGCGGCTTCGGGCCCAGGTTTATGAGGATTTAGCCCCCGAGCCCTCGCACGCAGCGCTGGATGAGATTTACGACGACCAACGCTGATTCAGTGGCCCCAAAACGTGGGCCAGATGTCCGATTTTATGTCTGCAGCACCTAAGCGGTATCCTCCTGCGAGTAACCTTCAGCCAAAAGCTGCTGTTTCGCCATGACCAACCGTGCTAATCCGACAGGGGTGCAGTGACCGGCCTCGACCCTCGAAGTCCGCTGGTGCTTGACACCCGGGCTTTGAACCTGCCTCGCAGGCCCGGGTCGATGGTCACGGTAACCCGGACGGTTCCCAGCCCGGTCGACATGGGGGTGGCACTAGCTCGAGTCATTCCTGGCTCACCGGTCGAACTTGAACTGCGGCTGGAGTCGGTCATGGAAGGAGTTTTGGTCTCCGGATCAGCGGATGTGCATGTTGACGCCGAGTGCGCCCGGTGTCTAGATCCAACTAGTTGGGACGAAGTGATTGAGTTCAACGAGTTATTCGTTTATCCCGCCACAGATGCTCGTGGCGCGGTGGTCGAAGAGCCCGGTGATGAAGACGAAGACCCGCTGCCGAAACTTCAGGATGACATGATCGATCTGGAAGCCACGCTGCGAGATGCGGTGGTGCTGGGATTTCCGCTAGCACCGGTGTGTCATAGCGATTGTGCAGGCCTATGTTCAGTCTGCGGGATCAATTTAGACGACAATCCAGGGCACCTGCACGAACAGCTTGATCCAAGGTGGGCTGCACTTGCTGCCTTGGCAGATCCAGAATCAACCGAGAACCAGACTTAACCGAAGACCAAAGTTAACCAAGAAAGAGGACACCGTGCCAGTACCGAAGCGCAAAACCTCGCGCTCTAACACCCGACACCGCCGTTCGCAGTGGAAAGCCACCCTGCCTACCTTGGTGACCTGCGTCCGCTGCAAGGAAAAGCGCCTGGCTCACACCGCGTGCCCGACCTGCGGCACTTACGCCAAGCGACGCGTGCTGGACGTCTGATCATGGCCCGCGTCGCCCTAGATCTCTTGGGCGGCGACGGTGCCCCCGAGGTCGT
>WLLZ01000118.1 GCA_009700485.1 Actinomycetota bacterium | reverse complement strand
CTGCGAACTTGGTGGGTCACCGAACGTTGGGAACACCGTCCAGATCTGAACGGCGCGCTCGCCAACGGTAATGACCCGAGCACTACGCACTTGCAGCCGCTGAAGTGAGAGCACCCCGGCCACCGTGGATAACAGACCTAAACGATCGGGGGCGGCAACTGTGAGGTGGTAACCGTCTTCCGCCGCCTCCATCGCCACCCATACCCCCGTGCTAGCAAGTGCCGCCTGCTGAACTTCACTAAGTTCAGGTTCGGCCGGTGTTGGATGCCCCGCAAGCTGGGCCTGCGCTTTGTAAACTAATTCAGTCACAAGTTTTGCGCGCCAATCACTCCACGCCGCCGGCCCGGTTGCAAAAGCATCGGCACGCGTTAGGGCATGCAGGAGATCCAAAGTTTCTGGATTGTCGATGCGTGAGGTGACATAGTCAACGGTTGCTGGATCCTCTAGATCACGCCTCGTGGCAGTATCAACCAAGAGTAGGTGATGACGCACTAGATCCACTATGACCAGCGAATCCTCAGCCGTAAACCCCATCCGCTCGGCCAAATCGGCGGCGATTTCGGCGCCAACCACGCTGTGATCACCGGGGCGAGCCTTGCCAATGTCATGCAGCAGTGCACCCAGTAAAAGTAGATCTGGTCGATGCACCTCACGGGTAAATGCACTGGCTTGCACCGCGGTTTCAACCAAATGGCGATCAACCGTGAAAGTGTGCACCGCATTACGTTGCGGAGCCGAGCGTACGGTGCTCCAGTGTGGAATGAGCGACTCGATCAGGCCGGCTTGGTCCATTGACTCCCACATCCGTACGAGAGATGTACCTGAACCCAAAAGCGAAACGAATGCCTCACGGGCCGGCGCCGGCCACGGAATCGGAAGCGGTCCACACTCACTAGCTAGTCTTTCGACCGTTATTGGTGCAAGCGGTAACCCAGCTTGAGCCGCAGCCGCAGGCGCTCTTAGCGCCAAAATGGGGTCGGTGGCCGGCCGCGCCTCAATAGCGAGTAGTACCTCGCCACCTTGCACCACCACCCCATCGGCAAGTGGCACTCGCTCCGGTCCGCGTCGATTAACCAGTCGGCGCGAAAGTCTCGATGGCCCGCTACTGAGTCGTTCCACCCGGTGCCACGTGGAATCCGATGCGAACGCAATGCTTCGAGCCGCCGTGTAAACCTGCCGCAGTAACTCATCAGCATCTGCGATGCCAAGAGCAGCGGCGACGCCATCTTGCTCTTGCAGCAGCAATCGGTCACCAGACTTGCCCGTCACTAGGTGCAGCGCATCACGAACGTCCAGTAAAAATGAATGAGCTCGTGGCCAGCCACTATGCGGGACATCAGTTACCCACGTTGCCGCAATCGCTCGAAGTACCGTGGCATCACGTAAGCCGCCATATGCCTCTTTGAGGTCAGGCTCAAGCAGACACCCAAGTTCACCATGATTTGTCTTGCGTTGCTCAACTAATTCGCGCAACGTCGGGAGGCGCTTAATGGCCATAGCGCGCCAATCCGCGAAGACAGTCTGCCTCAATTTCTCTGCGAGAGTGCCATCACCGGCAATTACTCGGGTATCCAATAGTCCGAGAACTACCTTGATATCTTCACTTGCCAATCTACGTGCTTCAGCCGGGGTACGAACACTGTGGTCAAGGGATATGCCGGTATCCCAAATCGGATACCAAATTTTATCCGCGATGGGGGCCACGGCTGCTGCACTATTTCGATGCAGCAGCAATAGATCAATATCGCTGCCCGGTGCGAGTTCTTGCCGGCCGTACCCACCAACGGCTACCAAACAAAGATCGGCTGCGGTACGACCTATCGAATCAAATAGCCCTTTCAGCCATTCATCGGTGAGCGCGGACAAAGCCCGCCGCCGGCCTGTGCCAAATGGGCCAGGCCGGCGCACCAGTGCATCTCGCTCAAAAATAAACGAACGCACCTCCCCCGCACTCAAATTCTTCTCATCCCCTAGATCGCGTCGTGGCCGCGTTCACCGGTGCGCACTCGCACCACGGCCTCGACCGGCACCACCCAAACCTTGCCGTCGCCGATGCGCCCGGTTTGAGCCGCCTTGACGATTGTGTCGACAACTAAGTCTGCACTTTCATCATCAACCAGTACTTCGACCCGAACTTTCGGGACGAGATCCACGGTGTACTCAGCTCCACGGTAGACCTCGGTATGACCTTTTTGCCGGCCGTAGCCTGATGCCTCTGACACCGTCAGGCCGTTAACCCCTTGCTCCTCCAGTGCACTTTTTACATCTTCAAGTTTGAACGGCTTGATGATTGCGGTAACCATCTTCATTACTCCACCTCCATCTTTGCGCGAGCAGCATGACCGACACCGGCGAAAACTCCGCCGCCGCCCGATTCTCCGAGTTCATAGGCCGACTCAGCGTGGAGCGCTTTATCAATACCACTTATCTCGGAATCAGAACTTACACGGAAGCCCATGGTCTTCTTGATAATGACAGCCAAGATGAATGCGATGACTAGCGAATAGCAGAGCACCGCGAAGGCACCTATTGCCTGCTTGCCAAGCTGATCGAATCCGCCACCATAGATGAACCCATTGACACCTGCCGGTGCAGCATCGGTTGCTAGGAATCCAATGAGCAAGGTGCCCACTAAGCCGCCAACGAGGTGCACCCCCACGACGTCTAGGGAGTCGTCGAATCCGAACTTGTATTTAAGCCCGACAGCCAAGGCGCAGATGATCCCGGCCAGAGCACCTAAAGCAATAGCTCCAAGTGGGCTCACGGCCGAACAAGCTGGCGTAATTGCCACTAGGCCGGCAACAACTCCAGATGCCGCACCAAGTGAGGTGGCATGTCCATCGCGGATCTTCTCGGTGGCCAGCCAGCCCAATCCTGCAGCGCAGGTAGCAATGAAGGTGTTCATGAAGACCACGGCAGCGGTGTTGTCGGCTGCAATCTGCGAACCGGCGTTAAACCCGAACCAGCCGAACCACAGCAAGGCAGCACCGATCATCACCAAAGTGAGATTGTGTGGGCGCATGGGTGTCTTTGGCCAACCCACGCGCCGGCCGATGACAATGGCCAGCGCCAAGGCGGCCGCACCCGCGTTGATATGAACGGCGGTGCCACCGGCGAAGTCAATTACCCCAAGTTTGTAGAGCCAACCACCGGTCTCAGGATTGAGATTGAAAACCCAGTGGGCTACCGGGAAGTAGACAAGTACCGCCCACCCACCGGCAAAAATTAGCCAGGCGCTGAACTTGGTTCGGTCCGCGATCGCACCCGCGATCAAACCAACCGTGATGCAGGCAAACATGGCTTGGAAAGCCACGAATCCCATGGCCGGCACTCCCGCCTCAGGATCATTGGTCATCAACCCCTCGAGCCCAGCGAACTGGGTGATGTTGCCAAGGAGACCAGCGTTGCCATACGAAGGTGCAAATGCCATCGAATAGCCGACTAGCACCCAAAGGATGCCAACAACAAAGAGGGCACCCATCACCATCATTAACATATTGAGTACTGATTTTGAACGGACCATACCTCCGTAGAAGAAGGCCAATCCGGGAATCATTAGCAGTACCAATGCCGCGCTAGTTAACAGCCATGCGGTATTACCCGAGTCCAACGCGGTTTCCATCCGTCTCTCCCTATGCCGAGCTGGCTCGACTCCACTAAAGGTTCAGTGACAGGAGAATGACTTAGCTACATTTCGCGGATTTGCTAATCACGTTTCACTTATGTGACATCGCCAGCAATTTAAGTTAACGCTGTGTTACGAATCCCCGACAAGGGCGTCGACAAACTCGATCGGATCAAATGGGGCGAGGTCATCTGGCCCTTCACCCAAGCCCACTAACTTGACCGGGACTCCGAGCTCACGCTGGACGGCCACGACGATCCCGCCACGTGCCGTGCCATCAAGTTTGGTCAGGGCGATACCGGTGATGTCGACGACATCTTGGAAAACCCGAGCCTGAGCCATGCCATTTTGCCCGGTGGTGGCATCAAGTACCAGCAAGATTTCGTCCACCGGTGATTTTTTTTCGACTACCCGCTTCACCTTTCCGAGTTCGTCCATGAGACCGGTTTTGGTATGTAGGCGTCCGGCGGTGTCGATAACTACGGTGTCAGCCTCGATTTCCGCCGCGAAGTTGACCGCATCGAAAGCGACAGCGGCTGGGTCACCGGCCTCTGGGCCCCGCACCACCGAGGCACCCACCCGATCACCCCAGGTCTGCAACTGATCAGCGGCGGCGGCTCGGAAGGTGTCTGCCGCCCCTAGCACCACGGTTTGGCCATCTGCAATAAGTAGCCGAGCAAGTTTGCCGGTGGTGGTTGTTTTGCCGGTGCCGTTTACACCCACTACCAAAATTACCGCTGGACGACCCTGAGCGCTCATCACTATGGACCGATCCATCGTGGGATCTACCAATATTAGAAGTTCTTCATGAAGCATGGCTTTGATCTGCTCCGGGGTTGCGGTGCCGGCTACCTGCACCCGGGTGCGGAGCCGGGCAATCAGTTCTTGAGTCGGGCCGACACCTAGGTCGGCCATTAACAATGTCTCCTCGACTTGATCCCAGGTCGAATCAGTAAGCTCGTCAGAGCTAAGCAGCGCCAGTAGGCCCTTACCAATTGCACTATTCGATCTAGCCAATCGGGCTCTAAGCCGATGCAATCGCCCAGCGGCCGCCGCGGGGATCTCAACTTCGAGAGTTGTGCTTATCTCCTCTGGTACCGGCTGCTCTGTGACCAGCTGCTCGGCCGCAACGTCTTCCGCATCGGGTTCATAGGCGATTGTCGCGGCCGACCTGCGCCGCAGCACTAGCACGGTGATTATCGCAGTTACGACGACCAGCAGTGCGACTCCGGCGTAGATCAAGCCTGTATTCATGAGGTGCATCCTTTCAGAACATCAGCGCCGCGCTAAGGGCAAGCCACGTAAAAGAGCAATGGTGCAGCTATGCGCTGGCCGTCTCGACATCGCGCAAGCGCTGGCCAATCACCTGGGTGACACCATCACCACGCATCGATACTCCGTAGAGCGCATCAGCGATCTCCATGGTGCGCTTTTGGTGCGTGATGACAATGAGCTGCGAACTCGAACGTAACTCTTCGATGATGTCAATCAACCGGCCAAGGTTCACATCATCAAGTGCAGCCTCAACCTCATCGAGCACATAGAAGGGGCTCGGGCGGGCCTTGAACAATGCAATTAAGAAGGCTACCGCCGTCAAAGATCGCTCACCGCCAGAAAGTAATGACAAGCGTTTAATTTTCTTGCCTGGGGGGCGGGCTTCGACATCAATACCCGTGGTGAGCATGTTGTCTGGGTCTGTCAAGATCAACCGGCCTTCACCACCGGGGAAGAGCCTGGCGAATACACCAACGAATTCGCGCTCTACTTCAAGATAGGCCTCGGTGAAAACCTGCTCAACGCGAGCGTCAACTTCCTT
>WLLZ01000117.1 GCA_009700485.1 Actinomycetota bacterium | reverse complement strand
TAACCGCCGTGGTGGCAACCCGAGCCACTTTCCACCACGCTGCCAAGGAGGCCCTTTTTCAGGTTATCGGGGTGGTTGCTGGCTCCGCTGTCGCTTTCGCCGCGATTTCACTTATTGGTTTCGGGCCCGCAACTATCGCGATCTTGGTGCTCGCCAGTTTCGGCATCATTCGGTTATTACAGGTGGCTGACCCACGTTCAGCTCCATATGCCGCCATGGCTGTTGCTGTCACCGTTATTTTGGTCATCGGCGCACATACGAGCCCGGAGGGCGCCCTTGAAAGATTCCTTGGGGTTATGGTCGGTGGCGCCTGCGCACTTGTTGCCTCCTACTTCACTAGTAGAGGTAAGCCGGTCGGCCGCGCCGAAGTTGAATTGTCAAGCATTCAAAATGAACTGGCTGAGCTACTAAATGACATTGCGCAGGGGGTGCAGCTGACTCTTACTCCTGATATCACTCGCACCTGGTTCGACAAAGCGGTACGTCAACGCGATGAAACTATGCGCCTAGCCGTAGCTGTTGAAGATGTGCGTGATCACCGGCGATGGTCGCCGGCTATCCATGAATTCGATCTGCGCGAACTCGAAGGGCAACTTCGAGTGACGCAAGTGATGGCAGCACGCGTACTGTCAATTGCTTCAGACCTGAACCACTTGATCACCGAGCGCCCGGCCGCTGGCTCATCGAACGAACTCTCACCACTTGCCCGGGTTTTCGCCGCTGCCGCTGCCACCATCGCCGACCAGACAACTGACAGTGCTGCCAGCGAAACGAGCATTCATCAAGCCCTGGAGGCCGCCGATGACACCGCGTCCATTGTCATGCTTGGTGGGTTGGTCGGGCATGCCCAACGAATCACCCGACTCGGTGAAGTTAATGAGGATGAAACCAAATAGTGAATTGCTTTGCGAAGGCCGGTGCTCATCGGCACTAATAAGTCGTGCTCAGTCGTTGCCCTTACTCCGGCGCCCGGTAGCACGATCTGTTTCGCGCTTTGACTCACGCTCTGCTATCGCATGGCGCTTGTCGTAACTTTTGCGGCCGCGGGCGAGTGCTATTTCAATCTTGGCGTAACCATCCTTGAAATACATGGCGAGCGGGATCAGCGTCAAGCCCGATTCCTTGGTCTTATTAGTTATCCGACGAATCTCTTCGCGTCGAAGTAGCAACTTTCTGGGCCGGCGCGGCTCATGGTTGTTCCAGGTGCCCAGGTCGTAAACGGGGATGTGGACTCCGCGCAGCCACATTTCGCCATCTTCAACAATGGCGTAGCCATCGGTCAAAGTTGCCCGACCCTCGCGCAGCGACTTAACCTCGGTGCCGGTTAAGACCATGCCGGCCTCAAAGACATCCTCGATCGAGTAGTCATGCCGCGCCTTACGGTTTTGGGCAATTACCTTGCGCCCGGTCTCACGTGGCATCGCCCATCACCTCCAATATTCAACAAACAACGCTCCCAGCGAGCACGATCAATGCCCAAATGGGCACTACTGGCAGGAAACCGGGCTCTTGGAGCCCCCGAACCAACCCATTGGATCATAGGCGGTACCTCCCAGGCGCACTTCAAAATGCAAGTGGGGGCCGGTTACCCATCCGCTGGTGCCAACGGCCCCGATTACCTCGCCCGCATCTACGCGCTGGCCTTCGCTGACGCTGACACTCAACTGATGTGCATAAAAGGTGGTCATTCCATCGGCGTGGGCAATAAGTGTTGCCAGGCCATATGGTCCGCCGTCGGAGATCATCGCGACGGTTCCCGCGGCAGCTGCATGAATAGGGGTGCCTGTGGCGCCGCGAATATCGGTGCCGGTGTGGCAAGAGTCGTAGCCGTAGACCGGGTGCACCCGCGGGCCCACATCTGCGCTGACTCCACCGCCGTCAATGGGCCATCGCAGCTCTCCCGTTGGTGAGTTATCACCTTGGGCAGCAAGCCTGGCAGCCTCGCGCCTCGCGGCAGCTGCAGCTTGCTTGGCCATCAAAGCCTGCTTCGCTTTTAGCCGCTGAAACCTCTTCGCAATCACTGCCTTATTTTTCTTTGCGATAACCAACGACGCCTTGCGTTCAGCCACCAACTGCACAATGCGCAGCTGCGCGGCGCCGGCCTGGGCTTGCGCCTGCCGGGCGTTTGCCAACTGCGTCTCTGCGGCAAGCTTTGCTTTTTCCGCCGTGGCTTTCAGAGCCTCATGCTGGACGCCTTTCATCACCAGATCGGCTCGGGCTTTGAAAAGGTTACTTTGCGCTGTCGCCTGGGACTTTGAAATCGCGTCAACCGAAGCGAGCCTTAATGCAAAATCACCCGGATCTTTCGCATCAAGAATTACTTCTATCTCACCAAGAGGGCCTTGCTGGTAGACAAGTCGCACTACATCATCAATTTGATCTGATACCGCCTGTAGTTCGGTGCTCACGCGCTGTTGCTGAACCTGCGAAGTGATAACTGCGATATTCGCCATTCGAGCCGCATTTGCCGCACGCTCTGCCTCCACCAACGCCGATGTTGCAGACCTCTCGGCGACCACTTTGGCTCTTCGGGCAGCAGGTAGTTGACCACGAGCCAACACCAATGTCTTGAGAGCCCGCGAGACCTTCGCATTGGCGGCATCTACGGCCTCGCCGGCCTGCTCTACCTGGCCGTCAATGTCAGCCGCATTTACCCGATTACCTGGGTCAAAGGCAGCCTGAGCACTGGGCACCCCGGTGGCAGGTAGCAGCATCGAGACGGCGAGGGCGGCAACTAAAACCGCCCGCCGGCGGCGGGGAAGCACCCCCCCAGAATAACCGTTATGTCACATAATCCCCATGCGTAACACGGGGTTGCGGGCATTTAGACCCGTAAATATTTGCGGAGGGTGAAGAAAGCAGCGATCGCGGCCAGCCCTACTCCCACCAAGATCATGAGCGGAGCGATCGCCAGCACGGCATCCCAGCCGACGAAGGCCGTGAACTGGAAGGACGTCGCGAGGACTTGATCGATGACAATAATCTTGACGAACACCAGCCCAACCACCGCCAAGATCGCCCCGATGCCGGCCGCTACCGCTGCCTCTAATAAGAATGGCAATTGGATATAGAAGTTCGAGGCACCGACCAATCGCATAATGCTGGTCTCCCGGCGCCGACTGAAGGCGGCTACTCGCATGGTGTTGACGATCAGTAGCACCGTTACCACGAGCATGGACAAAGCGATTAGCAGCGCAATAAGTTGTAGGCCACCGAGTAAGCGGAAGAACTTATCCAGGATTTTACGTTGATCATTAACCTGCTCGATACCAGGCCTACCAGCAAATGCCGAAGCCACAACGTCGTACTTAGTCGGGTCAGAAAGCTTCACGCGGAAGGACTCAGGAAGCGCTGTTGGTTTGACGTTGTCGACAATCGGTGAATTCTTGAACTGCTCTTGGAACCGCGCAAATGCTTCGGCTTGCGACTCGTAGTAAACACTGTCAACAAGAGGCTTCAAAGATTCGAGGTCGGCTTTAATCTGGTCGCGCTGGGCTTTAGTAACAGGCCCACCGGCGCATGAAGGGGTATCGCTACCTTTACCGCAAAGAAAGATTGATACCTCAACTTTGTCGTACCAGAAATCCTTCATTGTTGAAACCTGCGCTCGCACCAGCATGCTGGCGCCAAAGAGACCGAGTGAAACAGCAACAGTGATGATTACTGCCATTGTCATGGTCAAGTTACGACGAATTCCGCTGCTAACTTCACTTGCCACAAAGTTTGCGCGCATGCTGATCCCTCCCTATCTCTAGTCAGGTTAGTTACTGATTACCTTGCATACCCGTAAACACCGCGTGACTGATCGCGCACGACATGACCACCCTCGAGCTCAATCACCCGCCTGCGCATCTGATCAACAATTGCCTGATCATGGGTTGACATCACCACGGTCGTGCCAAGTTGATTAATACGATCGAGCAACTTCATGATGCCGACCGAGGTGCCAGGGTCGAGGTTTCCGGTCGGTTCATCGGCGATGAGCAAGATTGGCCGGTTAACGAAAGCCCTTGCAATTGCAACGCGCTGCTGCTCGCCACCCGACAGTTCATCGGGCCGGCGCTCCTCTTTGCCTTCGAGGCCTACGACTTCGAGAACTTCGGGCACCACTTTGCGAATATGCGACGCGGGCTTACCAATAACCTCAAGGGCGAAGGCGACATTCTCGGCCACGGTCTTATTCGGAAGCAACCGGAAGTCCTGAAACACGGTGCCAATCTGTCGTCGCAAGGCTGGGATCTTCCAATTTGAAAGTCGATTCAACTCTTTGCCCGCAACCCAAACCTGACCTTTAGTCGGGCGCTCCTCGCGCAGCACTAACCGCAAGAAGGTGGACTTACCTGAGCCCGATGGGCCAACGAGGAAAACGAACTCACCCTTTTCGATCTCAAGGGAAACCTCGTCCAAGGCAGGGCGCTCTTGATTTGCGTAGAGCTTGGTAACTCCGTCGAACAGGATCACGTACGCAGTCTATGCGAAGGTGCCCCAGATCAGGCGGACTGCTGCTTGCGCCACCGGATTCCGGCCTCAATAAAGGCATCTATCTCGCCATCGAGAACCGCGGCCGTATTGCCGGTTTCCTCCTCGGTGCGAAGGTCTTTGACCATTTGATACGGGTGAAGCACATACGAGCGCATCTGATTACCCCACGACCCGGTCGAGTCGCCCTTTAGAGCGTCCATCTTGGCTCGATCTTCTTGCCGGCGGCGCTCGAGTAATTTCGCCTGAAGTACTGCCATCGCAGTGGCGCGGTTTTGCAATTGTGAACGCTCATTTTGGCACGACACCACTACACCGGTTGGAATATGTGTGAGGCGCACCGCAGAGTCGGTCGTGTTAACCCCCTGACCACCTGGGCCACTCGACCGATAAACATCAACACGCAAATCATCTTCCGGAATATCAATGCTCTCGGCTTGCGCTATCACCGGGATTACCTCAACACCCGCAAATGAGGTTTGGCGGCGCCCTTGATTATCAAATGGCGAAATACGAACCAATCGATGAGTGCCCTGTTCGACCGAAAGGGTGCCATAGGCGTAGGGCGCCTTCACCGCGAATGTGGCCGACTTAATGCCGGCTTCTTCAGCGTAGGAAGTCTCATAAACTTCAAGTGACCAGTTGTGCCGTTCGCAATATCGCGAATACATCCGCAGCAGCATTTCCGCCCAGTCGGCGGCATCAACGCCACCGGCCTCGGCTCGGATAGTGATCAGCGCCTCGCGTGAGTCGTACTCACCGGATAAAAGGGTGCGGACCTCCAGCTCATCGATGGCTGCCTGCATCGACTCAAGTTCCTTATCGGCGTCGGCGAGGGCACCAGCATCACCCTCATCGTCAGCAAGTTCGTAAAGGATCGGCAGGTCATCAAAACGCCGGCGGAGGTTTTCAACCCGCCGGACTTCACCCTGCACGAATGAAAGCCGAGAAGTGACCTGCTGGGCCCGATCTTGGTCATCCCAAAGGTCAGGGG
>WLLZ01000116.1 GCA_009700485.1 Actinomycetota bacterium | reverse complement strand
GGAGAGGTGGGGCAACATGTTGACCGACCTTTACCGGCAACGGGCTCTAATCGGGGCCTTTGCCAACCGGGATTTCGCCACCCGTTACCGCTCCAGCATCTTGGGCTGGGCCTGGTCCTTGATCCAGCCACTTGCCATCTTGGTGGTTTTCGCCGCCGTCTTCAGTTTGGTCTTTCGCATTAAGGCCCCAGACCTAGGCAATGGCGAAGGCGCGTCATACGCGGCTTTCCTATTTACCGGCTTGGTGACCTGGAACCTCTTCTCGGGTCTACTGAATCTCTCGATGACGCAGCTCAAGTCAAATGGCGAACTCCTTAAAAAAGTTCAGTTCCCGGCGTGGGCGCCGATTCTCGGTGCATCGATCGTGCAGCTCATTCAGGTGCTACTGGAACTGACAGTGTTAGTACTGATGTTTCTTTGGCTTCGCAATGTCGGCTGGACTTGGATTCTCGCAATCCCGATTTTGATCGGCACCGCACTTTTTGCGCAAGGTATCGGCTTAGTGCTTTCAATTATCAATGCAAGGTTCGGCGACGTGATGTATATCGTCGCGGTGGTGCTCAGTGCCCTTTACTTCCTGACCCCCGTGCTTTATCCGATCAGCATGGTCGATGGGCAAAATGAATTGCTATCGCTGGTAGTGAAACTTAACCCAATGTCGTGGTACGTGCAGAGCATGCACGAGGTGATGTATTCACTTATTGCTCCATCGGCTCTGGTGATCTTGGCACTACTTGTTGGTGGCTTCTTGACTTTCTGGGCGGGCTTGGCGATCTTCAATCGCTGGAGTGAAGACATAGGTGAGTTGCTATGAGCGAATCAACAAATATGCCGATCGCGGTTGATATGCAAGGTGTGGGCAAGCGATTTAAGCGCAACGTGGATCGCCGCAATTCGATCAAAGAACGCATCGTGCGCGGGCGTTCGAGTAAGCCCGAAGATTTCTGGGCGGTGCGCGGTGTCTCGCTGCAGATCCCTAAGGGCAGTGTCTATGGGTTGATTGGTCATAACGGTTCGGGTAAGTCGACAATCCTGAAAATGATTGGCGGGATTTACCGCCCAACCGAAGGCGCGATCACCACAGATGGTCGGGTCGCATCACTTATTGAACTCGGGGCGGGCTTCCACCCAGAGATGACCGGGCGCGAAAACATCAGTTTGAACGGGTCGATTCTTGGGATGCCAAAAAAGGAGATCCAAGCCGTTATCGATGAGATCATCGACTTCAGCGGTCTTGGTGACTTCATCAACGATCCAGTTAAGCATTACTCAAGTGGTATGTATGTCCGGCTTGGGTTTTCGGTCGCCGTCCATATGAAACCTGATGTGCTGCTCATCGACGAGGTTTTGGCCGTTGGTGATGAGGAGTTCCAGCGCAAGTGCTTCGACCATCTTTATGCCCTACGCAGGTCGGGGCGCACGATCATCGTCGTCAGTCACGGTTTGGGCCAACTCGAAGGGCTATGCGACGAGATCGCCTGGCTCGAACACGGTGAAATGCAGGAGTTTGGGGCCCCGACTACGACTATTGCTTCGTACCTGCGCAAAGTTAACTCGCAGGAGGCAGCGCGGTATCCCGAAGTCACCGCGGTGCGAGCCGAAGGTGAAGACGCCCGCCCCGGCGATCAAACTCTTCGAGTGCGCACCGCCGCAATTGTTGATGTCGAGGGCAACCCGATGAACCACGCCGAGACGGGTTCAACCTTCCAGTTCCGCATTGGCTTTATTACTTCAGAGCCGGTGCTGGGGCCAAATGTGCGCATCGCTTTGCAACATGAAAGCGGGCCACTAGTCACCATGATTGGCAATCATCGACTCGGGTTCGACATGGGCACGGTCTCCGGCGACAATGTTTTTGATGTCGCACTCGTTGATAACCCGTTGCTGCCGGGCCGGTACCGAGTTCATATTGATGTTTTTGACTTCACCGGCTCGCGGTTGCTGGATTCGTGGAACGACGCCGTTGAGTTTGCGGTGCGCAGTAAATCCGGTGAGATCGGCCAAGGGTTCGTGCAACTGCCGGCCCAGTTTCGGCTTAGCTAGGTGGTGGAGTGACCGAGAAGAACCTGCTGATCAAGGCGAAGCGTCGGGCCGGGCGGGCCAAGCGCTGGCTCAAGCGCAAGATGTGGGAGCGCAATATCGGCAAGCAGTATCAAGCCTGGTTGGCTGAAGCGGCAGTCGCTACGCCAGGGTCAGTGCCCAACACGATCGCGATCGCGGTGGTAGTGCCGGTATTCAATCCACCCGTTTCCTACCTTGATGTGTGCTTGTCTTCGGTTCTTAATCAAAGTGCGCAGCACTGGCAACTTGTTGTCTCTGATGACGGCTCCACCGATGCCGAAGTTGTTAAGTACCTCAATGAGTTCACGACAAAGCACGCGGCCGATGTACGGGTCGTAGTGCTGCGAAATGCCAATGGAGGCATCTCGACTGCGTGCAATAGGGGCATCGCGGCTGTCACCACCGATTATTTCGGCTGGCTTGATCACGATGATGCACTTGACAGGCGTTGCTTCGCTGAGTTCTCCGCGACAATTGAAGGCCAATTGGCTGCGGGCAACGCGGTCGACATCGTCTACTCCGACGAGGATAAGATCGACACCCGGGGCAATCATTTTGAACTCTATGCCAAGCCGGATTTTTCACCCGAACTCTTATTGACGCAAATGTATCTGTGCCACTTCACCGTGTTTCGCAAAGAAATCGTCGAAGCCATCGGAGGTTTTCGCCCCGAGATGGACGGAGCACAGGATTTTGATGTCGCGCTGCGACTACTCCCTAATCTCCACAATGTCGTGCATATCCCCAAGCCGCTCTATCACTGGCGGGCGTGGAGTGGTTCGACCGCACTGACAATAGATGCGAAGCCATGGGCGCAGCAGTCAACCGCGCGGGCGCAACAAGAGTATTTGAATCGCACCTTTGCAACCAACGCTGACGATGGTGGCACAGCGACGCCGAGTAAAGTTCCGGGATTAAACGAGGTGCACCCGCGCATCTCCGCAGCGCATTTGGTATCGGTCATCATCCCGACCATCGGCACGGCTAATGCAGCAGCGACCGGCCGGTTCGTTGAAGACGCAGTCTCTTCACTGCGCGAGATGGAAACCAAGGTGCAACTAGAAATTATCGTGGTGACCACCGGTGAGATAGCCCCGGTGCCTGGCGCCGATAAGCAGGTGGTCTACCAAACCGAGTCATTTAACTTTTCGGAGGCCATCAACACCGGGCGCGCTGCAGCAACAGGTGATTACGTCTTCTTACTTAATGACGACACCACGGCCAACGAAACCGACCCGATCACGCGACTGCTCGAACTTGGTCAGATTGCTGGCGTTGGTATTACCGGGTGCAAACTCAGTTATCCCGATGGCCGCTTACAACATGTCGGGATGGTGCTGCTGCCAACCGGGCCGACGCATGTTTGGGTTGCCAAGCCCGCGAAGGAGCCGGGCTATTTCGGTTCGGTGCTCACCCCGCGCAACTACAGCGCCGTTACCGCGGCGGCAATGCTCGTTCGCACCAACGTGTTTGATGAATTGGGTGGGTTCGATACCGCTTTTGCTAAGGATTTCAATGACGTTGACTTCTGCCTGCGGTCCCGCGCGGCTGGTTATCGCGTAGCGTGGACGCCGTACGCCCACTTCACCCACTATGAAGGGGCCACCATGGCGCGCAAGAGGTCTGACCCCGCCGAGCAGGCGTTATTCGATCAGCGCTGGGCTGCTGCCTACGCCCTTGACCCGTATTACTCCCCGGCACTTAATCAGCAACTACAACGAACCTATGAGGCGCTGTGATGGAGCCGTTGAAGACTTCGCGTGGACGCATGTTGCGGGTGATGGGTGATCCGGCCTTGCTGACAATGGATCGAATGAGTGAGTTCACCAAACGCTTCGATAGTGATCCGCGAATAGTCACCTGCTCCCTTGTTGCCGGTACCGGAGCAGGTGAGGTTTGGGTGCGGGCGACCGCGCCGACCGGTGTGTTGATCGCGATTGCTGAAGATGCTCAAGATCTAGTTGGCGTCCTACCCGAGGATGAAGACAAGGTGGCCCTGGGTAGTTGGTTCTTGGGCGCCGCTGAGCGCGGCCTTTGGCATGACCTATTTCTGACCGACCACATGGACGTCGCCAAAGCCAGCACGCTCATGGCGTTAGCTTCGATGGACGCTCAGGAAGCCATTGACCCAAGTAGCGCTGCTTTCGTGGCGCAGGAGACCCGTAAACCAAGTCGGCGACTAACCGTTGCCGTTGATGCTACCTGGCTGGGGCCCCATGAAACCGGCGCGCAGGTGCTTACTACCGCAGCAATAACCGCGATGGCCGCGGATGAACGTATTGAGGCGATCTACGTTGTGGGCATCAAAGAACTGCCCTCGTACGCGCAACACCTAACCGGCCTTGACCGGGTGCGCATTGTCGCAGCCGGTGAAGAGATCTCGCAGTGCGACATCGTTTGGTATCCGAATCAAATTGATGGTCGCAGCAATATTGGTGATGCTCGCGCTTTGGGTCGCCGGGTGATAACCACCTACCTTGACCTAATTGCTTACGACATCCCGCGCTATCACGGCTCCGCCGATGCCTGGGGCACCTATCGGGCATTGCAGCGCCGCATTGCGCTAAGTGTCGATGGCATTACGGCGATTAGTGGCGATGTCGCAAATAGGTTGCTGATGGAGGTGCCGCGCCTTGATCCGCAGCGCGTGCAACCACTGCCACTTGGCTTGGATCACATTGTCGGAGCTAGTGCACCTGATGCACCAGATACTGATCTGGATTCGACCGTCGCAGCACTTGGCGGCAAACGATTTGTTGCAGTGCTCGGCAATGACTTCCAGCATAAGAATCGCGATTTCGCGATCGCGGTGTGGCAGCGGGTACTGCAATCAGGGCAGTCATGCGATCTCGTGCTCGCCGGATTGCACGTTAAGAGCAGTAGCTCGAAAGTCGCCGAGGATGCACTGCTGTCAACACATGTTGATTTACGCGGCGCCGCCCACACCGTCGGCCACCTAACGGGCAAGAGCCGCGCGTGGCTGCTGGCCAATGCCGCCGCGGTGCTTTATCCGTCCAGTGCCGAAGGTTTCGGATTGGTGCCCTATGAGGCCGCGATCCTCGGCACACCTTCAACATTTGCCGATTTTGGCCCGCTCAAGGAGATCGCCGGGATTAGCGGGTTACCAAAGCATTGGTCGGTCGATGCTTTCACTGCCGATTTGGAGCAGCTACTCGCGAGTGATGATGCCGCGCGGCAACGAGTGGCGGAGCTGCATCAAGTGATTGCCCAACACACTTGGCAGGGCTTCGCCGCCGGCCTAATCGATTTCTTTGTGCGGATAGCTGCCCAACCCACGGTGTTGACCAGTTCGGTAGGCGGCACGGCGGCCGATACCGCGGCGTTATCAGCCATTTTATCGAGTCGCACCTGGCGGGCTACCGAGTCATTGCGCAAAGTTCGATCGAAACTTCGTCGTAAATAACCCCGTAAATCTAATGTCAGATTTTAAATTTACGGG
>WLLZ01000115.1 GCA_009700485.1 Actinomycetota bacterium | reverse complement strand
ATCGAGCCAGTAGCGGGCCCAGAACGCAAATTGACGCACGCATTCGACGCACGAGGTCATAGTCGGCTCGGTGGGCCAATATTTCAGGAACCGTGATACTTACTCTCCGAGCCGGTCCATCGTGGTCTACTTCACACCCGAGGCGACGCAGTAACTCCGCCATAATCTCAACATCCAAGATGTCGGGCACCTCGGTCAATGTCGTGGTGCCCTGAGCTAATAGGGCGGCCGCCATCAGTTTCAGGACGGAATTCTTCGCGCCCGTAACCCGCACCGTGCCTTGCAGGCGCTGCCCGCCGGTGATTCTCAAGACCTCCACGTACGAATCGTACGAGCGCTGGCCGTGAATGTGTCATAGGGTCTGATCAAGCAAAGGAGACCCATGGTTAACCTGACCAGGATTTACACCCGCACCGGAGATGACGGCACTACCTCACTCGGGGATATGAGCCGGACCGGCAAGAACGACCCGCGCCTGAAGGCCTACGCCGATGTCGATGAGGCCAACTGTGCAATCGGGATGGTCCTTGCGACTACCACCTTGCCCGAGGAGATCCAAGCCTTGCTCCTGCGCATCCAAAATGACCTATTTGATGTTGGCGCGGATCTGTGCACCCCTGTGATTGATAACCCGGTGCACGAACCACTGCGGGTAACCCAGGATTACGTTGACTATTTAGAACAATCCTGTGACAAATACAACGACCAACTTGACCCGCTGCGTTCATTTATTTTGCCCGGCGGTACCACGGCGGCAGCTCAGCTCCATGTAGCTCGCACGGTGGCGCGACGCGCTGAGCGGTCGATTTGGGCCTCCCTGGACACCTATCACGGCGGCATGAATCAGCTAACCGCGACATACGTCAATCGACTTAGTGACTTGCTTTTCATCCTCGCGCGCTTCGCCAATAAAGGAGCCGGCGGCGACGTGCTGTGGCAACCGGGAGTCAACCGCTAGCCCAAACCAAACGAATCCAAACAATCCCATCCTGAAACCTGAGTGCCGCTACCACCTTGGCAGCACAACGGGTCTAGCCAATTGGGCCCGAATCCCTCACGCTGTTGTTTAGAATGAACTTGTGGCGAAATACAGCACTTTGTTTTTGGGCTGCATTTTCTTATCCACTTTTGGAAGCATCGTCGCGCTGCTGGGTTCAACCACGATTTCAACGGAAGTTGGTTCCGGCGCAGGTGCAGGGGCCAGTTATACCGGTATCTTGCTGGCGGTGTATTTTGCACCTGCCATCATCGCGGAGCCTTATTCGACATGGCTGGCTGGCCGATTTGGAACGCGAAAGTTCTTTGTCATCGGTCAGAGCTTGATGGTCATTTTGAATCTCTCTTTAGCCGGTGCCCTACTGTTGGGTGCTCCTGCTTACCTAACGTTGTTGTTGTTCTCGGGGTGTTTAGGAGCCATTGGCTCCATGCTGAATACTCTGGTGCCGGTCATAATGAAGTCTTACTTGCCCAGCGCGACGATGGCGGGAAGCCTTTCCAAGGCGGCTGTTGCAAATGGACTGGCGTCTGTTTTTGGCGCACTGTTTGCTACTTTCCTTCTCGCACAATTAGCTCCGGCGGCGGCGTTCGTGGTAAACAGTGTCTTAACCATTCCCTACGTCTTGTTCATATTGTTTAAACGTCCGCAGGATCCCATTGAGTCTCCGACCAATGTTCACCGAACTTGGCGGACATTGTTTACAACGCTGAAGACGAACCGTCGAGTTCTTCGTGCCGGCATTCTGTGGATAGGTGCGTTGACGCTGATTGGCCCTCTCAACTCCATGGTCGTGCCACTTACACATGATCTCGGAATCACGCTTACATCAAATGCTGGGCACCTCTTGGCCGTACTTGCTGCCGGGCAGATGCTCTCGCC
Source organism: Actinomycetota bacterium (assembly GCA_009700485.1). Lineage (GTDB taxonomy): Bacteria > Actinomycetota > Actinomycetes > S36-B12 > S36-B12. The sequence continues at coordinate 3,648 of WLLZ01000115.1, read as the reverse complement.
GCTAAGCGTTAGGTGGCTGAGCCGAAGATTCAGTGCGTTGTATGGGGGAGCCTTCGCGATTGCAATTGCTGGATCAATGCTCGCGTTCATGGGGATAATCCTGTGGCTAGTTAAGCCTGAGTGGCTGATGTTCACCGGGATAGTTGTCGCAGCATTGGTATTTGGAAGTATGAGAATCGCTGCCAGGAATCTCGTCTTGAATGAAGTGTCCACATCGATTAGAACGAATGAAACAACTCAGGGAGATATCACCGACTTTACATTTCTAGGTACTTTCGCGGCCCCTTTCGCCCCACTAATTTGGGGAATCTTTATCGATGGATTTGGCGCATCCTCGACCCTAGTTTTACTCGGAGTGCTAACTTTAGTATTCGTGAGTGTGCATGTGTCATTCGATCGTCGCGCTCACATTGACGGTGCGCCTCTAATCACCCGTCCGTAGATTGCCTAACACGCCGAGTCGACTTCACCCTGTCACGGTGGACGGCGCTACTACTTTTTCAGTCGAGTTGCCCGAGTGCCCGCAACCTAGCTCGGCCGCGAGCGGAGGTGCGAGGATCATCCGATGCGGCGTCAGCCTTGGCGGCGTCAGCGTCAATCTCTGATTCAAACTCCGCCGACTCAGCCAAGATGGTCACGCCGCCTTCGGTTACCGAGAGGTAGCCCCCATCAACGGCGATGCGCAGGTCATCCTCGCCCTCACGCTCCACTCGAACCATTGCATCGTCAACAAGTTGGGCCACAACGGGGATATGCCGAGGCAGGATCCCGATCTCGCCAGAGGTCGTGCGTGTGAACAGGAAGGTCGCCTTGCCCGACCAGATCTTGCGTTCGACAGCGACTATCGTTACGTCCAATTCGGCCATCTCAGAGCACCCTTCGACTCAGCCAAGTCCGCATCACAAAGTAACGCCGTAACTCAAGGCTTTCTTCGCCAAATCGTCAAGGCCACCGATTAGGAAGAACGCTTGTTCCGGAACATGGTCGAAATCGCCCTTGCAAAGCCGGCCGAACGCCTCGATATTTTCTTTCAAGGGCACCGTGGAACCAGGCTGGCCGGTGAATTGCTCAGCGGCCATCATGTTCTGGCTAAGGAAGCGCTCAATGCGGCGGGCCCTGTTGACCAACTGCTTGTCTTCCTCGGACAACTCATCGATACCGAGAATCGCGATGATGTCTTGGAGATCCTTGTAGCGCTGCAAGATCCGAATGACCTCCTGGGCCACCCGATAATGCTCCTCACCCAAGATTGCCGGGTCGAGAATCGTCGAGCTGGAAGCCAACGGATCAACCGCGGGGAAGATGCCCTTGGAGAACACCTTGCGAGATAGCTCGGTGGTGGCATCGAGGTGCGCGAAGGTCGTGGCCGGGGCCGGGTCGGTGTAGTCATCGGCCGGCACGTATACCGCCTGCATAGAGGTGATGGATCGCCCGCGAACCGAGGTGATTCGCTCCTGCAATTGGCCCATCTCGTCAGCCAGTGTCGGCTGGTAGCCCACCGCCGATGGCATCCGGCCGAGCAAAGTGGATACCTCCGAGCCCGCCTGGGTGAACCTAAAGATGTTGTCGATGAAGAGCAGCACATCCTGCTTTTGCACATCGCGGAAGTACTCCGCCATGGTCAGGGCCGAGAGTGCAACGCGCATGCGCGTGCCCGGCGGCTCATCCATCTGGCCAAAGACCAAGGCCGTGTCTTTGAGGACATTCGCGTCGCGCAACTCCACCCAAAGGTCATTGCCCTCGCGGGTACGCTCCCCTACCCCGGCGAACACCGAGGTGCCACCGAAGTTACGTGCGATGCGGTTGATCATCTCTTGGATGAGCACCGTCTTGCCCACTCCGGCGCCGCCGAATAGCGCGATCTTGCCGCCTCGAACATATGGCGTGAGCAGATCCACGACCTTAAGACCGGTCTCTAGCATCTCCGTGCGTGGCTCGAGCTCATCAAAGTTGGGCGGGGGACGATGAATTGGCCATCTTTCGAATTCAGCCCCGTAGCCGGGTTCGTCCAGGCACTGCCCGAGGGTGTTCCACACGTACCCCTTAACACCGTCACCTACTGGAACCGTCAGTGGACCACCAGTGTCGATCACCTCGGCACCACGCACCAGACCGTCAGTGGGCTGCATTGAGATCGTGCGCACGAGGCTGTCACCGAGGTGCTGTGCTACCTCAAGGGTGACCGTCTTGGCCATTGGGCCGTACGTGATCTCGACGCGCAGCGCGTTGAACAGCTCAGGCACCGAGCCGCGAGGGAACTCTACGTCAACCACGGGACCGGTGATGCGAACCACGCGTCCAGCTGTGTCGAGGGTGCTGCTGAAATTACCATCAGTCTCTTGGGTGGCGGTCATGGTCCTCTTCACTTCCTTCGTGATTTACTTGACGGCATCGGCGAGGGCATTCGCCCCACCGACGATTTCGCTTATTTCCTGGGTGATCTGGGCCTGGCGTTCGCGGTTCGACATCAAGGTGAGTTCTTTGATTAGGTCATCCGCATTATCAGTGGCTGCTTTCATCGCGCGGCGGCGAGATGCCGATTCTGAGGCGGCCGACTCAAGTAGTGCTGAGAATATTCGAGTGGCAACATATCGGGGCACCAGCGACTCAAAGAGTGCATCGGCATTGGGCTCGAAGGAAAACAGGGTCTGTGGGCCAGAGTCTTCCTCGGCGTACTGCACTTCAATCGGCGCGATCCGCCTAGCCTCAGAAGTCTGGGACAGCATTGATCGAAATTCCGTATACACTAGATGTAGTTCATCTACACCTAGGATTCCATCCTCACCGGGGTCATCGCCATCATCATCGGCACCGGAGAGGAAGGCTGCAACTAGGGAGTCCGCGACCTCCTTAGCGTGTTCGTAGGTAGGCCGCTCGGAGATACCCACCCATGAGTCGGTTATCGCCCAGTTGCGGAATTTGAAATAGGTCAGCGCCTTGCGCCCAATAACGTAGAGGACCGGGGTCTTGCCCTCAAGGCGCAGCATCGCGATCAACTCTTCGGCAAGACGCAAAACATTCGCGTTATATCCGCCGCAAAGGCCACGATCGGAGGTAACCACCAGCACCCCGGCACGCTTGGGGCTCTCACGGGGCACCAACACCGGGTGATCAAGTGCTGAACCCGATGCCAGATCGGACAACATGTTAGTGATCTCGTTTGAGTACGGGCGTGCGGCATGAACGCGCGCCTGTGCCTTCGCGATCCGTGAAGTCGCGATAAGTTCCTGGGCTTTGGTGATCTTCTTGATCGACTCCGCAGAGCGGATACGACCGCGAAGTTCGCGTAATGTCGCTGCCATTACTTCTTCTTCGGAGCCGGCTTGTTCACCTGGACTGACTCCTTCTGTACCTCTTCTTCAGCCAACGCCTCTACGTGTTCGTCGGGAATGACCGAACTACCGTCTGTGGTGGCGAATCCCTTTTTGAAGTCGGCAACCGCGGCTACCAAATGCTGCTCGGTCTCCTCGTTGAGCTTCAGGGTATTTTTGATGTCGTCGAAGATGCCTGGACGCGAGGCTTGCAGGTGCTCGATGAACTCCGACTCGAAGCGGGTGACGTCTGCCACCGGCACCGAATCGAGGTGACCTCTGGTGCCTAGCCAGATCGCAACCACTTGGTTCTGGACTGACATGGGGCTGAATTGAT
>WLLZ01000114.1 GCA_009700485.1 Actinomycetota bacterium | reverse complement strand
TCCTCCCCCGGGCAATCAGGGCAGGCCGCCGCGCTCATTTTGGTGTTGCTAGTGGTACTTGCGGCGCCAATGATCTGGTACACGCGCAGTACCTCGACAGCTGAGGCACGCTCATGACAAGCAAAATTGGCATGACAAGCAAAATTGGCATGAAAAGCAATAAGAGCATGACTCCGAAGGCACACGGCTTGGCCACCATCACCGTGGTCTACCTGCTCTGGGCACTAGTGCCAGTCGCGATAGCTGTGCTCTTCTCCTTCAACGCCGGGCGCTCTCGCAGCGTGTGGCAAGGATTCTCACTGCGCTGGTACACCTGGGATCCAAATGGATCCATCTTGAATGACCCATCCTTACGAAACGCTCTCCTTCACACGATCTTGTTGGCCTTGATCGCGACTGCTATCACTGTGCCACTGGGAGTTTGTTTGGCCCTTGCCCTTGATAGGTGGCGCGGCCGCATACCTACTGGCGCAAACTTCGCCGTTTTACTCTCTTTTGTGATACCCGAAATAGCCCTGGCAATCGGTCTGCTGTTCCTAATCACCATGCTGACAACCCCATTCGGCCTTGGTACCACCGCACAGATAGTTGGCCTCGTTACCTTCCAACTTTCTTACCCGGTTGTCATTGTTCGCGCGCGACTTTTGACAATTGGTTCCCAATATGAGGAGGCAGCTCGCGACCTTGGTGCTTCAGCACTAGGGGCCGTCAAGCGCGTTCTACTACCGATGCTTTCACCCGCGATCTTGGTGAGTGCGATTCTGGTATTCGCTGACGTTCTCGATAACTTTGTCATTGTTCGTTACTTATCTGCGGATATGAGTACCGAAACCACATCCATGCGTATCTACAGCACCGCACGGGCCGCACCGACTCCAGCTTTGAACGCGCTCGCGACTTTGATTCTTGTGGCTTCACTGGGCGCTGTCATCATCGGTTGGCTCATCTACCGCAGACTGGGCAAGAATGATGGTGAGGATGTCAGTTTTGGCTCATTCACCGGTAACGTTTGACGGATTTATTTCCCTGTAGCAACCTAAATTAGGAGATCCAGTGTCACAGGCACTACCCGCTAGAGCACAAGTTGTAATTGTTGGCGGCGGAGTCATCGGTTGCTCAATTGCGTACCATCTAACCAAACTCGGCGTAAAAGATGTGCTCCTAATTGAGAAGGATCAACTCACGGCCGGCACCACTTGGCACGCCGCTGGTTTGATAACCAGCGCCGGTTATCACGATGACACTTCACTATGGATGGCGCGATATTCGCGCGACCTTTACTCAAAGCTCGAGGCCGAGACCGGCCACTCGACCGGCTTTCGCCCGGTAGGCCACCTATCAGTTGCGACCAACCCTGCCCGATTCGAAACCCTACTTCGCGAACGCGACTTTCAGGTTGGGTACGGGGTCCCCAATGAAATAATTTCACCTCGCGAGGTGAGTGAGCTCTTCCCGTTAGCTCGCGTCGATGACCTGATCGGGGCCTCCTATGTCGTCGACGAAGGCCGCGCCGACCCGGTTGGAGTAGCAACCTCGATGGCCAAGGGTGCCCGCATGGGAGGTGCCACGATCATTGAAGGGATTTCGGTTACCGGCTTCACCCGCACCGGGCGCAGAATAACCGGAGTAACGACCAATAGCGGCAACGTAGAGGCCGACACCGTGGTGCTTTGTGCTGGCCTTTGGACCCGGCAGCTAGCTCGCAAGGCTGGAATCGACGTGCCACTGCAAGCGGCCGAGCACTACTACCTGCTTACCGAGCCGATGGAGGGCGTGCATCGCGATCTCCCCATTATCGAAGATCTTGAATGCTACGGGTACTTCCGCGAGGAGGGAGACGGCATGTTAGTCGGGCTCTTCGAGCCGGTTGCTGCACCTTGGCACCCGAAGCAGGCCCCGGAGGATTTTGCTTTCGGCACCATCCCTCCGGATTGGGATCGCATGACTCCGCATCTGGAGAAAGCAATGGCCCGCATCCCCAGTCTTTCGGAAGCCGGAATTCGCACCTTCTTCTGCGGACCCGAAAGTTTCACCGCGGATGTACTGCCGTTGCTGGGCCCGGCCCCCGAAGTAGACGGTCTCTTTGTTGCTGCCGGCCTGAACTCGGTCGGGATTTTGATGGGTGGGGGCATCGGAAATGTCATGGCGAGCTGGATTGTCGATGGCATATGCCCGGTTGACATCGCGGCCTTCAGCATTGAGCGGGCCCTACCATTTGAGAACTCTCTCCGCTTTCGGACAGAGCGGACAGTCGAGCAACTTGGTGTGCTGTTCGGTGACGGCTCCTTCCCCACGTTTCATCAACACACTGCCCGTGGCATTCGCCGGTCGCCACTTCATGAGACTTGGGAGAAAGCCGGCGCTTACTTCGGGGTATCTGCCGGTTGGGAGTTCCCCGAATGGTTTTCACCTACCGGCGAAAATCCTGAAGTACCCTGGACCTGGGACCGTGGTCATTGGACACCCTGGATAGCTAGTGAACACAAAACCGTTCGCGAGAACGTCGGCGTGATGGACATGACCTTGATGTCGAAGTTCCTCGTTCAAGGGCCAAGCGCTGCAATAATTTTGGATCGCCTCAGCGCAAACGAAGTTGTCGGTGCAATTGGCCGCGTGGTCTACACCCAATGGTGCAATGACCGCGGCGGGATTGAAGCTGATCTCACCGTTACCCGGCTCGGCGAAGAGAAGTTCATGGTGGTGGTCTCCGATGTCACACATCGCCGCGTTGAACGGATGCTTCTCGATGAAATTCATGCGGACGAATTCGCAACTATCACTGATGTCACCGCCGGGTTCGTCATCTTGACGGTGCAGGGGCCAAAGTCCCGCGAATTGCTCGAGCGAGTGAGCCCCGATGACCTCTCAAACGAGGGCTTCCCCTATTTGACCGGGCGAGAAATTGAGATCGGGTACTCCAGAATCTTGGTGCTGCGGGTTACCTATGTGGGTGAGCTCGGCTATGAGCTCTACATTCCATCGGACCAAGCCGTTTCGGTTTGGCAGACCCTCGAAGCCGCGGGCCAAGACCTCGGGCTGCGACCGGTTGGGCTCGGAGCACTCCACAGTCTGCGTTTAGAGAAAGGCTACCGAGACTACGGAATAGATATTGACAACACCGACACCCCGGTCTCGGCCGGTCTTGCCTTCGCGGTTGCCTGGGACAAGCCAACGGATTTTCGCGGCAAGGCAGCCCTAGTCGCACTTCGTGCCGATCGAACCAGCAGATTGGTTTGCCTTTTACTGGACTCCCCCGTGCCGCTTCTTCACGGCAGCGAGCCGGTACTCAAGGACGGTAAATGGGTTGGCTATTTGCAGGTAGGTGGATTTGGCCCAACCCTCGGGGCTTCGGTCGGCCTTGCCACCATCGACAATCCAGATGGGGTCACCGCAGACTGGCTAGCCGCAGACGGGTTTGAAGTCGTGGTCGCAGGTGAGCGGTATTCAGCTCGCCTCCAGTTACGTCCGTTCTATGACCCAGACCGCAGCCGAGTACTCAGTTAAGGCACTTACTTAGCTTTTGTGCCGCCTAAATCCTTAAGTACCTGCTGGCTCGCCAACCGCCCCGGTGCACCGATCACGCAACCACCTGGATGGGTACCTGATCCGCATTGGTAGTAACCACGGATCGGTGTGCGGTAGTCGCTGTAGCCGGGTGCCGGCCGGAAGAAATACATCTGATGAGCGAAGAACTCGCCCGCATAGATATTGCCCTCCGAGAGACCGGTCTTAGCTTCAATGATGTCTGGCGTAACGACTTCGCGCTGAAGCACTAAGTCGTTGAAGTTCGGGAAGAAACTTTGGAGTGTCGCCTGCACGCGATCGGCCATGTTCTCCCGCTCCGCCTGCCAGGTGGTGCCCTTGAGTTCATATGGGGTGTACATCACAAAGCACGACATCACATGCTTACCAGGGGGTGCCATATCAGGGTCGACTAACGATTGAATGCACGCGTCGATGTATGGATGTTCGGAGTACCCTCCGTACTTCGCTGCGTCGTAGGCCCGCTCCATGTATTCAACGGTCGGGGCCACATTGATGAAGCCGAGGTACTGATCGGTGCGACCACTGAGCGCGGGGTACTCCGGAATCCCGTCGAGGGTGAAGTTGACCTTCGAGGCGACCCCTTGAAAACGGAACCGCTGAATAGTGTCAACTAAATCAGCAGGGAGCTCACGTGGATCGGCTATCTCCAGGAAGGTGCGCCTCGGATCTAGTGAACTCACCACGGTTGGGGCACGGAATTCAGTTCCGTCCCGGAGGGCAACACCCTTCACCTCGCCCTTTTCGGTTATTAGGTGATCGACGTGGGAATCCAGCCGAATCTCCGCGCCGTAAGCGGTGGCCGCGCGGGCCAACACCTGCGTGAATCCGCCGTTACCGCCCTTGTGGAAGGACCATGAGCCGCCAACACCGTCATGCTCACCCATTGACAGGTACAGCCAGTTCAGCCCGCTGCCAGGTGACATTGGGCCCAACTTGATTCCCACGCAAGCGGCCGAGCAGATCGTGGCTTTGATGATGTCGGACTCAAGGTAATCATCACAAAAGTCCGCGATGCTGCCGGTAAGTAGCCGGACAGTGTCGTGGATTACTTTCTTGTTGCCGGTGCCTAGATGCTTGAGCAACCACGCCATTTTGTCGGCATCGGCCGGGTCATCGCTAAAGAGGTTTGGCGGAATGGAGTCAAAAAGTGGCCGAACGAAGTTGCGAACCCGTGCGGTGTCATGTTCAAATCGCTCCATACCATCAACGTCGGCCTTCGAGTGCCGCGCAATTTCTTGACGATTGACGCCGGCATCTGGACCAAGCAGGAAGTAGTCTCCATTTTCCATGGGAGCAAAATGTGAGCGCATGAGCAGTGGCATGAATCCGTGACGCACTAGATCGAGTTCCTGAATGATTTCGGGGCGCAGGAGGCTAAGGGCGTAGGAGAAAGTTGTGAACTGGTAGCCGGGTCGCAACTCCTCGGTGATAGCTGCACCCCCTACGAAATTCCGCTGCTCAAGGACCAGTACCTTCTTACCCGCCTTGGCAAGGTAGGCCGCATTAGTCAGGCCGTTGTGGCCTCCACCAATGACGATCGCGTCGTAGCTAAAGATGTCCGACATGTCAGGCCGTCTTCCTCTCGGGGCTGTAGAAAGGCATGGTCGTAACGGTGGCCCGCACGTTGATGTATTCGTGGTTCACTGTTTGTTCAATATAAACTTCGGTACCAGGTTCTGCGTACTTTGGCTTGACTCGAGCAATGCCGATGTGGCACTGGAGCATAGGTGAATACATAAAGCTGGTGGCGTATCCAATACGTTTATCTTTGTCGCTGTAGAGCATGGATTCCCAAGACACCGGGACTTCATCGGGCACAGCAAGCTGCCCGCGCGAATCAAACAGTTCAAAGAAGTCGCTCCGCGCCACGGTAATACCGACCGTGCTCCACCGGGAGGAGCCCTCAGCGCGCTCGCGCAATATCGAATCGCGGCCGATGAACGGTCGGCTGTCATCGTCGATGCCCTTAAGAAGCCAGC
>WLLZ01000113.1 GCA_009700485.1 Actinomycetota bacterium | reverse complement strand
TTTAGAGCAGCAGCATCGGTCAGGACGATACCCTCAGTGGTGACCTGCTCAGTGGTGACCTGATCCGTCGTCGTGTCAGCCGACATGTTTACCCCTTCGTTGGTGCCGGGCCCGGTGAGCCAAGCAACGTTCGTTACCTGATTAAACCAAATTTATTGCGAAAGTCTGCATTACGTAGTCTACGACATTCTGAACCATCCGCCTAGCCACGTTATTCCCTGCCCTCGGGCCCTTCGGGTTTACCGCCCGGGTTGTTGACTAAGACCAGGTAGGTGACGGATACCGGTTGCGTAATGAATAATGGGCAGGTGACCGAATTACTCCACGAGCCGGAACCGACTCCGCTGGCCTTGCTGCTCCTTGGCCAGGCGGCAGATCCAGATAGTGAGCGCGGGGTCGAGTGCCCCGGCGGCCTCCCGGCAGCCAGTGACCCTGACCTGGTTGACCGCGCAGCAGCCGCGAAGGCCGCCCTGGGTGATCGACTTTTTATCTTGGGCCACCACTACCAACGCAATGAAGTAATCGATTTCGCTGACGTAACCGGCGACTCATTCAAATTGGCTCAGCAGGCCGCCGCGCATCCAGGGGCTGAATTCATTGTTTTCTGCGGTGTGCATTTCATGGCCGAAAGCGCCGACATCCTCACGGCCGACAACCAGCAAGTGATACTGCCCGATCTCGCCGCGGGCTGCTCAATGGCCGATATGGCAAATATCGTGCAGGTAGAGCAATGCTGGGATGACCTCGTTGCCGCTGGTATCGCCGAGGTAACAATCCCCATCACCTACATGAACTCGACAGCGGCAATTAAAGCTTTTACCGGCCGGCACGGTGGTTCGGTATGTACTTCGAGTAACGCAGAACGCAGCATGCAGTGGGCCTTCGAACGAGGTGAGAAAGTCCTTTTTCTCCCCGACCAGCACCTCGGACGAAACACGGCGGTTCGTGAGCTCGGACTATCACTCGATGACTGCGTGGTTTTTGATCCGCGTAAACCATCAGGTGGGCTGACCACCGAACAACTCCACGCGGCCAAAGTCATCCTCTGGAAGGGCCACTGCTCAGTGCACGGTCGTTTCACCGCTGATTGCGTTGACGATGTGCGCGACCGCATCCCCGGGGTGAGCGTTATCGTCCATCCCGAGTGCACTTACGAGGTTGTCACGAAGGCCGATTTCGTTGGCTCGACCGAAAAGATCATTGCCACGATCGCCGCTGCGCCTTCGGGTAGTGCCTGGGCAATTGGCACCGAATTGAACTTGGTTAAACGAATTGCCCAAGACAACCCGGACAAGACCATCGCCTACCTCGATAAATCCGTGTGCTTTTGCTCGACGATGAATCGCATTGACCTACCGCACCTGGTCTGGGTGTTGGAGTCACTAGTGGCTGGCCAGGTGGTTAACCGAATTGAGGTCGACCCCGAAACCGCCAAGTGGGCCAAGGTGTCTCTCGATCGCATGCTTGCCCTTCCTGGGCCAACTGCTACGGCCGACTAGGCTGCACAATCATGTTGGGATTTAAGAAGAAAGACTCCGCCTCAGGCGCCTCGTCAACTGACCCAGCCAAGGCGCCCCCGGGTTCAACCACCGGCGCCGGGCCTGGCGGCACTAAAGGCCATGCCACGCCTTCGCGTCGTGAGGCTGAAGACGCCCGCAAGAACCAGTTGAAAATCCCCAAGGACCCCAAGGCTGCGAAGAAAGCCGCACGCCAACGTGACCAAGAAGAACGCTCACGCGCTCGTCAAGGGATGAAAAATGGTGAAGAGCGTTACCTACCCGCACGTGATCGTGGCCCAGCGCGGGCCTTCGTCCGCGATTTCGTCGATGGCCGAATCACTCTGGCTGAGTTCTTCATATTTATCGCGATTGCGGTACTAGCACTCGGTTTTATTAAAAACCAGTTTATCCAAAGTTGGGTATCAATCGGCTTCTTCGCGGTAACCGCGCTCATCGTGGTCGACACCGTCGTGCTGCTGGTGCAACTTAGCCTTAGAGCCAAGAAAGAATTCGCAGAAGCCACAGATCGCAAAGGTTTGCTGCTTTACGCCACCTTACGCACCTTGCAATTACGCCGGTTGCGACTGCCACCACCACGGGTTCGCCGCGGCGGAGCACCAAAGGTCTAGCCGCAAATAACTATTCTGGGCGCAGGCCCATGGGGCCGTAGACAATTCGATCTTCTTCCAGCAGCAAGACTTGCTCAATGCCGGCATCCAGCAAGGTTTGCCACACCTCACCAATCCAAGTCTCGGCATCAGATTGTGACGGGAACTCGGTCGCCATCGAGGTATCGGGCAATTCAGCGACTACAACGCCCTCAGCCGTCAAGTATTGCCAAGACCAAGCCATGTAAACTCCTTCGCGAGCAAAGTGACCGCTGCCAAAAACCCAAGACCACCAGTCTAGAGGCCTTAGGGGCACATCGTGGAATCGTAGCTTTTTGGCCTCCGATTGCCGGCCCGGTCGTTTGGCATTGACATCCGGTGCTACCCGTGGGATGTTGACCACACAACTGAATCCGCGTATTTGACCCCAGGGGAAGTCCGGTGTGAATCCGGCGCTGTCCCGCAACCGTGATCCCAGAACTTGGGCGAGTCGGAGTACCTGGCAAATATGAGCGGCTCCACCCGTCGAGGTAACGGAACGGAGCCCGGGTCTATACCCGGTCTCCCTCCTTGCAGTCATGCAGGAGGGTTTTTTATTGGCCGGCTAGGACGTGGGCACCGATCTGACACCGCTCAACTAAGAAATGGTGACCATGTCAAAACGTATTTCAACCGCACTCGTGGCCTTGGCCGCATGCAGCTTGACCTTTACCGCGAATATTGGCCCCGCCCAAGGCGGCGCCACGGCCACTACAGCGAAAACAACTACGACAGCTACCACCGGCCTTTATGGCGCAGGGGACCCAACATATGACGGGGTCTTTCGACAGTCGTTGGCGATTTTAGGGTTGGTCGCAAATGATGTTAAACCAAACAAAGCAGCAATCACCTGGCTGCTCAAGCAGCAGTGCGCTAATGGCAGCTTCCAGGCCTACCGACCCGATACCACCAAAGCCTGTGACGTATCTGATCCAGTTAATTACACCGGCCCTGATACCAATTCCACGGCACTAGCACTCACTGCCTTGTCTTCCGTAAATCAGACAGCGAGCGCCGGCTCCGCCGCCGCCTGGTTAACCAAGCAGCAGAACAAGGATGGTGGATGGCCCTGGTTTAGCGCGTCGCCCTCGGATTCTAGTTCGACCGGTTTGGTGCTGGTCGCGGTAAAAGCACTGAAGCCAAATGGCAGTGCCTCGGCGATTGTCAGGGCTGGCAAGTACCTGACATCAGTAAAACTCTCGTGCGCAAGCGGTGGTGGCCTCGCTTTCCAAAAACCTGGGGCTGCGAATGCACAATCAACCTCCCAGGCATTCACCGGCCTTACCGCCGGGCTGATAGTCGGTGGAGCGCAGACACTCAGCCCGAATCCGACCTGCGGTGCAACTACGGCAAGTAATGCCGGTAGCTATCTCGCAAACGCGATAATGAAGGACGGTGCGTTGCCGAATTCATTCGGCGCCGGCAGCGATTTCTCATCAACTGCATTCTCGATCCTCGGTTTCGTTGCCAGTGCCACTGGCAAGCAGGCGGTAACCAGAGGTACCGCGACGTTGGCGGCTAATGCGTCCGCTTACGGGGTTCCAGATGGCGAGGCTTCACCTGGCGCCCTCGGATTATTACTGATGGTCAGTAAGGCCACCAACGCTAAAGCGACGAATTTTGGCGGAATAAACCTAATCACCACCCTGCAGCAGAGCCAGCAGTAATGCGCATCTTGGCCCGGGCCGCTGTGATCACCACCGTAATTTGCCTTGCGGTTCAGGTGTTTGCACCAGCGGCCCGGGCCGAGACCGCATACCGCTATTGGACTTTTTGGACAGTTGCGAATAACGAATGGGTCTTATCGCAGGTTGGCCCCGCCTCCACCGTGCCCGCTGACGGCGACGTGCAAGCTTGGCGCTTTGCGGTTACCGCCAACGCCACCAGTAGCACCTACCCTCCGCGCACAGATCCGACACTAGCTTTCGAAAGAATTTGTGGCACGGTTACTAAACCGACCGGCCAGATCAGAGTGGCCATGGTTATTGATCCCGGGTTGACGAATTCAGCTCCCGATGGTCAATCGCCGCCGCCTGCTCGTGGTGCCTGCGCGGTGATAGCCGAATCCAGATCCGGAGCAGATGCACTGATGGCAATCGCGACCCCGCGAGTTGACAAGGGCCTGGTCTGCGGAATCGACGAATACCCGGTTGGTGAATGCGCGATTGCCATAGACATAAGCGCAGCCGCTCTTGCACCAAATGGTGATGCTGACGTATTGATTGTGCCGACGCCGGCGGTTAGCGAGATTGCAATCGCTGCTGCACCGGTAACCGAAAAAGGCAGCCCCATCCCGCTTATCGCAGTTGGCTTGATCATTGCCCTTGGCTTAGTTGGCGCTTGGCTACTGCAACGCAGGCGCGCCTCATGACCGGATCACTGTTCACAAACCCCAGGTGGCTACATCCCATAGCCTGGTGGATTTGGGCACTCGGGTTAGCAGCCGCGGCCAGTCGCACCACTAATCCACTCCTATTAGGTCTCATCATTGCCGTGGCGGCGTTGGTGGTCTCCGCACGCAAGCCCGATGCGCCATGGGGGCGTTCGTTCATGTTCTTCGTGCGCCTCGGGGTTGCAGTAATTGTCATCCGCGTTGCAGTGCAATTGATTCTTGGAGCTGCTTTCGGCACCACGATTCTGGTGCCGCTACCGGGCTTGGCTTTGCCAACTTGGCTATCAGGGGCTCGAATTGGCGGTGACATCACTTTGGAAAGCCTGCTCTTGGCGTTCTATGACGGCTTGCGGCTCGCCACCATCTTGATCTGCGTCGGGGCTGCAAATTCACTCGCCTCACCAACCAGGTTGCTTAAGTCTGTACCCGCGGCGCTTTACGAGTTCGGGGTGAGTGTGGTGGTAGCTATGACATTTACTCCGCAGTTGGTTACCGACGTCGATCGAGTGCGAACCGCTCGCCGCCTACGGGGGCGACCAACCACCGGCATTCGCGCCATCGCCGGTTCTGCAATGCCGGTATTCGAGGGGGCACTTGAAAAATCAGTGACCCTTGCGGCCGCAATGGACTCCCGCGGCTATGGTCGCCGCGGATCAATAAGTGCAGCAAAGCGCCGCATGAATTCTGCACTCCTTCTAATTGGTTTGGTCGCTGCTTGCATTGGGGCGTACGCACTAATTTCCGCGGGTTCTCCAGTAGCACTTGGCCTGCCGATGCTGGTAGCCGGCGTGAGTGTGTGCATAATTTCAATAACGATGTCGGCACGTGCTGCTGTGCGCACCAGGTACCGACCTGATAGGTGGGAAATTCCTGAAATGCTGGTTGCCACCGCCGGAGCCGTCGTTGCATTTTGTTTCGTGGGCTCTGTCTGGCTAACACTTGCCGGTATTGATACCCCCAGCAATCCCCCTACTTGGCCAGCTCTTCCGCTCGTGCCCGTAC
>WLLZ01000112.1 GCA_009700485.1 Actinomycetota bacterium | reverse complement strand
TTGCCCGTCCCAGAAATCCACGATGACTTCTTCAAGCGTGGACTCATTCATCTGACCGTGGGCCGTTGCAAAGCGTGCCTCAGGAACTAAATCACGTAATCGAGCCGCAACTTTCTCGATTGATTCAACCCGGTTATGGACAAAGAAAATCTGACCCTCGCGAAGTAGCTCACGTCTAATTGCCGCAGAGATCTGTTTATCGTCATATGGACCAACGAAAGTCAGCACCGGGAGTCGTTCTTCTGGCGGTGTTTGTATCACCGACATTTCGCGGATACCCGTCACCGCCATTTCGAGGGTCCGCGGGATCGGCGTAGCAGACATCGCCAGCACATCCACGTTGGTCCGAAGCGCCTTCAAGTGCTCCTTGTGCTCCACGCCGAATCGCTGCTCTTCATCAAGAATTACCAAACCCAGATCCTTGAAGCGCACATTCGCCGTGAGCATCCGGTGGGTGCCGATTACCACGTCGACGGTGCCATCACCCAAACCTGCCACCACCTCGCGGGCTTCTTTGTCGGTGTTGAACCGCGAGAGCCCGGCAACCTTGAGCGGGAATGGGGCGTAGCGCTCCGCGAATGTCGAAAGATGCTGTTGCACCAACAAAGTAGTCGGGACCAAAACGGCAACCTGTTTACCATCTTGCACCGCCTTGAATGCAGCACGTACGGCTATCTCAGTTTTGCCGTAACCAACGTCACCGCAAATAAGCCGATCCATCGGAATTTCGCGCTGCATATCAACTTTGACTTCGTCAATGCACGAAAGTTGGTCTGGAGTCTCCACATATGCGAACGCATCCTCAAGTTCTCGCTGCCAAGGCGTATCTGGCCCAAATGCATGGCCCTTGGTGGCCTGACGAGCAGCGTAAAGCTTGATCAATTCACCGGCGATCTGCTTAACAGCTTTGCGGGCACGCCCTTTCGATTTCTCCCAATCCGCGCCGCCCAGGCGGTGCACACTGGGTGATTCGCCACCTATATAGCGGGTAACCAAATCAAGTTGGTCGGTCGGCACATAGAGCCGGTCCGCCGGTTGCCCGCGCTTACTAGGTGCGTACTCGACCACCAAGTACTCACGTGCTGCACCACCAACTTCGCGCTTTGCCATCTCAACGTAACGGCCAACCCCGTGCTGCTCATGAACGACAAAATCACCTTTGGCGAGGGTTAGCGGATCAATCGTGCGTCGCCGGCTCGATGGCATCCGTCGCATATCTTTGGTCGACGACCGCTGCCCCACGATGTCGGTCTCGGTCAGCACCGCTAGTTCACACCCAGCAAGGATGAATCCGTGCGCCATACTCGCCGTTGTCACACTCACCACGCCAGCCTGCGGATCATCGTCTAACGAGTCAACCAAGCGAGCCGGGATATCTTCACCCGACAAGGTTTCGACAAATCGCTCTGCAGAACCGTGGCCCTCGCTCGCTAGCACCACCCGCCAGCTTGCCTTCGCCCACTTGGCAATGTCGGTAAAAGCCAACCCGGCATCACCGCGATACTCGTGAGCTGCCGTGGCACCAAAATCAATGACTTCATCATCACGTGCATCTAATAGTTCAACATCACTGGCCAGCGGGGTGATCAATATCCGAGGCATGGAGCGGGCATCGGTCAAGTCCAAAATTTCAGCAACTGATAAATATGAAGCCCCGGCTAGATCTATCGGCGTTTGGTTTCCGACCGCGGCGTTGTGCCAGGAGGCCGCCAAGAACTCCGCCGCGGTGCGCTCTAGATCATGGGCTCGAGTGCGAAGGCGCTCTGGCTCGATCAGCACCAAAGTTGAAGATGGGTCGATGAGTTCGGGTAGCGAGACCATGCCGTCGACCAATACCGGGATAAGTGTCTCCATACCTTCAACATGTAGCCCCTCGGCTATTCGAGCTGCTACATCCGCGATTTCAGGGGCCGAGGATGCAAGTAACCTAGCCCGCTCGCGCACCTTTGCTGTGAGCAGCAACTCACGAACCGGTGGCGCGAATAATCCGTGGTGGGCAAGCTCAAGGGACCTTTGGTCAGCTACCGAAAAAGTCCGAATCTCTTCAACTACATCCCCCCAGAATTCAACCCGTAATGGGTGCTCATCGGGTGGGGAGAAGACGTCGAGGATCCCACCTCTAACCGCGAACTGACCGCGCCGTTCTACTAAGTCATTTCGCTCATACCCGAGCTCGACCAATCGCTCAACTAAACCAATTAGGTCAACAGTCATCCCGTGGGTTATCCGCACCGGTTCAACATCGCCAAGACCGGCTGCCATCGGTTGCAGCACCGCGCGTATCGAAGCAATCAAAACATCAATCGGCGGGATTAATGCATCCGCAGCATCTGCATGTGCTAGCCGGCGCAAGATAGCAACTCGACGCCCGACGGTGTCCAAAGATGGTGATAGGCGCTCATGGGGCAATGTCTCCCAGGAGGGGAAAACCGCAACCTCGCGCTCAGGCACTAGCGCGCGCAGCACGTCAGCTAAATCATCGGCTTCGCGACCGGTGGCGGTAACCACTAACAGTCGCCGGCTCGCTCCGATGGGAGCCGGAGCACAAAGTTGAGCCAAGATCACCGGCGCCAAGGAGGTGGGCGCAACCGCTGTTGCCACCCGTGATTCGGCAAGTCGAATAAACTCCGGTTGATTAGCGACCGCCTTAAGGAGACCCGTCAGGCTCACTGGTGCGCCGCCTCCGCAAGGCACTCGCGCAGTAACTCCGCTAGCTGTGGATGCGCAACGGTGAGGTCGGTTACATAAGGCGGCAGGTGATTGAACGTCACCGGTGAGCCGTCAATGTGGCTGGCGATATAGCCATAGTGCGTCGCCACCCCGTACGGAGCTGCCACATCCCACTCGTAGAAGCCGGTGTCGTGCACATAAGCCTCAGCTCGGCCGCACAACATTTCATTGACTTTCGCACCCACTGACCCGACATCTACAATTTCAACCCCGTGTTCACTTAACCCAGCCGCCGCCAATTTCTTACCAAGGAGTTCGACCGCCTTCGGCAAAGTGGCTGGTGGACGGGAGCGCGATGCCACTATTCGGATAGGGCGATTGGCTGGTAAATCCGCAGGGGCGCCAACCTCATCTAGCATCGAACGAGACATCCCCTGCGCCGGCAGGTCAACCGTGCAAGCCGCCAGGGACATCGTTGCCGGCTGCCACAGTGCGATGTGGACCGCGAAATCCCCACGCCCTTGGCCAAACTCCCAAGTACCGTCAAGGGGGTCAACGATCCAAACCCGTTCGGCCGAAAGCCGTCGAGCATCATCGGCACCTTCTTCGCTCAGCAAAGCATCATGTGGTCGGTGCTCAGCCAATAGTTCAGCGATCAAAACATGCGCGGTGCGATCACCTGACTTTCGTAATTCATTGGCCCGATCTTTGTCGGCGGGGTCGAGCTCGCCGAATGCCGAGCGCAAGTTAAGTAAGGCCTGCCCGGCTTGCGCCGCAATGGCTCGAGATAGTTCAGCATCACTGAGCATGTGCACCTACCCCGCCTCACCATCACCGTTGAAAATATTCTGGGTGCGCTCGAGCCCGTCGAAAACTAAAGATTCGACAGCATCTACCCCTCGGGCCACCATCACCCCAGCCTCTGCACGCTGCGCAGAAGCAAATGGTTTGAGGACAAAGTCGGCTGGATCCTGCGCCCCGACCGGGCGGCCGATCCCAAGGCGCACTCGAAAATACTCGCCGGACCCCAACGCTTTACGGATACTTTTCAAACCATTATGGCCGTTATCGCCACCACCAAACTTCGCCCGAATACTGCCGAACGCAATATCAAGTTCATCGTGGAGCACGATCAAATTATCCTCAGCAACGTCATAAAACTGCATCAACGCTTTCACCGGCCCACCCGACTCGTTCATGAAAGTCAGTGGCTGAACGAGCACCACATTTACCGAATTACCTGGCACCCCAAGGCGACCCTCGAGTACCAGGGCGTTGGCGCGTTTGTGCTTGGCCAACCGCCCGCCCATCCGACCAGCAAGTTCGGCCACCGCGAGGTACCCGACGTTATGCCGGGTCGCCGCGTAGTCCGGACCAGGATTGCCCAGGCCCACAATGAGCCAGGTCATGGGATTTCCGTCTCAGTAAGTGAACTACTCGGCAGCCGGTTCGGCCGGTGCACTCGGAGGAGCGGCCGCAGCTGCTGCTGCTGCTCCGGCGGCCGCGGCGGCGTCGTCAACCTCAGCTTGTGCGGTATTGACTTCGGAGTAAGCCTCGGCCTGCGCGCGGACGTCAGCAACAGCGTGCAGTGCAGCTGCCATTGGGTCTTCACCGCGCGCGATGGCATCTTGCATCGCTGCAGCAACCGTGCCTGGGTCAATGCCGGCTTCAACGGCGGCCGCTTCAGCAACCTTCATGGCATCGGCCATATCGCCACGGGTCGCGGCTTCGAGCTTCGAGATGATCACGAGGTCAAGGTGCTCAAGTACCCGCTTGACCGGATCGCGCTGCACATCGCGGGGCTTGGTGATGACGGTCGAGCCTTCGAAGGTGACCGCGAGCACCACCCGCGGCTTACGCAGAGCCAAGTTGAGCTCATGCTCAGGCAAAGTGATGTGGAGAAGTTCGGTGCCACTGCCGTAAATAACAGCGGGAATCCGGCCTTCGCGGCGGAGTTTGCGGGCTGCGCCCTTACCGAATTCGGAGCGGGCTTCAGCGGTGATGGCTACCTGTGACAACTTACTTCTCCTTAGTGAAAGTCACCTCGGTGAAGCGCGTTGGGCGCCGACCGCGTCGATCACGGTGACCAGCTAGCTGGCACACCCTCGCCGAGGAGTGGCCAAAGCCTATCCCGTGCCCAATTTCCGGACCTAATGCCCCCGCCCGGTGGCTGCCCCAAGGTGGCTCAGTGCGAAGAGTTGACCGCCGAGGTGTCGGTATCTTCGAACATGCTGGTGACCGAACCATCGGTGAAAACCTCGTTTATCGCCTTCCCCAAAATCGGGGCGATCGACAGCACCGTGAGCTTGGGGAATCGGTGATCTTCGGCGATCGGCAAAGTGTCGGTGACGATAACCTCGGAGATCCGCGAATTTTGGAGCCGCTCAGCTGCCGGTTCACTCAAGATGCCGTGGGTGGCGGCCACGATGACATCTGCCGCACCATTGTCGAATAGCGTCTCGGCCGCTTTCACGATTGTGCCACCGGTGTCGATCATGTCGTCAACGACGACGCAAACCCGACCCTCAACATCCCCAACGACCTCGAGAACCCGTACCTGATTTGGCACATCGGGGTCGCGCCGCTTATGGATGATCGCTAAGGGTGCCCCGAGTACGTCGGTCCAGCGCTCAGCAACCCGCACCCGGCCGGCGTCCGGTGAGATAACCGTGATGCGCGAGCGATCGGCTTTGCTTGAGACATGCGCGGACAGCAGTGGGAGCGCAAACAGGTGGTCAACCGGACCATCGAAGAAACCTTGAATCTGTGAAGTGTGTAGGTCAACTGTCATCAAACGGTCAGCGCCGGCAGCCTTGAACAAATCCGCCATCAACCTAGCCGAGATGGGCTCGCGTCCGCGATGCTTCTTATCTTGGCGCGCGTAGCCGTAGAACGGCATGACCACTGTTATGCGTTTTGCTGATGCCCGCTTCAATGCATCAACCATGATCAGTTGCTCCATGATCCATTGGTTAATTGGC
>WLLZ01000111.1 GCA_009700485.1 Actinomycetota bacterium | reverse complement strand
GGATAGCCGCCACCTCTTCTGGCAGCGCACTCTCGCCCACCAGCATCGTGGCCATCTCCATCGCCAAGAAGATGGCGATAACAACCAGCAGGGTGCCAACCGCCATGGCGCCAACCGCATCCCAGCGACCATCACCGGTAATGACCGCCATGCCAACGCCGATCAATGCGAACACCAGACCCACTAGCGCACCGGCATCTTCGAGTAAAATCACTGGCAGTTCAGGCTGCCTCGAATCCTTAACAAAATTCGCAAGTGACCTTTTGCCGCGTGATTTATTTGCTTCACGCAGCGCGGTGCGAAAGGAAACTGTCTCGAGGCCAATCGCGATAACTAGAACTAGTACCGCAATCCACCAATCGTTTAGTGGTTCAGGGTCCTGCCATTTATGTAGTCCTTCGTATAGGGAGAAAAGTCCACCGATGAGGAACAGCACCACCGCGACAATGAATCCGTAGACGAATCGACGACGGCCGTAGCCAAATGGGTGCTTTTCATCGGCGGGCTTCTGCGAGCGCCTATTTCCGACCAGCAGCAACACCTGATTACTCGAGTCGGCCACCGAGTGGATGGCCTCTGACAGCATCGAGGAAGATCCGGTGAAGAAAAAGGCTATGAATTTACTTATCGCGATGCCAACATTCGCCATCAACGCGGCTATAACCGCCTTTTTGCCACCCTCGGTGCTCATCGACTCTTCCCCTACCGCTCGGTGGATTGAACTATGGCGACTAAACCGTCAGCCTCAACGCGGGCCTCTGGATCATCAGCCGCCATCACGGCAGCGGTGCCCGGACGCAACGTGATCTCCGCCGCATCTGAAACCACCCGAGCGGTGCCCTCAATTAGCAGCAGGATGCGATACGCGCCCATCGGGATGCGCTCGGATCCTTCGGTGAGCATGCGCACCACGAAAGGCGAGTTCACCGGCCACAGAATGTCTCCGTACACCGATCGGACTACTTGCGGGTCAAGATCTGGGCAAAGTGCAGCAACCGCGCGGTCCACAAACACCGGCTTGCTGGTCAACCCAAGTCGAATCACATTGTCACTAGAAGTCATCACCTCAAGTCCGATGCCGCGGATGTAACTATGCGGCACCCCGGCTGGCACATACACGGCTTCACCGGCGGCAAGGATCAAATAGTCAAGCAGCACGATCACCAGCGCCCCCGGATCATTGGGATAATTCTCGGCCACCGTCGAATAGGCCGCCACTTCAGCCGCGGGTAGGCCCGCCGCCCTGGTTGCAGCCTCGAGTGCTGAAATTCGCTCATTTGTTCCAATTGCCAGGAGGGCACTAATAGCTCCGGCTAGGTCATCGGCCTCGAGTCGCGCTATCGCCTCTTGGGCTCCGGTCAGCTCTTTGAGTACAGCAACCACCTGCACACGATCACGCCAACCGGCAAATGCCTCGAAGGGCTTTAAGGCAATCAGCATCTCAGTCTTTTCAAATGGATCACTTAGTACCCGAGGTGCACCAGGTACCTGCTGGGCTTGCCAGCCAGCCGCAGCGACGGCCAATTGGGGATGCACTTGCACACTTAGCGGTCGCGCTGCCGCGAGGATCTTTACCAAGAGCGGGATCGCCGCAATATCAAATTTATCCGCGAGGACTTCGCCGGTTTCATCGCCGTCAGCATCAACAAGCGGCGACGGGCCGCCGGGGTGGACACCGAACCACAATTCAGCCTGCGGGCCTCCGGTGTGCTCACCGGCCCACTGGGCTAGGCCATCGGTGATACCCCAGTCATAATCCTTAATCGCACCGCGGACAACCAGCATGCTCAGCCCTGATCCACTGAATCTAGCAACATGATCGGGATACCGTCCAATACTTCAAAACGCGCATCACACTTGGTGCAGGCGATTTGACCGGTAAGTTCATCGGCGGCGACAGGTGCATGTTGCGGACATGGGCATGCCAACACCTTCCACAAAGCTGTACTTAAACCCAGCGGCCCGACACTCATGACACTCCCCCTCGCATTATTGCGAGCACCTCATCGCGTATTTGCTCCATGACAGCCACTTCGTCTGCCTCAACATTTAGCCGAAGTAATGGTTCAGTATTACTCGGACGTACGTTAAACCACCACGTGGGCGCCGTGATGGTTAAACCATCAAGATCATCGATTTCCATTCCAGCACCGGTGCCATAAGCATTGCGAATTGCCAAAGTGGCCGCCTCTTGGTCGACTACCTCAGTGTTGATCTCGCCACTATTTGAATATCTGTCATATGACTTGAGCAGACTCGACATCGTGGTTCCTTCGGGAGTCTCGCCAAGCGCCGCAATTGCATACAGAGCCGCCAACATTCCCGAATCGGCACGCCAGAAATCTCGGAAGTAGAAGTGGCCCGAATGCTCACCACCAAAAACCGCATTGGTCTCGGCCATTTTCGCCTTGATGAAGGAGTGTCCAACACGGGTGCGCACCGGCGTACCACCACATTCCACAATGACTTCAGGCACCGCCTTCGAGGTGATCAAGTTGTGGATAATTATCGAGCCTGGATGCTTAGCTAGTTCACGTGCCGCTATCAGCGCGGTCAAAGTTGACGGACTGACAATTTCACCCCGCTCGTCAATTACAAAACACCGGTCAGCATCACCATCAAAAGCCAAACCAAGATCGGCTCCAACCTCACGAACCCGCTTTTGCAGGTCAACCAAGTTCGCCGGATCAATCGGATTGGCTTCGTGATTTGGGAACGAGCCGTCAAGTTCAAAGAACATCTCATCGATGGTCAGTGGCAGGCGTGGTAACCCCGCGGCCTCCCCAAGAACCGCCGGCGCGGTGTAGCCGCCCATACCGTTACCGGCATCAACTACAACGTGCAGTGGGCGCACGCCCGACACGTCAACAAGATTGCGAAGGAATAGTGCGTAGTCGGCCAATAAATCCTGATGGCGCAACTCCCCCAATGGACCATCAAAGGCCGGAACGCCATTTTCAACCAGCAGGCGGATCTCTCGAAGTCCGGTGTCTTGGCCTACCGGTGCTGCGCCGGAGCGACAAAGTTTGATCCCGTTGTACTTAGCCGGGTTGTGGCTGGCCGTGAACATGGCACCGGGGATACCAAGTGCACCAGAGGCGTAGTACAGGCCATCGGTGCTGGCTAAACCAATTTCAATGACATCACAACCTTGCTCGCGCACCCCTTGCGCGAACGCAGCAACTAGATCTGGCCCAGATGGCCGCATATCGTGGCCGATTGCAATCACACCAGGCCCACCATCGCGCACCGCAGCCCGTACTACCCGAACAAAAGCTGCACCAACAGCATGGGCGAGATTTTCGTCTAGTTGCTGGGGATAGATCCCTCGGACGTCATAAGCCTTGATAACGGCAGTTAGGTTGGCCCCGGAAAAGGTCGTTGAGTCCAAGTTGCTCATGGGCTCAGGCTATCTAAGTGCGGCTTTAACCAACACCGCTGCTACCTGGGTTCGAAATCCTCATCAAAAAGCTGATCCAGTGGCACCTCTGGTAAGTCAACACTCGTCAACATGCGTAGGTGGCCGCGGCGCGCTACTTCGACCGACCCACTAGGTAGTGGCGGCGGCTCCGCATCTGGTTGATACCTCGGCCGCGCAGCTTCACGCACGGCATCCGCCAAGGCTTCAAGGTCATCACTTGTTGGCTTAAGGGCGTCAGGATCAGGCGTGATCCTGACGATCTCCCACCCGATCGGTGCGGTCATCCGTTCACTATGCATCTGGCACAGGTCGTAGCAATGCGGCTCAGCATAAGTAGCCAGCGGACCGAGCACCGCTGTTGAGTCGGCATATACGTAGGTAAGGGTTGACGCCGCCGCGCCATTACATGATGGCTTCGAACAACGACGACGACTCACGACGGAAACGTAGCCCGACCGGCACCCCGTTTTCGCGCGGCGCGCCGCACTAACCGTGAGCAAACCAGCCAGCCATCAGCGCAACGTGACGCCGGAATCCTGTGCGGCGGCCGGAACGGTGACTTCGGTGCGTAGCGGGGCCCACGGATACCCGGTGATCAAGTCGCCATATCGGGAGCGCTCGCGCACTCGGTGGGCGAGCAAAATTGGGCCTGAATCACCCGTAGGCGTCACCACGGCGGTGAACCAATCAATGCCCGCAGGTGGGCGAAGCGGAATGAACTTAACTTGGCCGGCGGGCACGTTGATGCGCTGTGGCGCCGTCGCCACGGACACCTCCCGCCGGCCGCTATACGGCAACAAAACCACATCTACACTCACCGCCTCAAGGGGTGCGGTGATCGCCAAGCGCACATCTGTAGCAGCTCTAACCGGAAGCCCGCTGACCGCAGCCGGGCCGTCAAATGGCTGCGCCCCTGACGTGAATGACGTATCCTCCTGCTTTTGCTTGCCACTAAAGAATTGCCGCATACCCGCAACTATCGGTTGATCTGAAGTCAGCTCCAAAGTCACGGGTTGACCACCTGTCACCGTTGACATATCAACGCTGATAACCGTGCCGGCCGGCACTTGGACGCGGTCACGCTCGGCCGGTGCGAAAGTGCCGATTGACGAGATGACGCGAATGTTGACAATGGCATCGTCCTCACCAGGAGCCACCACCGAAAGCACCCGAGCACCCTGACCCGGGAGCACTCCTGGCACATATACCGTGGTGGCTGGGACCGCCGCGGGAGAAATCCAGTCAGCGCCAACAGATTGCAATCCTGACATTTGCTGGTCGTCAATCGCAGCACCAATGCGCCCGGTACGCGCGATCACATGAAATGCCGTGCTCTTCTCGCCTGGAGTAAGTGCATCGAGGCGCACCGCCAAGCGTGAACCAGGTGGAACTACCAGCCCGCGACCACCCGGTGCAGCCAGTAAACCACCCGTGCCATAAATCAAAACATCGACAACGGCAGCATTTTCATCCGGATTGACGAGCACCACGCGGGTTTGTCGCCCAACTACCGAGCCACCACCCACGAACCAGAATTCGGACGCAGCCGGCGCACATGCCGTGCTAGCCAACCCGCGGCCGGTGCCGCGCGGATCACGCCCCCACTGATCGGCAATGAAACCGGGTGCGTACGAGCCCACCGCTATCGCTCTAATCGGCGGTAATTTCTCGCCGAAGGCATCGATCTCGACCTGCCCGCCCGGGCCAACGATCGCCGCCTCGGCCGAAGTTTTACCGGGCAAGGTCTCAAGCCGAGCGCTGCCGGAGCCGGCATCTTGGCCGGGCTGGCCGGGCACCACAGCCGCCGAAACCCGAACACCGAGTTCAGCATTTGCACCAGGCTCCGGGCAGATTAGTACCGATGAGCCGATTGGTTCGATCGCAAGTGGAGGCGGCTCAGCAACGGGCGTGCGCAGTTGAATAAACCAGCCGCCGGCAACAACTAAAGCGGTGATTGCGATCGCAATAATTATAGCGCGCGCTGAGCGCAACTTGTTCATCGGATAATCACATTTGATTGAGATGCACTATCAACTTTCGCATCTGGGTCATCTGGGTCATCCGGGTCGGGGTCGCGGCGCTGCCGCGATGGTAGTGCTAGAACGACCAACACGAATAAGACCGCGAACTGCAACCACAACCAAAGTGTGCGCTGCCCTTGATCGAAACTGATCACGACCTGACCGCTACCTGCGGGCGCGATAAATCCC
Source organism: Actinomycetota bacterium (assembly GCA_009700485.1). Classification (GTDB taxonomy): domain Bacteria; phylum Actinomycetota; class Actinomycetes; order S36-B12; family S36-B12. Next base: position 95 of record WLLZ01000111.1, on the reverse strand, counting down.
TGTGACCAGCCAAGTTGGCCAGTTGGGACCTGCGACTCGAGCACTTGCTGCGGCGACCCATCTTCGCCAACCAATGTTGCGCGCCAGCCCGGCGC
>WLLZ01000110.1 GCA_009700485.1 Actinomycetota bacterium | reverse complement strand
CTCCTTGCGGATTGCAGTGCAACCCGGGGGTTGCTCGGGCCTTCGCTACCAGCTCTTCTTTGACGACCGCAGCCTCGACGGTGATGTCATAAAGGATTACAACGGAGTTGGCGTAGTTACCGATCGCATGAGCTCCCCATACCTTGGTGGAGCCACCATTGATTTCGTCGACACCATCGAAAAGCAAGGGTTCACGATCGATAACCCTAACGCGGGTAGTTCATGCGCCTGCGGAGACTCATTTAGCTAAATTACCTAAAATGCGAGCTAAAGCCACGGTCATCTTCGATGGTGACTGTGGCTTTTGCACGTGGTGCGCGGGTAAATTAGAGCGCTGGGTCAAGCCGCCGGCGAGCATCATCCCTTGGCAGCTTGCTGACCTTGATGAACTTGGGGTTTCGCAAGCACAGTGTGAAAGTGCGTTGCAGTGGGTACCACGTGACGGTGCTCCAGTGGCAGGGGGTCGAGCCATCGCGGCGCTGCTACTAGCGTCATCGCCGCCCTGGAGGGCGATAGGAGCATTGCTTTGCCTGCCTGGGCTGGCGCAACTAACAGACCGCGGCTACGAAATTGTCGCCGCGAACCGACACCGACTACCTGGTTCGACGCCAGCATGCGATATCTCTAGCCGCTGACAGGTAAGGTCTGCCAACGTGGCTGTCCTAATAACCGGGTCCATCGCGACCGATCATTTAATGACTTTCCCGGGTCGGTTTGCCGATTCGCTCGTCGCCGACAAGCTCGACAAGATTTCGTTGTCTTTCTTAGTTGAAGCACTTGAGATTCGCCGCGGGGGAGTGGCAGCCAATATCGCATTCGGCATGGGCTGCCTCGGCTTAAAACCTGTGCTAGTTGGGGCGGTCGGCTCCGATTTCAGTGATTACGGTTCCTGGCTGCAACGACATGGTGTCGACACCGGCTCGGTGTTGATATCTGATGTGCACCACACTGCACGATTTGTCTGCACCACCGACCTTGAACAAAATCAGATTGCCTCCTTTTATCCAGGCGCCATGTCAGAAGCCCGTAGCATCGAATTGCAGCCGGTAATTGATCGAGTAGGCGCCGCCGACATTGTTCTTGTTGGCCCCAATGACCCCGAGGCCATGCTTCGACATACCGAAGAATGCCGTTTTCGAGGTGTCCCATTTGCGGCTGATCCGAGCCAGCAACTTGCTCGTATGGATGGCGATGAGATTCGCCCACTCGTTGAGGGCGCAGCGCTGCTGTTCACCAATGAGTACGAGTCGGCACTTATTCATCAAAAGACCGGCTGGTCGGCGAAGGATATTGCCGCCCGCGTCGAAGTACGCGTTACCACCCTGGGCCCAGCTGGTGCGCGAATCGAACGACGCGGTGAGCCGGCGGTAACCGTTACCTGCCCAGAAGAAGAACTAAAAGCTGATCCAACCGGTGTCGGTGATGCCTTTCGTGCGGGCTTCTTATCTGGGCAAGCCTGGGGTCTTAGCGATGAACGCAGCGCCCAAATAGGCTCGCTCTTGGCGACGTATGTCATCGAAACAGTCGGTACACAGGAGTATTCGATCGCCCAACGCCACTTCCTCGAGCGAATCGCGAAAACATATGGCGATGATGCGGCCGCGGAGATTGAACCTCATATTTCCTGCCCACGGCCATAACCGGGTAGTGCCAAGGCCATGCGGGTAGAACCAGCACCCGGTGATTGGCTCCTGCCTGACCCCGCGTTGGCAGATCCGGGCTTTGAGATCGTTGGCCTGGGGGCCGACCTTGCACCCGGCACGGTTTTAAACGCTTATCGGATGGGTTTGTTCCCGATGCATGTAGATACCGGTGAACTTGGTTGGTGGTCACCTGACCCAAGAGGGATATTGCGGCTTACTGGTTTGCGCGTGAGTCAATCACTTCGAAAATCATTAAGTAATTTCGAGGTGACAATGGATCAGGATTTCACCCGGGTCATGCGCGAATGCGGTGCTGGTCGTCGTGACGGTGCGTGGATAACCGAAGAGTTCATCGACAGTTACTCAACTCTGCATCAACTGGGGTGGGCGCATTCGGTTGAGGTGTGGCGAGCGGGCGAGCTAGTCGGAGGCTTGTATGGCGTTGAGGTTGGCGGAGTTTTCGCGGGGGAGTCAATGTTTCATCGCGAGCGGGATGCGTCAAAGGTCGCCCTTGTTGCGCTAGTGAATAAACTTCGTATCTGTGGTGACGACCGCTTCATCGATGTGCAATGGTGCACTGATCATCTTGCGAGCCTTGGGGCGATAGCAATTTCGCGCGAGGAATACTTACTCACACTGAAGCAGGCGCTGCTTTTGGAGCCGTGCTTCACCGTTTAGTTGGCCGCGTCGACCATTATTTGGAACACCAACCCGTCGCCACCATCATCAACTGGGCTTTCTCCCAGGAAAGTCGCATTCTTAATACGGCACCATGCTGGAACATCAAATTTGGCTGCCGGATCATCACTTATTAAGGCGATAACGGTGCCGGCCGGCTGCTCCATGGCGGCGCGATTGAGGGCAATGATCGGAAGCGGGCAGCGGCGCCCTCTTTCATCGAGCCAAACTTGTGGTTCCATTAAATATCTGCCCTTACTGCGGCCACAGCACTTGGTAGCACTTTAAGAAAGCTTTCAACTGTTTCGGTGGTGCAACCTAGCGGAAGTGAAAGTCTAATATTGCCACCCGTGTAGGCGCCCATGGCAGCTAAAACATGGCTTGGTCGCGCATGGTCGGCAACACAAGCTGATCCGCTGGCAACGGCAAAGCCTCGTTTATCAAGTTCGGTAACGAGTGCTTCGCCGGATACATAGAGCACGGAGAAATTAAGAATGTGGGGTAGGCGCCAAACTGGATCGCCGAGTACCTCGACATCGGTAAGCCCGCTGACGATGCCAGCGCGCAGTAGTTCGATATCAGCGTGGGCTTGTTGGGCCAAAGTGACCTGCTCATTCATCAAGGCTTCCAGTGCGGTTGCGGCTCCCACCGCGCCAGCGATGTCGGGGAACCCACCAAGCCACCCGCGGTCTGCGTTTATCGGGGGCAGCCAGCGCACCTCACGCCGCACCACCAAAATTGCGACCCCGGCCGGCCCGGCCCAATCACGAGCTCCGGCCGTGAGCATTGACCACCCCTGGGGCAAGGGGATCCGCCCAATGGCTTGGCTGGCATCCATCAAGATCGGCAGTTCAGGGTTGGTGGCGGCCACTAGTTCGATGGGCTGGCAGGTGCCGACTTCGGTATTGGCCACCTGCAGGGCGGCAATGGCGGAAGTTGCTGCGGCTTGGTGAAAAGCCTCGGCGTCAATGCGGCCGTAGGCATCGACGCCGACTATTTGCGTGGCCGGGCGCACTTCACCTAAATCCAGCAGCGCAGTGGTTTCGACCGAGCCCAAGGCCAGCGGCCCAGGGTAGCCGTCAAGGGCAAAAGCTTGTGCCGCAGCGACACCGGATGTGAAGTAAATCTCCTCGGTGGTAATCGCCATGCCCGCGGCCATAGAGAGGTTGTTTGCGATGCTGCTGCGGGCTGCGTCCAGTAGGGCTCCGGCTTGCCTGCCGGCGTGGTGCAGCCGCCTTGGATCAGCCCAGCCTTGTGCCGCCGCCGCCGCCATCGCGGTCGCTACACCTGGTGGCAGTGGCTGGCCGCCCATGCCGTCTAGGAGGCCCGCCGGTGGGTGCCAGATGAGGGCCATGGAACTTACGCTAGTGGTCGACCCCGGGTGTGGTGAATCCCTCATAGCAATTCGCCCCGGGTGAGGGGGCGTTACTCCATAAGAGTGCGATAGCCTAACGCCAGTTCAGCTTTCTGAAGAAGGGTATTTCGTGGGTTTGACCGAGGTGGCTGCGCGACTGCGCCGCCCGCGCGCGTTATTAATCGTCATCGGAGCTGTTGCCGCCACGACGATTTTGAGTGGGTGCACAGCCAATCAGGCTTTCTTCTTCGATATGCCCGAGCCTGCGACCAAAGAAGCCCACACTATTTTGAATTTATGGAATGGCTCTTGGATCGCCGCGTGGGGTGTTGGCATTGTCACCTGGGGCTTGATGCTGTGGGCTGCCGTTGCGTATCGCCGCCGGCATAAGGATGAAGTTCCGGAGCAGACCACCTACAACATGCCTCTTGAGTTGCTGTACACGGTGGTACCGCTGATCATGATCCTTGGTCTCTTCTGGTTCACCGCCAGAGACCAAAGTGAACTTCTCACCATGGAAAACGACCAGGTTCAAACGGTCAATGTCGTCGCCTACCGCTGGAACTGGGGCTTTAACTACCTAGATGAAGATGTTTACACGGTTGGTACCCCGGCCCAAAACGCGGTATTAGTCCTGCCGGTAAACGAAAAAGTGCGCTTTGAACTCACTTCACCTGACGTAATCCACTCCTTCTGGGTACCGGATTTCCTCTTCAAAATGGACGTCATTCCGGGCAAAACCAACGCATTCGAGCTGACTCCCGACAAAGTCGGTACCTATGTAGGTCGCTGCGCCGAGTTGTGCGGGGTGGAGCATTCTCAGATGCTTTTCTCGGTCAAGGTTGTCGAGCGCGCTGAATTCGACGCCTACGTAGAGCAATTGAGAACACAGGGTCAATCAGGTCTACTTGACACCGGTCGTAGTACCGACAAAGGACAAATGCCAGGGGAGTCACAAATATGACAATGCTCAGCGACCGCGTCGTTCCGTCGGATCAGGCACCAGAATTACCAAAGCGTAGAAAAAAGAGCCCCGGCTCAATGGTGGTCTCATGGATAACCTCAACCGACCACAAAGTTATCGGTTACATGTACCTAATTCTGGCGACGTTTTGGTTCTTCGCTGCGGGCGCGATGGCACTTGTTATCCGAGCCGAGCTCGCCATCCCGGGGCTACAATTCGTTTCACTTGAACAATACAACCAGTTGTTCACGATGCACGGCACGATCATGTTGTTCCTGTTTGCAACCCCGCTGTTCGTCGGCTACGCGAACGTCATCATGCCGCTGCAAATTGGTTCACCGGACGTCGCATTCCCGCGCCTTAATATGTTGGGATTCTGGCTTTTCGCCTTCGGCGGCATGATCGTGGCATCGGGTTTTATAACCCCGGGAGGGGCTGCGGCCTTCGGGTGGTTCGCCTACGCACCGCTCAGCAACGCCATGTACTCACCCGAGGTCGGTGGCGACCTGTGGTTGCTGGGCTTGGCTATGGGCGGCTTGGGCACCATCCTTGGTTCTGTCAACTTCGTGACCACGATTTTCTGCATGCGGGCTCCCGGTATGACGATGTTCCGGATGCCAATCTTCACTTGGACAATATTCGTTACCAGCGTGCTTGTGCTCCTTGCTTTCCCCGTTTTGGCCGCCGCCCTGGCGCTGGCCTTCATTGACCGTAATTATGGGGCGGTGGTGTTCGCTCCGGAAAACGGTGGAGCCATGCTGTGGGAGCATCTTTTCTGGTTCTTCGGGCACCCAGAAGTTTATATTTTAGCGCTGCCGTTCTTTGGTATCGCTAGTGAAATCATCCCGGTCTTTTCACGTAAGCCGATCTTTGGATACAAAGGCTTGATCTACGCAACTTTGGCGATCGGCGCCCTTTCGATGGCGGTTTGGGCCCACCACCTTTATGTCACTGGGTCGGTTTATTTGCCATTCTTTGCGTTCATGACAATGCTGATCGCGGTGCCAACAGGTGTCAAATTCTTTAACTGGATTGGCACGATGTGGCGCGGATCAGTCTCATTTGATACCCCGATGCTCTGGACCTTGGGCTTCATG
>WLLZ01000011.1 GCA_009700485.1 Actinomycetota bacterium | reverse complement strand
GCCCGTAGACTCTCGCACGCGGTTGGTCCGTTGGCGTCAGCCTGCCCACAGGTTGACACTCGGTCGGCCAAAGGGTCGTAGCTCAATTGGTAGAGCACCGGTCTCCAACACCGACGGTTGGGGGTTCAAGTCCCTCCGGCCCTGCGTAGCGGCACGAACAGCACGAACAGCACGAACAGCACGAACAGCTGGATACGCAAGGCCTAGTTACTATTTACGACGATATGAAGGCGAGCGATGACCGACACCGATGTCTCCCAAGGCCGCGAAAGCGGATCGGGTGAGCATAAGCGTCCCGGACTCTTCGGGCGGTTAGCGTTGTTTGTTCGCCAGGTAGTCGTTGAACTTCGTAAAGTAATTTGGCCGACCCGTAAAGAACTTATTGCTTACACCACAGTTGTAATTGTCTTTGTGGTACTCATCGCCGCAATAATCGCAGGCTTTGATTACGTATTCACCAAAGTTGTTTTGTTCGTCTTTGGATAATCAAGACCTTCCCTGACCACCACCGAACGAGGAGATAGCCCACCGTGTCCGACCAGGACCAGCAACAGCCCGCACCTTCGGCGGATCCATTTGCGCTTGCTCAACTCGAGCCGCAGGACTCCGCTGAAACAGGTGCCGTGGAAGAACTCATCGAGGCAGTTGTTGCGGAAATACTCATTGAAGAGTTGGTGGAAGAAGCGCTAATTGAAGAAGCGCTGATTGAAGAAGCGCTGATTGAAGAAGCGCTAATTGAAGATGTGCTGGACGAGGGTGAAGAAGAAGAAGTCGACCCGATCGCCGAGTTCCGCGAGCAGATGCGCTTAGCCCCAGGCGATTGGTATGTCATTCATTCATATGCCGGATTTGAAAACAAGGTCAAGATGAACCTTGAGTCCCGCATCAACTCACTGAGCATGGAGGACTACATCTTCCAGGTAGAGGTGCCGATGGAGGAAGTCACCGAAATAAAGAGTGGTGTGCGCAAGCAAGTCCGGCGCAATAAATTCCCCGGGTACGTGCTCGTGCGTCTTGACCTGACCGACGAGTCTTGGGGTGCGGTTCGCCACACGCCAGGTGTCACTGGTTTTGTTGGTCACGGCCATCAGCCCTCACCACTTTCTGTTGACGAAGTAACAGCGATCCTCGCCCCTGTTCCGGAGAAGAAGGCCGGTGCACCAGGTAGCCCCAATGCTGGTGGGCTCGCGGCGGCCGAGGCTATCTACGTTGACTTCGTGGTCGGAGACTCCGTCACTGTTGTTGATGGGCCATTCGCAACTTTGCACGCGACAATTTCGGAAATCAATATCGAAGGGCAAAAAGTCACGGGGCTGGTCGAGATTTTCGGGCGCGAAACCCCGGTAGAGCTCGCTTTCAGTCAAATAGATAAGAACTAACCACCAACTCCCGGGGGCGCCGTCTCCGGGTCACCACAACGAAGGACCTGACACACCATGGCACCGAAGAAAAAGAAGGTCACCGGCCTCATCAAGTTGCAGATTCAAGCTGGTCTGGCCAACCCTGCACCGCCTGTTGGCCCAGCACTTGGTCAGCACGGCGTGAACATCATGGAGTTCTGCAAGGCCTATAACGCGGCCACGGAGAACCAGCGTGGCAATGTGATTCCCGTCGAGATCACGGTCTATGAAGACCGCACTTTCGATTTCACCCTCAAGACCCCACCGGCTTCAAGGTTGATCCTTAAGGCAGCGGGTCTCGAAAAAGGTTCGGGTAATCCGCCGAAGGTTAAGGCCGGCTCGATCACCAAGAACCAGGTGCGCGAGATTGCCGAAACCAAGATGCCTGATCTCAATGCCAATGACGTTGATGCCGCGATGAAAATCATCGAAGGCACCGCCCGTCAAATGGGTATTACCGTTACCGCATAGCAAATGAACCGCGTGGGAGGGCCAGCGTGGCCCGCCGACCACAACCTGCGAAGGAGCAGATATGAAGCGCAGTAAGGCATATTTGAAGGCCGCCGAACTTATCGATCAGGACTCCCTGTATTCACCACTGACGGCTGTCCGCATCGTTAAGAAGGGTGTTTCGACTAAGTTCGATCCGACCGTTGAAGTCGCGATGCGTCTTGGAGTTGATCCCCGCAAAGCCGACCAAATGGTGCGAGGTACCGTAAATCTTCCACATGGCACCGGCAAGACCGCTCGGGTCTTGGTTTTTGCCAACGGTGAAAAAGCAGATGAGGCCCGGGCTGCCGGTGCTGACTTCGTCGGCTCCGATGAACTCATCGCCAAAGTTGCTGGAGGCTGGACAGATTTCGACGCCGCGGTTGCCACCCCAGATCTGATGGGCAAGGTCGGAACCCTAGGCAAGGTGCTCGGCCCCCGGGGCTTGATGCCAAACCCGAAGACCGGCACCGTCACGATGGATGTCGCTAAAGCCGTTGATGACATCAAGGGCGGCAAGATCGAGATGCGCATCGACAAGCATGCGAATATGCAGTTCCCTATTGGCAAGGCGTCTTTCACCGAGCAGCAGCTGGTTGAAAACTACGCCGCAGCACTAGACGAAGTCCTGCGGCTGAAGCCTTCTGCCGCCAAGGGCCGATATATCAAGAAGGCCACGATGTCGGCCACGATGGGCCCGGGTGTCCAGGTTGACCCCAACCGGGTCAAGAACCTAACCGCCGAGGACGAAATCTAGGATTTGCAAATGATGGGGCAGGTCCTTTAACCTGCTCCTACCAAAGACCGCTGGTCGCGCCAGCCCCGGAGCCCCGGGGGTGGCGTCGAAGGCCCCGCTCAAGCGGGCGGCCCGCGCAGGATTACGAAGCTCGGCCGCAAATTGCGGTTCCCAGCCCCGTGCGCCTGCGCCGGGGCGTTTTGCTTGATGGGACCGCAACGAAAGGAGCCCCATGGCCCGGCCGACAAAGGTGACAACCGTCGCCGATCTCGCCGACCACTTCCGCACCTCGAGTGCGACTGTGCTCACTGAATACCGCGGACTTACCGTCGCGCAGCTCAAGGAATTGCGCCGCACACTCGGTGACACCGTGACATATGCAGTAGTGAAGAACACCTTGACCAAGATTGCTGCAAAGGATGCCGGCGTTACCGGTATCGATGACCTCTTGCGCGGCCCGAGCGCTATTGCCTTTATTAGGGGCGATGCGGTTGATGCAGCCAAGGGGATCCGCAATTTTGCAAAGGCCAACCCGGCTTTGATCATCAAGGGCGGGGTGATGGACGGCGTGATTCTAAGTGCGCAGGAAATCGTCCGGCTCGCCGATCTTGAGTCGCGTGAGGTGCTGCTGGCCAAGATGGCTTATGCCATGAAGGCCAAGCAGTCACAGGCCGCAGCATTGTTCGCGGCGCCGTTGGCCAAGACGGCAAGGGCACTTGGTGCACTCCAGACCAAGCTAGCTGCAGGTGCTCCGGTAGTTGAAGCCCCGGTAGTTGAAGCCCCGGCAGCTGAAGACGTCACCGAAGAAATTGTTGCTGAAGAAGTTGAAGTTGTCGAGGCTGATGTGGCCAACGACGAAGTTATTCCTGAAGTAGTTACCGAGGAAATCCCCGAGGGCTAAAGCCCACCACCACCCGGCCCTTAGGGGTAACACCCCACCGGAAAACCGAAAGGACGCCACCATGGCGAAGATGAGCACCGATCAACTGCTTGATGCATTCAAGGAGATGACCCTCCTCGAGCTTTCAGAGTTCGTGAAGGTTTTCGAAGACACCTTCGATGTGACCGCTGCAGCCCCAGTTGCTGTTGCGGTTGCCGCACCCGCTGGCGGCGGCGACGCCGGCGGCGCTGCTGACCAAGATGAGTTTGATGTCATCCTCGAAGCTGCGGGCGAGAACAAGATCCCCGTTATCAAGGAGGTGCGCACTCTCACCAGCCTGGGGCTCAAGGAGGCCAAGGATCTGGTTGAAGCTGCACCAAAGGCAGTGCTGGAGAAGGTCACCAAGGAGGCCGCCGAGAAGGCGAAGGCCGTTCTTGAGGCCGCTGGCGCCACCGTTTCAGTCAAGTAGTTTTCAGCGGCCCCGGCCGCGACAAATGAGGCGCTCCTTCGGGGGCGCCTCATTTGGCTATTTGGTCGAGTTGGGTCGAGCTGTCCCGAGGCCTAAATTGGGTGCCCGATCACCATCAAAAACCGAACAAATCGGACACCAAGGTTGCGTTCTGGTCACATTAGTCGCGGGGCTACTTGACTCAGGGGCTGTGGACCGTCACCATTTGGGTGCACGCGAATCCCGCAATGAGCTCGTCTGACGATGACGTACTCAGGGCAGGCCGGCTAAGGGTCAAGAAGTAACCGCTGTCGCCGCCGGGCCACCTGAGCACCTCGAGGGGAGACGAAGGTCGAGGGGGGTTAGACAGCGGTTTGCCCAAGGGGTATACTGCTGCTTTGCGCTGCCATCCTTTCCACCCACTGCCTGGACCGTCATTTGACAGTTCAGGCGAATTGTCATGGACGAATGCGCAAGTTCCAGCCCGATACCAATAGCAGCGCCCTCGGAAGGACCCAATCTTGGCCGCCACGCGCACTTCAGAAGTAACCCCACTTTCCCCCGGGCTTCGCCGGGCCTCTTTCGCCAAGATCCGTGAGCCGCTCGCGGTCCCAGATCTCCTCGCCTTGCAGACCGCCAGCTTCCACTGGCTGCTCGGGCGCCCCGAGTGGCTAGAGCGAGTAGCTGCAGCGATTGCCGCTGGCAATACCGAGATCCCGCAGGCCTCAGGTCTGACTGAGATCTTCGAAGAGATCAGCCCGATCGAGGATTTCGCCGGAATGATGTCGCTGTCATTTCGCGATCATCGCTTCGAGCCGTCCAAGTACACCGTCGACCAGTGCCGCGAGAAGGATTTCACCTACTCCGCCCCGTTGTTCGTAACCGCAGAGTTTATGAACAACGAGACCGGTGAAATTAAGTCGCAGACCGTGTTCATGGGTGACTTCCCACTGATGACCGACAAGGGCACGTTTATCATCAACGGCACTGAGCGGGTGGTTGTCTCGCAGTTAGTTCGTTCTCCAGGAGCCTACTTCGAGCGTTCAGTTGATAAGACCACCGACAAAGATGTCTACATCGCCAAGTTGATCCCTAGCCGCGGTGCCTGGCTTGAATTCGAGATCGATAAGAAGGATCTCGTAGCAGTTCGCGTTGACCGCAAGCGCAAGCAGCCGGTCAGCGTTTTGCTCAAGGCACTTGGCATGACAACTGAGCAAATAGTTGAGCGCTTCGGCCAGTACGAGACTTTCATGGCCACCTTGGATAAAGACCATATTGCTACCCAAGAAGACGCACTCCTTGATATTTACCGCAAGTTGCGTCCGGGTGAACCACCCACGGTTGAAAACGCCAAAAACCTACTCGACAATTTCTACTTCAATCCAAAGCGCTATGACCTCGCAAAGGTTGGTCGCTACAAGATCAACAAGAAGCTTGGTCTTGATCTGCCGTTGACCCAAAGTGTCCTAACCCTTGAAGACATCGTGGCAACTGTTGAGTACATCGTGCGTTTACATGCTGGTTTGACCACCATGGAAGGCCCACGGGGCGAGGTATCCTGTGAGACCGACGACATCGATCACTTTGGTAATCGTCGACTGCGTACCGTCGGTGAACTGATCCAAAATCAGATTCGCACCGGGCTCTCGCGGATGGAGCGCGTGGTTCGCGAGCGCATGACAACCCAAGATGTCGAAGCAATCACGCCGCAAACTCTGATCAATATTCGCCCGGTCGTGGCATCTATCAAGGAGTTCTTCGGAACCTCGCAGCTCTCGCAGTTCATGGATCAGACCAACCCGCTCGCGGGCCTAACCCACAAGCGTCGACTTTCGGCACTTGGTCCGGGTGGTCTTTCACGTGAGCGTGCCGGCTTTGAAGTCCGCGACGTCCACCCCTCCCATTACGGCCGCATGTGCCCGATCGAGACCCCTGAAGGCCCGAACATCGGTCTGATCGGCTCGCTAGCAACTTATGGCCGCGTCAATGCCTTCGGTTTCGTCGAGACTCCTTATCGCAAGGTGATCAAGGGCAGTGTCACTGATCAGATCGACTACTTGACCGCAGACGAAGAAGACCTTTACGTAATCGCGCAGGCCAATACCCCGATCGACGCCGACGGCAAAATGCACGAGGATCGTGTTCTCGTGCGCCGTAAGGGTGGCGACGTCGATTACATCTTGCCCGCCGACGTCGATTACATGGACGTTTCACCGCGCCAGTTGTGGTCTGTTGCAACTGCAATGATTCCATTCCTCGAGCATGACGACGCTAACCGCGCTCTGATGGGTTCGAATATGCAGCGCCAGGCGGTGCCGCTGCTTCGCGCCGAGGCGCCACGTGTTGGCACAGGCATGGAGTTTCGGTCGGCTTATGACGCTGGCGATATCGTCACCGCGCTACAAGAAGGTGCGGTCTCCGAAGTCTCTGCTGACTCGGTAACCATCGCCTACGACGACGGGGGCACCTACACCCATCGCTTGGAGAAGTTCCATCGATCAAACCAAGGCACTTGCTTTAACCAGCGTCCAATAGTGGTCGAAGGCCAACATGTAATTAAGGGTCAGGTACTAGCTGATGGCCCCTCCACCGATCTTGGTGAGATGGCACTGGGCAAGAACTTGCTTGTTGCATTCATGCCTTGGGAGGGTCACAACTACGAGGACGCCATCATCTTGAGCCAGCGTTTGGTCCAGGACGACGTCTTGTCCTCTATCCACATCGAAGAGCATGAGGTTGATGCACGCGATACCAAACTCGGACCCGAGGAAATAACCCGCGATATCCCCAATGTCTCAGATGAGGTGCTCGCTGATCTTGACGATCGTGGCATTATTCGCGTCGGCGCCGATGTGGTGCCGGGTGACGTCCTCGTTGGTAAAGTCACGCCAAAGGGTGAGACTGAGCTAACCCCTGAAGAGCGCTTGCTGCGCGCAATCTTTGGCGAGAAGGCGCGCGAAGTTCGCGACACTTCACTAAAGGTGCCACACGGTGAGTCCGGCAAGATCATCGAGGTGCGTGTCTTCGATAGTGAAGAAGGTGACGAACTCCCGCCCGGTGTCAACCAGCTCGTCCGCGTTTATATTGCGCAAAAGCGCAAGATCACCGAGGGCGACAAATTGGCCGGTCGGCACGGAAACAAGGGTGTTATTTCCAAGATCTTGCCGGTCGAAGATATGCCCTTCCTCGAAGATGGCACGCCGGTAGACATCGTGCTCAACCCACTGGGTGTTCCGGGCCGCATGAACGTTGGTCAGATCCTTGAAACCCACTTGGGCTGGGCCGCAACTGCCGGCTGGAAGGTGGATCCAAGTGATCCACGTGCGGCGCGGCTACCTGAGCAGGTCCATTCCGCACCGCGTGGTACCAAAGTGGCTACCCCGGTGTTCGACGGTGCCCGCGAAGATGAACTCGCATTGCTACTTGAGTCAACACTGCCAACCGACGACGGTTTCACGCTGGTTGGCGCTGATGGCAAGGCGCAGTTGTTTGACGGACGTAGCGGTGAGCCATATCCGGGTCGAGTCTCGGTCGGCTACATCTACATTCTGAAACTGCTGCACTTGGTCGACGACAAAATTCACGCACGTTCGACCGGCCCGTACTCGATGATCACCCAGCAACCACTGGGCGGTAAGGCGCAGTTCGGTGGCCAGCGATTCGGCGAGATGGAGGTCTGGGCCCTTGAGGCGTACGGCGCTGCCTACGCACTACAAGAGCTCTTGACCATCAAGTCCGATGACGTACTAGGCCGCGTCAAGGTATACGAGGCCATCGTCAAGGGCGAGAACATCCCTGAACCTGGTATTCCTGAATCATTCAAGGTGCTCGTAAAGGAAATGCAATCGCTGTGCCTCAACGTTGAGGTGCTCTCCAGCGATGGTATGTCCATCGAGATGCGCGATTCTGATGACGACGTGTTCCGGGCCGCCGAAGAACTTGGCATCGATCTTTCCCGCCGCGAACCCAGCAGTGTTGACGAGCTCTAGAACCTCTAAGGCATTTCCAATCTCAGTCAGAACCGAACGAAGGACACCAAAGTGTTAGATGTCAACTTCTTCGATGAATTGCGCATCGGCTTGGCAACCGCCGATGACATTCGTACGTGGTCATTTGGCGAGGTGAAGAAGCCCGAGACTATTAACTACCGCACCCTCAAGCCGGAGAAAGACGGCTTGTTCTGCGAGAAGATCTTCGGGCCAACCCGTGACTGGGAGTGCTACTGCGGCAAGTACAAGCGCGTGCGCTTTAAGGGCATCATCTGCGAGCGTTGTGGTGTTGAGGTCACGCGTGCCAAGGTGCGTCGAGAGCGCATGGGTCACATCGAGCTTGCCGCACCTGTCACTCACATTTGGTACTTCAAGGGTGTACCAAGCCGTTTGGGCTATCTGCTCGACCTAGCACCTAAGGATCTCGAAAAGGTCATCTACTTCGCGGCCTACATGATCACCTGGGTTGACATCGACGAGCGCCACAAGCAATTGCCGAGCCTTGAAAATCAGCTTGGTGTTGAGAAGAAGCAGATCGCCAAGCGCCGTGATTCGGATATCGAAACCCGGGCCAAGAAGCTCGAAGCTGATCTTGCTGAGCTCGAAGCTGAGGGCGCCAAGTCTGATATCCGGCGCAAGGTCCGCGAGTCCGGTGAGCGCGAGATGGCGGCGATTCGCCGTCGCGCTGACGCTGAGATTGATCGCCTTGATCGGGTGTTCGACCGTTTCAAGTCACTGAAGGTCCAAGACCTTGAGGGTGACGAAATGCTGTTCCGCGAGATGCGTGACCGCTACGGCCGCTGGTTTGACGGTGGCATGGGTGCCGCCGCGATTCAAAAGCGCCTTCAAACTTTCGATCTTGAGGCCGAGTCGGTCATTTTGCGCGACATCATCACCAACGGCAAGGGCCAAAAGAAGACCCGTGCACTTAAGCGCCTCAAGGTGGTTCAGGCGTTCCTGAGTACCACTAACTCACCCTCAGGCATGGTGCTTGATGCGGTACCGGTTATCCCACCTGATCTGCGCCCAATGGTGCAACTTGATGGTGGCCGGTTCGCAACAAGTGATCTCAACGATCTGTACCGTCGCGTGATCAACCGTAATAACCGGTTGAAGCGCCTGCTGGATCTGGGCGCCCCCGAGATCATCGTGAATAACGAAAAGCGCATGCTGCAAGAGGCAGTCGATGCACTCTTTGACAACGGCCGCCGTGGTCGCCCGGTGACGGGCCCGGGTAACCGGGCACTTAAATCACTATCTGACATGCTCAAGGGTAAGCAAGGGCGGTTCCGCCAGAATCTCCTTGGTAAGCGCGTTGACTATTCGGGCCGTTCGGTCATCGTTGTTGGGCCGCAGTTGAAGCTGCACCAGTGCGGTTTGCCAAAGCAGATGGCGCTTGAGCTCTTCAAGCCCTTCGTAATGAAGCGTCTGGTTGATCTCAATCACGCCCAAAACATAAAGAGCGCCAAGCGGATGGTTGAACGGTCGCGTCCGGTTGTATGGGACGTCCTCGAAGAAGTTATCTCCGAGCATCCGGTCCTCCTAAACCGTGCGCCAACACTGCACCGATTGGGTATCCAGGCGTTCGAGCCACAACTGATCGAAGGCAAGGCCATCCAGATTCACCCACTCGTGTGCACCGCGTTTAACGCGGACTTCGACGGTGACCAGATGGCTGTTCACGTGCCTTTGTCGGCTGAGGCCCAAGCAGAGGCGCGGGTGTTGATGCTCTCGAGCAACAACATTTTGTCGCCGGCCAATGGCCGCCCGATCACCACTCCAACCCAGGACATGGTGCTTGGCATCTACTTCCTGACAACCGGTGCGGTGGGGGCGTTGGGCGAGGGCCGGGCGTTCTCGTCAATTGCCGAAGGCATGATGGCCTTTGACGCCAAATCACTTTCGCTACAGGCCGAGGTGAAGATTCGTATCTCGGACGGGTTGCCACCAGAAAATTGGGAGGCGCCGGAGGGCTGGGTCGCTGGTGATCCCTTCATACTGACGACAACACTTGGTCTGGCGCTGTTCAATGAGGCACTGCCGAGTGATTACCCATTCGTCAATGTCAAAGTTGACAAGAAGGTTCTTGGCCTGACCGTGAACCGCCTCGCCGAGCTCTACGTCAAGGTTGATGTGGCAGCGACCCTGGACAAACTTAAGGCGCTGGGCTTCTACTGGGCCACCCGTTCGGGCGTCACCATTTCGATTTCAGATGTTGTCACGCCTCCGGGTAAGGCAGCGATCCTTGCGGCTTCTGAAGAGAAGGCCGACAAGGTGCAAAAGCAGTACGAACGCGGTCTGATTACCGACTCAGAGCGCCGTCAAGAACTCATTGAGATCTGGACTCGCGCCACCGATGAGGTTGCCAAGGCGATGCAGGAGAACTTCCCGCGTACCAACCCGGTGTTCATCATGGTTGATTCTGGTGCCAGAGGTAACATGATGCAGGTTCGCCAGATCGCCGGTATGCGTGGCCTCGTGGCTAACCCCAAGGGTGAGATCATCCCGCGGCCTATTAAGTCAAACTTCCGCGAGGGCCTTTCGGTGCTGGAGTACTTCATCTCCACACACGGTGCGCGCAAGGGCTTGGCTGATACCGCACTTCGTACCGCTGACTCCGGTTACTTGACCCGCCGCCTTGTTGACGTGTCACAGGATGTCATCGTCCGCGAGGTTGACTGTGGTACCGACCGAGGCACCGAGATGCCTATCGCTGGACTCGTCGATGGCAAATTAGTACCTCTGGACAATCTCGATACCTCAGTAGCATCGCGCGTACTTTCGCACGATGTTGAAGTTGGTGGCAAGGTAATTGCACCGGCCGGAGAAGAACTCACGACGCCTCGGCTGGAAGAGTTTGTTGCTCAAGGCGTCGAGTCGGTGCGAGCTCGCACCGTCCTAACCTGCGAAAGCAAGGTCGGAACCTGTGCGATGTGCTTCGGCAAGTCGATGGCAACCGGCAATTTGGTCGACGTCGGCGAGGCCATCGGCATCATCGCGGCCCAGTCAATTGGCGAGCCCGGAACCCAGCTAACAATGCGCACCTTCCACACGGGAGGTGTCGCAGGTGAAGACATTACGCACGGTCTGCCTCGCGTCGTCGAGTTGTTCGAGGCTCGCACCCCCAAGGGTGTTGCCCCGATCAGCGAGGTCGCTGGTCGAGTTCGCATTGACGATACTGACAAGACTCGCAAGCTCATCGTCGTTCCCGACGATGGTGCCGAAGAAATCGCTTACCCAGTTTCGAAGCGGTCGCGCTTGTTGATTGAAGACGGCGCTCACGTAGCTGTCGGCGAGCAGTTGATCGTCGGTGCGGTTGATCCTAAGCAGGTACTTCGGATCTTGGGTCAACGTGCGGTGCAGATGCACCTCGCCGAGCAGGTGCAGTTGGTGTACCGCTCGCAGGGGGTATCAATTCACGATAAGCACATCGAGGTCATCGTTCGTCAGATGCTTAAGCGCGTCACGATTATCGACTCCGGTGATTCGGAGTTCTTGGCCGGTGAGCTCATTGAGCGACGTGCCTTCGAAGCCGAAAATCGTCGGGTCGTCTCCGAGGGTGGCACACCAGCGGCTGGGCGTCCCGAGCTCATGGGTATCACGAAGGCCTCGCTGGCAACCGAATCTTGGTTGTCCGCGGCTTCCTTCCAGGAGACCACGAGGGTACTCACTGATGCAGCAATTCACGCGAAGAGTGATCCGCTGCTCGGGCTCAAGGAGAACGTCATCCTGGGCAAGCTCATTCCGGCCGGTACCGGCATGCCGCAGTACCGGAATATCAAAGTGGAGCCAACCGAAGAAGCCAAGGCAGCGATGTACGCCTCGTTCTCAGGCTATGAGGACATGGACTACACCGCGTTCGGCGCACCCTCTGGTGCCGCCGTGCCGTTGGAGGAGTTCGAGTTCCGCGGCGGCTACAACAACTAAAAGCATTAACACGGCGGGGCAGCGACCAAGGTCGCTGCCCCGCTTCTTTTTACCCGATCTATGGTGCACCTGTGCGGGTGTTCGCTCGGCGAATAACCCGTGCTGGGGGGTAGCGCGATCTGTGGTGGGCGGGTAGAGTTTGGCCGTGTCCGAAACGCCCCAATCACCGCCCGAGCCAACGTGGCCAGCGGCGGCACCTAGCCAGGGCGAGCAAGTTTCGACCTCCGGTAATGCCATAGCGGCGCTGGTGCTCGCGATTGCCTCATGGGTGGTCTGTCCAATAGTTTTCGCGATCATCGCTCTAGTCTTCTCTTCCTTGGGTCAAAAGGAAATTGCCGCTTCCGGCGGTACCCGGCACGGGGGCGAGTTAGTAACGGCAGCAAGAATTGTGGCCTGGATAAATATCGGGCTGTGGGCCGCCCTCATCATTATTGCGCTGGTAATTGGCTTTGTGGTTTTGGTCGCCGGTGGCCTGGCTTCGATAACCCCTGGATCAGGCGTTGCTCCATAATGCCCACCAATGGTGGCACCGGATCCAACCTCGACCTACTAAAAGGTTTGCGCGAGCTGTACGAGGTGACAGGTGGCGGGTCTTCTAAGGTCACCGTCGCGGTAATTGACGGCGCGGTTGACTTCACTCATGAAGTTTTCGTGGGGGCAGATCTGCGAACGGCTTTGGGGGCAAACACCATGTCTGCCGAGGCCGGCAACAAAATGGCTGAGCACGGCACCCATGTGGCGAGCATCCTCTTTGGCCAGCCTGGCACCGAAGTTGAGGGTATTTGCCCAGGAGTTAGAGGGGTCATCATCCCCGTGTACGACGCTGCATCAGGTAGTGCCCCTCAGCTAGAGGTTGCTAGAGCAATTGAACTAGCCATTGAAGAAGGCGCCGACATCATCAATTTCTCCGGGGGCCAGTACTCCGATACCGGGCTCGCTGATCAATGGCTGTCCGATGCGGTGGTCAGGTGCGCCGAGGCCGGTGTCCTGTTGATCGCCGCAGCGGGTAACGATGGCTGCGAATGCCTGCATGTGCCGGCTGCGGCCGCTACGGCGTTGGCGGTCGGGGCCATCGACTCCTCGGGTGAGCCCATGGATTTCAGCAACTGGGGCCATGGCTATTCCTGCAATGGAATAACCGCTCCGGGGGCCGATATTCTAGGGGCTGTACCCGGTGGGGGAGTTTCAAGGCTCAGCGGCACGTCGTTTGCCACTCCAATGGTGGTTGGGGTGGCTGCCCTGCTGCTGTCTCAGGGCCGCGAAAGTGTTTCGGGGGTAGCCCCCAGTTCCTTGATGATTCGTGAGATTCTGCTACGTGGTGCTGCACCATGTGGTAGTAATGAGTTAAATGTCTGCCAGCGCCTGCTGTCAGGAACTATCGATGTTGAAGGAGCAGTGGCGGCGATGAGCGAAGCAATGGTTGTAGGGCCAGCGGGTGTTTCCCCGGCAGGCGGCTGTGGTTGTGGTGATTCACCCCAGGACGCTAACGCCGAGTCTGGTGTTTCAGCATCGGTTCGGCCATCAATGGCGGATGCCCCTGAGGGCCAAAATATGGTGTACGCGCTCGGCAACTTGTCTTATGATTTCAACACGGAGGCCCGTCGCGATTCATTCAAGCAATTGATGCCACCTGTTGAAGTTAATGGCGACGTAGTGCCGCCGAATCCATATGATGCCCGGCAACTTGTCTCTTACCTCGGCCAGAATCTTTCTGAAGCCAGGTCGCTAACGTGGACTTTGAATGTTGAGCTGACTCCTGTCTACGCGCTGGAGCCCACCGGCGCCTTCGGAGCTGACTTGTATGGCCGACTCGTCGAAATCCTGGCGGCCGAAATCCTTGGCGAAGGCGAGGAGGATCATGTTCAACGCGTCAGTATTCCCGGTCGCCTAACGGGCAACACCGTTCGTTTGTTCTCGGGTCAAGTTGTTCCAGTCCTTCAGCTCGAGAATCCACGCGGCATGTACGGCTGGAAGCACAATGCGCTTATTTTACAAGCGGCTCAGGCGGTTAGTCGGCGCACCACAGCTACTGCCGATCTCGAAACGATCCAGAACAACTTGCGGGGCTTCCTTGATCGGGTTTACTACGATCTGCGCAACCTCGGGGTGCTGTCCAGCGATCGTGCGGTCAACTTTGCCGCGACGAATGCATTCCAGGCCGCGATGGTGTTCTCCGAGGCCTTAGGCAGTGGTATGCAACTTGAAACCATCGAGACTGAAATGTCGCCATTTGCCCGCGCCGATGCTGATGCTTGGGACGTCAAGATGAAGTTCTTCGACCCAGAGAACACCCGCCGTGCTCGACGTGTGTATCGATTCACTGTTGATGTCAGTGAACTGATGCCCGTAACCTTGGGTCAGGTCCGCAGCTGGACAACGGCCGTCTGATAGCTGGCCGACATGTTCCCTATTTTGGCACCGCCGGTCCAGCGACCTGAAATCATCATGCCGTCCTCGACGGTCGATGTTACCTCCGGCTCACTTCTGAATTTAATTGACGTATATATCCACTTGACCCACGGGGCTAATTACAACGACCCGACCCCGTGGGTAAGGGCAGCATTTGCTCCAAGAAACAGATCAAGATGAGTGCGCCGAAGAAATCCGCAGATGGCGAGAACCCACCTCCTCGTGCGGCGCTGCCCAAGAAGGCCGAGGCGGCCAAGCCTGCGCCTAAAGACAAGGTGCAAGCCAACCCGAATTCTCTAGTCGACCGCGCGAGTGGGTCGGTAAAATCGGTTTCACGGGACCTGCACCCCGGCCATAGCGTGCATGCACGTGGTCACAACCCTGACGAAGTAGTACACATCCTCGCCCATATCCATGTGGGCGGAAATCACCGCAATGGGTCCGGGATGTTTGCAGTTGCGCACTGGGCCAAGTTCTTGGAGGAGCGTGGAGTTTTGGCAGTTGAAAGTTCACTAAAAGATTCCGCGGGTTTTGTTCGCGGCCTCATCCATCGTTAGGGCAAGTAATGCCTGATCTCAATACCCTGCCGGGGGTGCTCCGTTTGCGGGCGCTCACCCAAGGGGACCCGCGCGTGCTAACCGCCGTCATTGACGGCAGCCCGGTTATCACTCACCCAGCATTCGATGGTGCTGACGTAACGGCGGTGCGCGGGTATTGGCTTGATGACCGCGAAGATTCAGAAGGTAGTACCGGTCACGCAACCCACATCACGAGTGTGATTTTTGGCCAACCCGGAAGTGAAGTACCTGGTTTAGCCCCGCGGGCTCGTGGACTTTTCATCGCATCAGGAGTTGACGATGACAGCGCCGAATCCGAGATCGGGATTGCACGCGCGATTGAGTACGCGTTATCGCAAGGAGCCCAGATCATCCATTGCGCTTTTTGTCACCCAAGCCAAACCGGACAAACCCAGTCTTGGCTCACCGATGCGGTGCGCAAAGCCGAGGAAGCCGGCGCGATAATCGTGGCGCCAGCCGGGAACGACTACGGCGAGAACTGGTGCTCACCGGCGGCTATGCCTACCGTGCTCGCCGTCGGGGCGCTCGCCGATGACGGTGCTCCCATGCATTTCACGAACTTTGGATCACGATATGACGGGCATTCGATCATGGGCCCGGGCGAGAATGTCTTAGGTGCAAAGCCCGATGGTGATGTCGTTAATCAAAAAGGCACAAGTGTGGCGGCTCCGGTACTTACCGGGTTGATCACCGCGATTACGTCGGCTTTGGTGCAGGCTGGCCGCCCGCCTAACCCACAGTTAGTTCGTAGTGTCTTGATAGCAACGGCACGTCCATGCACAGGGTCGGGGGCCGATCGCTGTATCGGTGGTGAGGTCGCTGTTGACCGAGCCCTCGCAGTACTTTTCGACGGGGTGGCGATTGCCTCATTCGCTGCCGACAACGCGCGAATATTGGCTTTGCAACCTGCCCCTGATGCGCCGTCGGCGCTACCAGAGCCACCGAGGCCAGCTAGCCAATATCAACTGCCACCACATTCGTCAGCAACTCACCACACCGGCGAACCACCATTGCCCCGTGAGGCATACAAGCGCGAAGAGCGTAGAGGTGGTGTGGTAGTTCCAGCCATGGTTGAGCCGTCGATCAAGTACCCTGCGCGCACTTTTGCCATTGGCCAGATTAGCTACGACTTTGGTGACGAAATCACTCGGGACTCTTTTACAGAAGCCATGGGTGGTGGGTATGGAGTAGGAAGCGGCATCGCTAATGACCCGCAAGCGATGGTTGATTACTTAGACGATTTTCCGGCGGAAGCTCGCCGTTTGATCTGGGTGCTCTCAATAAATGATGAGCCGCGATTTGCAATTACACCTGTCGGTCCGTATGCCTCGGATGTCTATGACATGTTGGCCGCACTTGTTCAAGGTCAGGCAGGTGGCAGCATCTCGGTGGTGTCAATGCCCGGGAGCGCAGAGCTCGGAACCTCGACCTTACTCGATGGCACCGTTGTCCGAAAGTTGCATCGCAATGGCTTACGCGGGATTTACGGATGGCACCCAGCGAATTTGGCGCAGCAATGCCTGGCCGCGGTACACTCCGATGCGCTAAAGGGTCACGAGCAGGGAGTGGCAGCGAAAGCCAAAGCTGAATCTATTGCGGCAGGTGCCGATGATGAGGTTTTCGGGATCGATGACATTGCAAGCGACATCTGGACTCGCCTTCAGGTTGAGCCATCACCTGATGTTCAGTTAGCGGTCCAAGATTTCTTAGAGGAGATCTACTTCCGGGCTCCACAGGATCCATCCGTATCTGTTGAACGCGCTTTGAATCTTGCCGCAACCAACGGGTACCAAATTGCTATGGCATTCTTGGATGCTTTAAATGATGGGCTGCAGTATCAGACCTACGGCACGGAGTACAGTCCATTTAGCCGGGTTGGTGGCAACTGCTGGGAAATAGTACTTCGTTTCAAGGATCCAGTTCGCTCTACCCGTGGTGCCCGTGAATACCGGTTCACCATTGACGTAGCTGACACTTTGCCGGTGGCGGTTGGTCGAGTTCGGCGTTGGGTGGCCGTTCGGTGAGCAAGATGGTTGGGCTCAGCCCAGCGGTAACAATAAAGTCTGCCGACGCAAACTGGAGTGAACTGGTAGGGCCGAGTAGCACACTTGTGGTGCCGGCGAACATCGCTGGCACGCTGCCGAACAACGGGGCCACTCCTTCAGCGTCGGGCAGCGACCCTAAGCTAATGCAGAAATTGGCCGATGGCGGTTTTCTCGCCGTTACCTCGTATGACGGCGACGCGCCGCTTGCGACGTTAGTTCCAGGAGTTACGCCGCTAGCCCTAATGCCCGTTGATGCCTTACCGACCACGGCATTTCGTCTATCGAGATTCGCATATTTGCGTCGGACCAAGCGGCGGGTGGTCATTGAGATACCAACCACTTCCGCATACCTCGAAATTCATGACCCTAGGGTCGCCGCGGTGGTCGCAGGCTTGGCATTCGACCAAACACCAATCGCGCTAGCTGCGTCGTCAGGTTTAAGTGTTTCAGGTGTATGTGAAGTGCTTGGCCTGATGCGCTCAATCGGCATTGTGATGGCTGTGGCCCGTGGCTTGGAGTTCGTGCCGGAGGTTAACTCACTCATTGCCTGGGCTGAGCGCGAAGCATTGCCCCGCGGGTTTTCACATACCGGGTTGGTGGCCGGTATTGATCAGCTACCCGTCGAGGGTGCCGATTCCTCGTTCCATTTGATTTTTGAACTGCACCATGATGGATCTCGTCAAGTTGATATCTCGGTGAGTTTGCCATACGGAGGTGACGGCGCAACCGGTGATGGTGCGCTTCTTGGGTCTACAGGTTTCTATGAGTTTGATATCGTCGACGGTGTCGAGTCACTCATGGGTGTGTTCCTGAAGTTGGTGCCGCCACCTGAACCCCTTGAGGACGAAGATCAGGTGCGGCGACTCGATCAGACCCTTCGGGCATTAGGCAGCACTTGCCAGGTCTCCAACAACCCGGATACACGCGCGCTAGTTGCTGCTCTAGGTGTGCCCGTACTGATTGCGGTACTCCCTAGTCGTGAGGATGCCGTACGTATGCTTTTTGAAATTCCAGATACCGCACAACTAGACATTGCTAAGAAGATTTTGCAGGGTGCGGGTGTACCGTCATCAAGTTTATTGCACTTCGAGGCAATCGAGCCCTTGCTGGGAGGGGTAAAACCGACCCGTTTGGCGGTTGACATGACGCACATTGGTCTTGGCCCTCGGATTGGCTTTGAAGTTTTCACTCCGCAGGCGATCCCTTTGCTCCCAGAAGTGATGGTCAATCTAGGGGTGGGGCGCCAGATGCAAGCAAGTGTCCTAGAGGCGGTTGCGCAGGCACCCAAGGAACGCACGGTTTACGAATTGAATGCCGATGGTTCGGTGTCAGACATCCCCGCCGCTAAGCAGCAAATTGAGCTGTTGCACATAAAATTTGGCCTTGAACAAGATGGCCAAGTTTTAGTGAAGACTTACACCCGTGCCAAAAGTGTGCCACTCAATGAAGTTGGTAAATCGCTCGAAGATGCTGATATCCCGAAGTCTTGGGAGTTTCACGACCTACTTTTCCACTCCAAGACCCGAAATGGTCGACTGTTGGGCAAGTTAGGCGGTACCTCCCGATTCACGATTAAGCCGCATCCTGAGGAGCCCTCGACCCAGCCTTTGCCAGGTGACATCTTGTTACCAAGTATTGACATAGCGAACGTGATTGCCGTTGATCCGCCATTCGGAGTGGTGCTTGAAAAACGTACCTCGATTCGCGCCTGGGATGGTCCGGAACTGCCCGTAGTTAAACTTGCTGAACTACTTGCGCGCGTGATGCATCTAATTCCTCGAAGTGACGAAATTTTTGGGCAGGTAACTGAGCGTGCCGGCCGCACCTATCCATCCGGCGGTGGGCTTTATGAAATTGACATCGTGGTTTTCGCAAGTCGAGTTGCCGGCCTAGCGCCCGGCGCCTATGTCTACCGACAAGGCTCACATTCACTTGGCGCCTTGACCGGTGCACTCGAATACCAAGAGAAAGTAATCTTTGGTGCCAGTGAGGCAACCGGTGGGGGGATGTCCAGGCCCCAAGCCTTGCTGGTGCTTGCTGCACGTTATCCAGACATCGCAACCAAATATGAGGGGATCGCGTACTCGCTAATGCTCAAGCACGTCGGAGTAATGATGGCGACCATTCAATATTCTGCGACGGCCATGGGCTTGGGCTCAGTTCCGCTAGGTACCGGCGATAGTGATGCATTTGCCTTGGCTACCGGCCTTGACTACTACACCCAAGGGTCAATCGGTGAAATCGCTATCAGTCCATTGGACTGATGTGCGGTTTTCGACTAGGAGTAATTGATGTCGGGGCTTGTCAATACCGAAGTGGAGCCATGGGAGGTTAGCCTTCCAGGGCTGGCTGCTTTTCAGGTGGCACCGGATGGGTCACATGTCTTGACCATGGCTGGCGGAGTAGATGCCCAGTGCGAAGCAATGGTGCTCAGCAATTTGATTGATCCGCTGGCTTGGTGGCGGCGGGGGTTCTGGTTGCTAGGTGGTTCGGTCATGGTTGACCCTGACGGTAGAGCGGTATTGATTTCGTCGGCCCCAGAACTTGCAGAGCGGGTGATCATCGGGCTGGTAAAAATGGGCTGGAGTTGCCTAGGTGATGCTTTGATTCCGGCGCGGGTGGTTGCTGGCCAAGTGATCGTTCACCCGCGCAGGTCGCCGGTTATTTGTTCGGCCGCCGTGGCCGTAAGTGAGTCATTGGATATCGAACATTTTGTGCGTCCCGGGGGCAATGCCGTGGGCGTCGCACTTGCCCGTTGGCCGGAGCCGATCGCTTTGGTGGCCATGGCAACTTTAATGCCCGAGCCACCCGAACCGGTATCACCTGGGATTGGCCGGGCGCGAATTGCGCGGGCGCTCTTGGTGGAGGTAGCGGCCAAGGAGCGCACACCGCGTGAGTTACTAGAAATCGTTACCGGCCTTGCCGTTTTACCAGCATGGGTCAGTAGTGACCCGCTGCGGGTGGTGACAGATCCGGATGCGCAATGGGCGTCCGACGATGCGCAGGCGGTGGCGCTCAAAGCAAAGGTTGCTTTGGTCGCTGCGCTTAACGAGCTCGCTGATTGGGTGGGCTCAATTAATGGCTAGCGATGAACAGACCGTGCTGCCATCAAGTGTCTGGTTGGCTTCATATCCAAAATCTGGCAACACCTGGTTTCGTTTCGTCTGGAAGTCGGTCGAGTCCGCCCAGGATGAAAAATTCAGGCCGCATGAGTCCGCGCAGCCATGTCAAATGGAGTATCTAACAACTTGGGGTATTGATGCTAGACGCCTTAGTTGCGACGAATTGGATTTACTGAGGTCAAGGTTGGAGTTGGTTACCAACGACCGGTCAGGTCGGCCAACCCTGCGCAAGACTCACGAGAAGTTTCGTAGCGCACCTGATGGCTCGGAGTTATTCCCCGCGGCAACCTCGCGTGCTGCCCTGGTGATTATTCGAGATCCACGTGATGTCGCGTGTTCAGCCGCTCGGCATTTCAATATGAGTCTGGACGGTGCGGTCGATCTGCTCTGCCGGCGCGATCCGCAATCCCCGGGAACCCCATCGGTACTCATGAGCCGTCAGCCGCAAGGTTCTTGGTCAGAGCACCTTGATAGTTGGCGCCGTTTGCCCACCTACCCGGTCGCGGTCTACCGCTATGAGGATTTCTTGGCAGAGCCGCATGCGACTTTTGGTTCAGCATTGAAATTCGCAGGTCTAGAAGTTTCGGAGAACGAGCTTGTCTACGCTGTCGAATCAACGCGTTTTGACAAACTGCAATCGCGTGAGCGTAAAAGCGGGTTTAGCGAGCGCGCGACGGGCACCGAGGTTCCTTTCTTTAGAAAGGGCCAAGCCGGGGGTTGGCGCGGTGAGCTAAGTGCTAGCCAAGTTACTAAGATTGAGCGCAATTGCGGCGCCTTGATGGAAGAGTTTGGCTACCTCATCGAAGGTAGGTTGGCATCAGCTTCGCTGTCCACTGTGAACCAGGTGAAGTTATCCGGTGACAAATTGTTTGCGGCTGCCGTGCCGCCAAAGCAGGATGTGCCGCTCGACCTAACTACTTGCTTTGTTAAAGATGACCGGGTGATGACCTCACAAGTTGGCGACGACTTAGTGCTTGTGACATCCGACTACGAGTTGATGGGCCTTGACCAAATGGGTGCGTTGATCTGGGACTACCTAGACCACCCGATGTCATTTCAGGAGTTAGTAGACACCTTGTGTGAACAGTTCGGGATAGATTCGACTACGTGCATAGACGACACCACGCCGATGCTGCAATTATTGCTAAACGGTGGCGCGCTGAACGTCATCACTTAACGGCGGGCACGAAGTTAAGATTTCTTAGCTACCAGAATATTGGTGTCGGGTTAAGTTCAGGTTCCGTTAGAGCGGTATTGCGCCAACCCATCTTCACCGGTACCTCGTACAATCTTCCAGGTGCAAACCGAGGCCAGAAGTGTCGGATGCCTGGTACCACGACTTTAACAACGGGCATTCCGATATCGGGCTTGGTCATATTCGCCACCGACATCGTCATACCGTTATCAGCAAGTAGCGCGACCACCTTCTCAACATTGGCCTTGCCATCGGTGCTCCAATTGTGCGCGTGATCAGTTGGTGTGGTGAGGGCTAGATTTGGATCAGGAAGCACATATGGGTGCTGGTCCATTGTTGGCGTGTACCACCAATTCACCTCCGGCTTCGAAAGGTCTAGTTCGGTGGGCGCACCGCGGGACTCCATTGAGGCGATCATCCCGAGCATCTGATTCATTTCGGTGAGTGAGCGGAGCAGCGCACCACGTGGGTCACGGTGGGCGCCGAAACCAAGGAGGATCCGGGGGAGTCCGGTACGCGCCTTCGAGGCCGCCACGAATGCGGGGATGCCGAGGTCACTGGTCACATCGAGTGCCCAAATATCGCGGTCAAGCACTTCGCTGTAATGGGTTCGAAGGCGATTGAAATACGGATCGTCATAGGTGGTTGCATAGGCGTCGATATCGACTCCCGGCCGATTGATCCCGTTATACCACCAGGTTGAAACGGCGTCACGTTCAACCAACTCGAAGAAGCCTTGTAAAATAGCATCTTCGATTGAGGTACCAGCGGCATTGCCATTTGAATCGGAACTGCAGCCGTTGCGCGGGTATTCGCCCACGTAGTTATAAAAGGTGTATGAGGTTGGTAGCCAAACGCGTCGCTGCTCGGTCAACGACCAAATCGGCGACCAAGGCATTTCCACATCAGGGTCGAAGCGTTTTGGAATTACATGCTTGCCGTCGCGGGAGGCGTTCCATTCCTCGCGTGTGTCGTACTGGTGATCACTAAATAGCATGCACGACCGCGGGTCAATCGCCAGTTCGCCAAGTTTGGTCATCGAGGTGACCATGCTCGGCTCATCGCCTGCATAGGTTGCGGCGTAACGTTCGATGGCTTCTGCCAATGCGCCCGCCCGCGCCTGTTCAGGGGTTGTGCCTTTACCGCCGGCATTTTGCCGAAACCCGCATACCTTCGCACCCTTTTTTACGGTGGCGAGGTTAACCCCCGACTCAACAACGTGCGTGACGTCATTGTCCAAGTTCGTGCGTTGTAGGTGTTCAACTACGCCGGTGACGCGGCTGACCTGGTGGCCATAGGTGTCCAAGGTCTGTTGCGGAGTAAGGCGCCGGTAGCTGCCATCATCTTTGGCATCGAGCGCACCTGTTTCGAGAACTATTTCAACCGGTGCGTTCTCTAAGGTGAGTGGTTCACCGCAGGTCTCGCACTGCGGTCGTCGAACTACGTGGTGGAAGTTGCGGTCACCGTTTAGGTGGTCGATAATTGTCATCATCGAAATGGCCGGGTCCTGATGGGCACTAGCGTGTGGCCGGCCAGCGAAAGTACGTAAGAGTTCGAGTGCGATCTCACCACCAGCATGTGCGAGCGTGGTTGGAGTCCAGCCCTTTGCGATGGGGCCCATGCGCTCACCCTCGCCTAGTAAACGTTTCTCGACCTGTCTATTGAATTGCAGGCGAACCGCCAGGCATTGCCAGCAGGGGCCGGGTGAGCCAAGCCACGGGCCGATGGATGGCCGGACACCACAAATGTTTGCGAGCAGCACCGGGGTACCCAATTCGTATGCCGCCTGTGCCACGGGGTCAATGTCGGGATTTAGATAGTCATCAGCTATCACTACTACTACAGACGCCGAGGCGAGGTCTGCTGTTATGCCCAAGCCGTGCGCGGAAATCGTCTCTCGGATGTCAGTTGTCGGCACATCACCAACACCTACGACCGCAACTAGGGTTTGGGGCAAAGCTGCGGAAAGGTGATCGCGCCACCACATCCGGTAGACATCAAGAGGGCCATCCACCTCGCTGGCATCGACCACGAAGCCGTGCTCCATCAAAATCTGAATGGCCGCTGGTACCTCTTGCTCGGTGGCGCTGCCTTCGGAGACCATTTTCGTCGTAATTTCAGCCACTGTTGCTCGTCCGTCAATATTTGGTGCTAATGCGGTGAAAAGCTCCCCGGTCAGTACTTGCTCGTCACCGTCGGTGATCAGGTAGATCTCTTCGGGTGGCGCGATAATGGTGCGGCTGTGGGGCTGCCAGAGCGGGATCAACTCGTTATTCACCTCCCAATCATATAATGGGAAATATCGACCATATAGGCCCTTTTCCCCTCCAAACTGGGATAATGCACCCATGAACCTGCAGATGGACTTAGCCCAGCTTTCGAGAATTCATCACCACAATCCTGATGTGGCTAAACCTCCGGCAGCGGGTGAATCTCCAAAGCCCCAGGACGGTTCCAAGGCCAGCAAGGTGCGGATGGGAATGGCCTCGAATATCGCCCTAATTGCACTGGCTACCGGCCAGTTCCTCGTCGGACTTGACCTCAGTGTCATGTCGGTTGCCCTGCCGAGTATTCAAAAGGAATTCGGCGTTGGCATGGCCCAGATGGAATGGGCGATGATGGCGTACATGGTGGCTGGAGCCGCCCTAGCGGTGCCAGCGGGCGCGCTCGGTGACCGCACCGGCCGCCGGCGTCTTTATTTGATCGGTACCTCAATCTTTGTAGTTGGCTCAGCGATCAGCGCACTTTCCCCTGATATGGCTGTACTTATCGTTGGCCGGGCAATTCAAGGTGTTGGGTCGGGATTCATGGGCACCTTGGCACTGGCCATGTTGACGTCTGCGGTCGCGCACGATCAGATAGCGAAACTAATTGGCCTCTGGACAGCGGTTACGTCGGGTGCTTCGGCATTTGGGCCAATTATTGGTGGCGCGATGGTGCAATTTTTGGGCTGGCGTTGGATGTTCGGAATCAACGTGTTCTTAATGGCGGCTGTGATCCCGCTGGTACTGCGAGAAGTTCCAAGAGATATTCCTGATGGATCCGAAAAACGTCGAGTTGATTGGCTGGGATCATCACTCCTTACGGTCGCAATGATTTTAGTTGCCGGTGGCTTGAGCATGTTAGAAACCTATAAGTACTACGAACCAATTGTGTACGTACCGGTTGCTGCAGGCTTCGCTGTCCTTTTGATTATGGTCCTGCAGCAACGGCACAGCTTGATTAAGTTAACTAACTGGGCATCGATCAAGGTGGCGCCCATCCCGGCAACATTAACTATTTCAGTTTTACTCTCGATGGTCTTGGCCGGCGCCATGATGCAGCAGATGCTCTTGGTTCAAAACGTGCTCGGTTTCACCCCGATGATGGCGGGTATTTCGTCCTTCGGCGCTTCCTTAATGTTAGTTGTTTTCTCACCTATTTCGCCAAGAATCATGGGCCGCATCGGCTTAGGCCCGACAACCTGCATCGGCTTGGGCACGGTGGCGATTGGGCTCTTTGGCCTACACCTGACCACTACGACAACCGGGCTGTTTCAGATCATCTTCTGGTTTGCGGTTATGGGGGTAGGAATCGGTGTCGGAATGCCGGCCGTGTCAGCCGGTGCCATGATGGCAATCCCACGCGAGCAAATGGGTACTATCGCTGGCTTTATGGCGCTGATTAGCTCTATCTCGGCGGTCTTGGGCATTGCCGTGATCAGTGCCATTTCGGCGGTGCGAGTAACTTCGGTTTGGCTAGTGGAGGGCGCGCAGATTTCCGGGTTTGAATCACTGACCGACGAGGTCGTTTCAGGGGCAATTCCTGAAATCCTGAAATCTAACGGGCAAGAAGCAGCCACCGCAGCCGGCTTGGCTTACACAGTTGGGGTAACCACGGCGTTGATGATTGCGGCGGTCGGGGTGGCGATCGCGGCAATCGTCGCCTTTTTCCTCCTTGGTTCCAGGGGCAAGACATCCAAGAGCGCCGAGCACCCGCTGGCCCCAGAGCCTGAAAAACCCTGAATTTCCGCGGTTTAAGGCCCTGATTTTCGCCTTGGGGTACCCCACTTTGACGTCGGGAGCCGGCTACGGGTAATCTTCCATCTCGTGCCTGAACCATCAGGTGCATCTCATTGTGCGCGGCTTCCCCCGAAGATGCGCACGGGGCGCGAATGCGCCGGGGATCAACATGCGATTTGGCGTCGTGACTGCCGGCTGGCAGCCCGACACACCCGACCGCGTGGGTCGTAGATCCTAGAGGGAATTGCACTACTAGCTCAGTTTTGACCGACGCGAAACCGAACGAGGAAGGCAAAGAGTGCCAACGATCCAGCAGTTGGTCCGAAAGGGCCGACAGGACAAGGTCACCAAGAGCAAGGCCCCAGCCCTAAAGGGCAGCCCGCAGCGGCGTGGGGTCTGTACTCGCGTTTACACGACCACCCCGAAGAAGCCGAACTCGGCGCTGCGCAAGGTGGCCCGCGTTCGTTTGACTTCCGGTGTCGAAATCACCGCCTACATTCCTGGTGTTGGCCACAATCTGCAAGAGCACTCCATTGTCCTCGTGCGCGGCGGCCGCGTCCGCGATCTTCCCGGTGTCCGTTACAAGGTCATCCGCGGTGCCCTCGATACTCAAGGCGTCAAGAACCGCAAGCAGGCCCGTTCCCGCTACGGTGCGAAGAAGGAGAAGGCCTAATGCCTCGCAAGGGTCCAGCTACCAAGCGGCCGATCGTCAACGATCCAGTATTTAGTGCCCCCATCGTTACCCAGTTGATCAACAAGGTGCTGCTAGATGGCAAGCGCTCCACGGCTGAGCGTATTGTTTACGGGGCCTTGGAAGGCTGCCGCGACAAGACCGGCACCGACCCCGTTCAGACTTTGAAGCGTGCCCTTGACAACATCAAGCCGACCCTGGAAGTGCGGTCCCGCCGCGTCGGCGGCGCGACCTACCAGGTGCCGGTAGAGGTTAAGCCCAACCGCAGCATCACTTTGGCGTTGCGCTGGCTCATTGGGTACTCGCGCCAGCGTCGCGAGAAGACAATGACCGAGCGCTTGATGAATGAAATTCTGGACGCTTCAAACGGTCTTGGCGCTAGCGTCAAGAAGCGCGAAGATACCCACAAGATGGCCGAAGCCAATAAGGCTTTTGCCCATTACCGCTGGTAAACAAAAAAACTTCCACCAACAACTGTTTTTACCCGATAAACGAGAGCAACGGAGAGCAACGTGTCGACCCAGACCGCACTCGATCTGGCCAAGGTCCGCAATATCGGGATCATGGCTCATATCGACGCGGGCAAAACCACGACAACCGAGCGCATCTTGTTTTACACGGGAATCAACTACAAGATCGGTGAAGTCCACGAGGGCGCAGCCACCATGGACTGGATGGAGCAGGAGCAAGAGCGCGGCATCACGATTACCTCGGCCGCAACAACCTGCACCTGGAAAGACCACACCATCAACATCATCGATACACCCGGCCACGTCGATTTCACCGTCGAGGTTGAGCGATCACTGCGCGTGCTCGATGGTGCGGTCACCGTGTTTGACGGCGTTGCTGGGGTTGAGCCGCAGTCCGAAACCGTGTGGCGCCAAGCCGATAAGTACAGCGTTCCGCGTATCTGTTTCATCAACAAGCTCGACCGCACCGGTGCAGATTTCTACATGTGCGTTGACATGATCGTTAGCCGGCTCGGCGCGACCCCCCTGGTGCTTCAACTCCCTATCGGCAGCGAGGGTGACTTCCTCGGAGTCGTTGATTTGATCACCATGCAGGCGCTTACCTGGCGGGGCGAGACCCAAAAGGGTGATGACTACGCGGTTGAAGAGATCCCCGCCGACCTAGTTGATAAGGCTGCTGAATATCGCGAAAGACTTCTCGAGACGCTATCGGAAGCCGATGACGCGATCATGGAGAAATTCCTTGAGGGCGAGAGTTTCACCGTCGAGGAGTTACAGGCCGCTATCCGTCGCGCGACTTTGGCTTACAAGCTCACCCCCATTTTGACCGGGTCGGCGTTTAAGAACAAGGGTGTTCAGCCCATGCTCGATGCGGTCATTGCATACCTTCCATGCCCACTTGATGTCACCGCGATTACCGGAACCAAGCCTGGTAACAGCGAGATCGTCATTGAGCGTCAACCCAATGACAAGGAGCCCTTCTCGGCCCTTGCTTTCAAGATCATGACCGACCCCCACCTAGGCAAGCTCACCTACCTGCGGGTTTACTCGGGTCGCCTTGATACCGGTACCGCGGTGTTGAACAGTGTCAAGGACCGCAAGGAGCGCATCGGCAAGATTTATCGAATGCACGCTAATAAGCGTGAAGAAATTGATTCGGTAGGCGCCGGAGACATCGTTGCGGTCATGGGCCTCAAGGACACCACCACGGGTGAGACCTTGTGTGATCCAAGTAATCCAGTGGTCCTCGAGTCGATGACTTTCCCGGCGCCGGTGATCTCTGTTGCCATTGAGCCGAAGACGAAGAGTGACCAAGACAAACTCGGTGTAGCAATTCAGCGCCTCGCCGAAGAGGACCCAACTTTCCACGTCCGTACCGACGAGGAGACCGGCCAGACCATCATTGGTGGGATGGGTGAGCTTCACCTTGAGGTGCTGGTCGACCGCATGCGTCGTGAATTCAACGTCGAGGCGAATGTCGGTAAGCCTCAGGTCGCCTACCGTGAGACCATCACCAAGTCGGTCCAGAAAATCGATTACACGCACAAGAAGCAGACCGGTGGTTCGGGTCAATTCGCGCGCGTAATCATTGACATCGCGCCTAACGCCGGTGCCGAGGGCGCTAACGAAGAGGGCTACACCTTCGAAAACAAGGTAACCGGGGGGCGCATCCCACGCGAGTACATCCCGTCCGTTGATGCCGGTTGCCAAGAGGCCATGGATCACGGAGTACTGGCCGGTTACCCAATGGTCGACGTAAAGGTAATACTCACCGACGGCGCCTACCACGACG
>WLLZ01000109.1 GCA_009700485.1 Actinomycetota bacterium | reverse complement strand
GCCTGCTTTGGGAGCAGGAGACCGGGAGTTCGAATCTCCCCGCCCCGACAACCGATTTGCCAACCACGATGGAATGAGCAGCTGTGAAGAGTGATGTCGAGACTTTGTCGCCGACCCGGGTGAAGTTGACCATCGAAGTACCCTTCGATGAACTGAAGCCGAGCATGGACATCGCTTACTCGCGCATCGCCAAGCAGGTTAACGTTCCGGGCTTTCGCAAAGGCAAGGTCCCGGCGCGAGTAATTGAGCAGCGGGTCGGCCGTGGCGCCGTGCTCGAAGAGGCCATTAACGACGCGGTGCCCAAGGCATATGAAGAAGCGCTGCGCGCCAATAACGTGGTACCGGTTGGCCGCCCAGAAGTTGATGTCACCGCTATCGAAGATGGTCAGAACTTGGCCTTCACCGCAGAGGTTGATGTGCGGCCGGAGTTTGAGCTACCGGATTTCGCGTCACTTCGCATAGAGGTAGCTGATGCGACGCCGAGCGAAGACGACGTCACGACCCAGGTTGATGCATTGCGCACCCGCTTCGCATCACTTACGGAAGTTGAGCGAGTCTGCGCCGATGGTGATGTGCTGCTTGTTGATATTTCTGGTGCAACCGACCAGGGCGATGAGATTGAAGATCTCTCGGGCACCGCATTGTCCTATGAACTTGGTACCGATGGCATGCTTCCAGGTTTTGACGATGCAATGCGGGGTGCAGCGAAGGATGAAACCCGCACCTTCGATTTCACTCCCGAAAATGGCGACTGGACCGGCGTGACTTTAACGGTGACCGCGGTGGTCACCTCGGTCCGTGAGCGCGAGTTGCCCGCCCTAGATGACAATTTTGCGCAGCTGGCTTCGGAGTTCGACACTGTGGCCGAGCTACGTGAAGACGTCCGCAACCGATTGGTGCGCATCAAGAAATTTGAACAGGGCGCTGAAGCCCGCGGCAAGTTGCACGAAGTATTGATGGAACAGATCGATATCCCACTGCCAGAGGCAGTTATCGCAGCCGAAGTGGCCGATCATTTCGGCGACGGCCATGAAGCAACCGACGAGCATCGCGCAGAGGTCGAGTCGCAGGCGCGCGCCGGACTAAAGAGCCAGTTCATCCTCGACAAAATTGCTGAGGTTGAAGAGGTATCGGTAGGCGAAACTGAATTGTCGGCCTGGTTAGTGCAGCAGGCCCCGCAATATGGTTTGGCACCTGATGCCTTCGCGCAGGCGCTGGTCGAAGCCGGCCAGGTGCCAATGGCAATCCAAGACATCCGGCGCACCAAGGCGCTGGCTTTGGTGCTCGAGCAAGCCACCGTGGTGGATGCTTCGGGCAACTCGGTGGATCTAAAGGCCCTAGCTGCTGAATTAAGGGGCCCGCAGATCACCGAAATCCCGGCCCCGGAAGCAGCCGACGAGTAATTGCCGGTGCTCCCAAGTGAGCGGTGTTCGGCTGCTGGCGAACTCTTGGCATTTGAGGAAGACCTGACCGGCCGAGAAGGTTAAGGTCTGATGAGTCGAATAGTTGATGCGGTCCCATGAAGGAGATGTGTTGAGCCAGATTGAGATGAACAGCCATCGGGTGAATGGCGAAAGGGGCGTAGTAATGCCCGAGTTACGCGGCACCGGAGGCAGCATGACCGGTTTCGGCGACATGCTCGATGAGCGACTACTACGCGAACGCATCATCTGGCTCGAGGGCGAGGTGCGCGACGAAAACTCCAACCGCATCGCCAAGCAGTTACAGGTGCTCGCAGCAGAGGATCCCGACAAAGACATCACGCTTTACATCAACTCACCCGGTGGCTCAATTACCGCCGGCATGGTCATTTACGACACCATGCAGTTGATCCCAAACGACATCACCACGATTGCCATGGGCTTGGCGGCCTCGATGGGGCAGTTCCTGCTCTGCGCTGGTGCTGCCGGCAAGCGTTACGCGACCCCGAACACGCGCATCATGATGCATCAGCCACTTGGTGGTATCGGTGGCACGGCCAGCGATATCAAGATTCAAGCCGAGCAGATGCTCTTTATCAAGAAGCGCATGGCCCAGTTAATTGCCGAGCACAGTGGTCAGACTTTGGAGCAGATTGAGTCCGACTCTGACCGTGACCGGTGGTTTACTCCAGAAGATGCCAAGGTCTACGGCTTAATTGACCACGTATACAGCTCGGCCGCAGACGCCCCACCGGTCAAGGCGCGCAAAGTCAAGGGAGAAACCACGTGAGCCACCTGTTCACACCGCAAAGCCGCTATATCCTCCCTGAGTTTCGGGAGCGTCACGCCAATGGTGAGCGCACCCACAACCCTTACACCAAGTTGTTCGAAGAGCGCATCATCTTCTTGGGTGTGCAGATCGATGATGCTTCAGCCGACGACGTCATGGCCCAGTTACTGTGTCTAGAGTCGATGGACCCAGATCGCGATATCCAGATTTACATAAATTCACCCGGTGGCTCCTACACCGCGATGACCGCGATTTACGACACGATGCAATTCGTCAAGCCGCAGATCCAGACGGTGTGCCTTGGGCAGGCCGCATCTGCCGCCGCAGTGGTACTGGCTGCCGGCACCCCGGGCAAACGCTTCGCTCTACCGCATGCGCGCATTTTGATCCACCAGCCATATACCGAAGGTGGCGGCCAGGGTTCAGATATTGAGATTCAGGCCAATGAGATCCTGCGTATGAGGCTTGAGATGGAAGGCATGCTCGCTAAGCACAGTGGGCGCACCCCGGAGGAAGTCGCAAAGGACATCGAACGCGACAAGATTCTGACGGCCGCCGATGCCAAAGAGTACGGCATTATTGACGCGGTTATCGCCTCGCGTAAAGCCTGATCAAGCCTGAGTAAGCCTAATCAAGCCTAAAGGCCCACTTGAGAGTTAAGTGCGCGCCGATGTCGTGCGAGTACTGCTCCAACAGGGTACGGTCGGGGTAGCCCAGATCCCCGCTGGGTGATTTGGCGTCCGGTCGCCACCAATATGAAGGGAGCCCCGCCATGGCACGTATTGGCGAGAGCGGCGATCTGCTCAAGTGCTCCTTCTGCGGCAAGAGCCAAAAGCAGGTCAAGAAACTAATTGCCGGCCCCGGGGTGTATATCTGTGATGAATGTATTGACCTATGCAACGAGATTATCGAGGAAGAACTTCACGAGGCCACTGATTCGCAATTTGGTGAGCTCCCCAAGCCGCGCGAAATCTACGCATTCTTGGATCAGTATGTAATTGGTCAAGATGTGGCCAAGAAATCGCTTTCGGTCGCGGTCTACAACCATTACAAGCGGGTCCAAGCTGAAACCGGCGATAAGCCCAAGGATGATCAAGTTGAGCTCGCCAAGTCGAATATCTTGCTACTGGGCCCAACGGGCTCGGGCAAGACTTTGTTGGCCCAGACTTTGGCCCGAATGCTAAATGTGCCATTCGCTATCGCTGATGCCACCGCGCTTACCGAGGCGGGCTATGTCGGTGAGGACGTCGAAAACATTCTGTTGAAACTTATTCAGGCAGCCGACTACGACGTCAAAAAAGCTGAGACCGGCATCATTTATATTGACGAAATCGACAAGGTTGCTCGCAAGAGCGAGAACCCGTCGATCACCCGCGATGTTTCCGGTGAAGGCGTTCAGCAGGCCCTACTTAAGATTTTGGAAGGCACGACTGCTTCGGTGCCTCCTCAGGGTGGGCGCAAGCACCCGCATCAAGAGTTCATCCAGGTCGACACCACCAATGTGCTGTTCATCGTGGGAGGCGCATTCTCTGGTCTTGATCACATCATTGAACAACGCCTTGGCAAAAAACGTGTTGGGTTTACCTTCGACATCGTTGAGGGTGAGCGGATCGAAGCCACCGACGTTAACCCCGACGACATTTTCTCGCATGTGATGCCCGAGGATCTTCTGAAGTTCGGCATGATCCCCGAGTTCATCGGCCGGTTGCCCGTCTTCACCTCGGTGTCCAAACTAGATCGCACTGCTTTGGTAGCCGTTCTCACCGAGCCGAAAAATGCGTTGGTTAAGCAATATCAGCGGCTATTTAATCTTGATGGTGTCGATCTTGAATTCGAGCCCGAGGCCCTTGACGAAATTGCTGATCTGGCTTTGCTGCGGGGTACCGGTGCCCGTGGCCTACGAGCCATTCTCGAAGAAGTCTTGCTGCATGTCATGTATGACGTACCTAGCCGCTCTGACATCGCCAAGGTGGTTATCACCGGTGAGGTCGTTCGCGACAACGTTAATCCGACATTGGTACCGCGCGAGGCCCCCCGTCGGGTGCGCGGCG
The DNA here is from genome assembly GCA_009700485.1 of Actinomycetota bacterium. GTDB lineage: Bacteria > Actinomycetota > Actinomycetes > S36-B12 > S36-B12. The sequence continues at coordinate 1,520 of WLLZ01000109.1, read as the reverse complement.
AGAAGTCCGCTTAGTTTTTCAGCACCCCACGCTGAACTGTGCGCAGGTGCGTGATCTCCTGTGTGTACGCGATGCGTCAAGTGAGCCGCAGGTTTCCCACAGTTGTAATTTAGGCTGCCATTAGTTACACAGAAGCTGACATGGGTATTGATTGGATCGGCTGTTCTAGCCACACTCTTAGCAGGATCTCAAAATCCTTTACTTTTGGGGCTAAATTCTTTACTATTTGGAGGTGGCGGGAACCGTGTCAAGTAAAGGGCAGATCACGATTCCAAAGCGTGTCCGTGATGCACTCGGGATTGAGCCGGGGGATGCGTTGGAGTTTGAGGTGCGAGGCAACGAATTCATAGGTCGAAAAAAGTTCTCGCCGGTGGACTGGTCCCAATTCGTTGGCATTCTTGCGGATGGTCGCTCGACGGACGAAATAATGCGTGAGGTGCGACCTGTCCGTGCGTGGGATGAATGATAACCACCGCTATTGACTCAAATATCCTGATTGACATTCTCTTCAATGATCAGGAATTCGCAGCTGATTCAGCTGCTGCTTTGACTTCTTCATCTATGCAAGGTGCAGTCGTTATCTGCTCGGTCGTAATCGCCGAAGTCGCTGGATACTTTCCTCAGGCAGAGGCGGCCCAGAAGTTTTTCAGCGGAATTGACGCGGGCATAACCGCACTTGATACAAAAGGAGCAATCAGCGCCGGCCAAATTTGGCGACACAGGTCGCAGAAAGATAGAACACGGATACTGCCCGATTACATCGTTGCCGCTCACGCCGTTGAGTTCGCCGATCGATTACTCACCCGCGATGCTGGCTTTACTCGCATGAAAGTTCCCGGCCTAGTGGTTGTCAGCCCCGAAAGTTTGCTGGCTTAGTCCGGTGCGAGCACCGCGGTGACATTCACTTGAGCGCCACTTTCTAGCAGCAACTGCGTGATGCACCCGGCGGCCTTGATGTCCTCGGCGGCAAGTTGCAGGCGGTCGAGCACCTCACTAGGTGCGGTGATCGTGGCTTGACTGAGTTTGGCCCGCATCGAGACATTGGCATCGCTCTTGGCTTTACGGATACCAGAAATTGCGACGGCCAGATCGTCGAGCAACTTGGGGTCTTGGCCTTTGGATAGTGCTTCAAGAGTGTCACTCGTTGGCCAAGTTGACCTGTGCACCGAGCCCACCTGCCACCAACTCCATACCTCTTCGGTGACAAATGGCATGAATGGCGCGAACAACCCGAGTAAAGTTTTTAGAGTGACGGCGAGGGTGGCTTTAGCTGACTCGGCTTTGGCATCACCTTGCGCACCGTAGGCACGCTCTTTTACTAACTCGACGTAGTCATCGGTGAAGTTCCAGAAAAACGACTCGGTCACTTCAAGGGCTTTGGCGTAGTTGAAGTCATCAAAGGAGGTTGTCGCATTTTGCACCGTGATTGCCAGGCGCGCGAGCTGCGCCTTATCAACCGGTTCGGTGATGGCGGTGTCATTCTCGGTGGCTTCGAGCATTAAAACGAATTTGCTGGCATT
>WLLZ01000108.1 GCA_009700485.1 Actinomycetota bacterium | reverse complement strand
TAGTTCCACGTCGAGTAGCCCAGCGCAGCGCGCAAAGCGTCGAGGTCACGAATAACCTGCCAGGTGCCCAGGTATGGGGCCGAATCAGGGTTAGCCGCCAAACATGCGGTGTTGATAGCCGCAATCTGATCTGCGGCCTGCTGCCAGTACACCTTCCAATCCACCGGGCCGGTCGCGGGTGGATACGCCGGAGCCACGGTGCCGTATTGGCAACCGGATTCTTGGGAGCCGACAATGACGGTTACCTCGCGACTAGCGCCACCACGACGAAATTCAACCACCAGTGAATCGCCCGGCACGGACTCGAGGATTTCCGCGACAACATCGGCGGCGTCACTTATTACGCGATCACTGACCTTGGTGATGATGTCGCCCTTGACCAGGCCTGCGTTGGCGGCAGGTGAACCCGGCTTGGTTCCGGAAATCTCGGCCCCACTAGTTGCACCCGGTACTAGACCCAGTCCCACGAAAGGCTGAGCTGGGCCGGCGAGCTTCAGCCCGCTACGTCCCACACCACGCGGATCCCATCCCACGAAATCGAACCTGGAGACCACGTCATCGGGGAGCAGTGAGTAGACGCCCGGAAAGGCCTCAACCCCCGACCCACCCGGACCACCCGGGTTAAACGTCAACCCACCCTTGCCCTCCTTGGAGCGCTTCACCCGCACATCAATCGTGGTCGTCCGACCATCACTTGGGTTCTGCCAATCCAAGGGCACCGTGAGCTTCGCGCACTGCACCCCGACCGGAAGGGACTTAGGCGGGCATTTGTAATAAGACAAGGTCGGCTCGAAAGGCTCGGCTACCGGAGCTAACGCTGGAGCCGCCGGAGCAACAACACCTGCCACAGCCGCGAGGAGCGCAATCGTGCACACAACACCCACAATGCGTCGAGCAGTCAATGTTGATCTCACGAATCGGACCTCGCTTTCCCTTTTGGGTATCGCCCGCGACCTCGTTCGCCCGCCGGCGAGCACCGCGCAACTATTACATATCGAGGCCTAAAAAATGCTCGGAATCCCCCAGTTGACGAACCTGCCCGCTAGCGCAGCGCGACGTGCTGGCGCTCAGCGAGGCAGGCGTGCAGGATGTCCCTATGACAGTCATTGCCCGAACCCTCACGGCGGCGGCTGCCGTACTCGCCCTCAGCGCATGCAGCAGCCAGACGGCCGAGCCGCCCGCAGGATTCACCCGGCTCTCCGACGTTGCACCTGACATCGTGCAAGAGATCCGCTACAGCGGAGAGCACAACTTCATGGGACGGCCTGTCACCGGGTACGACATACCCGAGTGCTGGCTCACCAATGAAGCGGTGCAGGCCCTGGCAGGAGTGCAGGCCGACGTCAAGGTCAATGGCTACTCACTCAAGGTCTACGACTGCTACCGCCCCCAGCGGGCAGTCACCGATTTCGTGGAGTGGGCCAAGGACCCCGGTGATGATGTCACGCGCGGCGAGTTCTATCCGCGCCTCGCGAAGGACCAACTCTTTCCCATGGGTCTGATCGCGGCAAAGAGCGGGCACAGCCGGGGGTCGACGGTCGATGTCACTCTCGTGCCACTCGGGTCGGCAGCCAGTGCGAAGTGGGTCGTGGGAGATCCCATAGTTGACTGCGCCGCAGCCGCCGGCGTCAGGTTTGCCGATACCTCCATCGACATGGGCACCGGCTTCGACTGCTTCGACCCGCTCGCGGCGACTGCGAGTCTAGACATCACGGCGGAGCAGATGGACAATCGGAAACTGCTCGTGTCCGCGATGGAGGCTGCTGGCTTCGTGAACCTTCCTGAGGAGTGGTGGCACTACACGCTCACCAACGAGCCCTTCCCGCAAACCTACTTCGATTCGCCCATCCAGTGATCGATGGCAATCGCCGGAAAATGGTGAGGCGATTCGGGGTGAGCACCAGCCCCACAGCATTGGATTAAACAAAAATGGATCAAACAACAATGAACCATTAGGGAGTTGGGGTTCGGCCAATAGGTTGGAACCTCCATGTGATCGGGCGATAAGCCAGGCTGCACCATCACATTCACCGGAGGAGGCAACCTGGTACCGGCAAGGGTTGCACCCCCATCACGGTGGCGACCAAGTTGCCCATAGCGCACTGGCATCAGCGGGGCTACCCCCCGCGCCGCCACTTGCTCGAAGTGGAAGTTTCGCTTAAAGTCATTGAGTGAAGATATCAACTTTTGCCACGCGAGCCGCCCTTGTCGCCCTGCTGGGCTTTGCCCTAACCGCCTGCGGATCCACTGCCCAGGAATCAGCCGTGGTTGTGGCGCCAACGGAGCAGTCGGTACTCGCCGACAGCAAAGAAGGTAGTGCTGGCGAATCTTCCAATAGTTACGGCCTTCCTGACTGCACGGGACAGGACTCCGGATCTTGCAGCTACGCCGGCTTCAACCCAGCGGTTGACGGCTTCAGCTTCGAGAACTGGGGAGGGGCCGGCAACCTGGGCGCAACCGACCTGATCGCGATGTTTGGCCGCAATAAAGTCTGCGCATCCGGTTCAGGCAACGAATGCGTGCTCTATCCGGCCGCCCAGCAGTGGGTAGATCAGGTCAATGAGTCCATGTCCGGGGGGCACTGCGAGGGCATGGCCGTCACGTCAGAGTTGATTCATGGCGGCTACCTCGCCCCTTCGGACTTCGACCCAGCTGCGAAAACCACCTTCGATTTGGCGCAAGACAACCCCGTGGTTTCCGGCACCATCGAATACTGGTTTGCGACGCAGAACGTCGAACCAGTTCAGCGTGCGTACCAGGCTTTCCACAAAAAGGAGCCGTCACAAATTGCCGCCGAACTCGCCCTCGGACTCAAGAGCGGAGCTGGCTACACGATGGGTATCTATGCCCCTGATGGCGGGCACGCGCTAACCCCCATTGCGGTCACCAATGAGGGTGACTTGATCGCGATCCATGTCTACGACAACAACTACCCGGGCACCGTGCAGCGCATCATGATCGATCCCCGGTCAGAGCGGTGGTCCTACGGCGCGGGCTCGACCAATCCGCAGGCGCCGACCAACGGTTGGGAGGGTGGTATCGGGACCATCGAATTAACCCCCATGGAAAGCCGCCTGCAGACCCCATTCCCTGCTCCCTTCACGGACAAGAAGGGCGGCGGAAAAACTTCGCAACTAATGCTCACGTCGCCTGATCCTGATGCACGCTTGGGGGTTCTCCTCACCATAGATGGCAAGGTCTACGACACTCGAGATTCGAGCGTGGTTCTGCCGGCCGGCGTCAACATCCGATCAACCGTTGGCTCCTCACCTGTGCTGCTGGGTAACTGGATGTCAATGACTATCGACCGCGACCAGGTGGGACCTTTTGCGGCGGAGATTGCACGGCAAGGCGACGAAACCGCGCCGATTCCGGTGACAATGTCAATCGATGACCCAACCAGTCCGCGGGTCACCCTCCGTGCCATTGATGATGACCAGGGCGCCATTGTTTTTGACGTGGCCCGCGATGGCGCTCTCGACCTGAAGCGGGCAGCTGCCACCAGCGCCGCGGTAAATGTGGCCAACGGACTTAATAGCGCCAACTTCCCCTTACCCGATGGTGTCAACATGCGCGTGCTGCCCTTTGAAAATGGGGTAGCCGAAATCGGCTTTTTCGACGAAGACGATCGGCTCATCGGAGAGTTCCCACTCTCTGATGAATCCGAGAGTGGCGCCGTCACGGAGATCCAGGCCGAATTCCAACTAGGTGAAGATGGTGAACTGGGTTATTTCGAGGTGACCGAGGAGGAGGTAGCGCCCGAAGAAGTCGATGAAGGGGAACTTTCATGGTTAAAGGAATTGAACGAGGCGGGCGAAGCTTACGAGGGCAACAACAACAGCGGCGATGACAACGGCGACGACAACGGCAGCGATACCGGTGGCAGCGACGACAGCGCCGACGACAACACCGGTGGCAGCGACGACAGCGCCGACGACAACACCGGTGGCAGCGACGACAGCGCCGACGACAACACCGGTGGCAGCGATACCGGTAGCAGCGACGACAGCGCCGACGACAACACCGGTGGCAGCGACGAGACCGACAAAGTCGCAGAAGTAGAGGAGTAGCGCGCGCCGCGGACTGCCGTGATCCACTTCAATGCCGAGCTCGGCGAGGTGCTCCTCCTAGCCCCGGTGGGAAAGGCGTACCGCCCTACTTGACCATGAGGACAGTGGCATCATCGCCACCAAGAGACAATCTCACCAACGACGGGTCCATCCCCGACGACGCTGAGCGGTGTGCTTATTTTCGACCGCCACCACGGTGCGAGTGCTACGAAACACTTTGAAAGCAAATAGGGGAATATTTAAAAAGCCCGGACCGGACGGACGCCGTATGCTGGAGGATTTTCCCGGCCGGTGAACTCGTTGTAGTTGTACTGATTCCCATCGGGGAAGTACTGGTTCCACGCGTTGACCGCATCGTACTGCGAAGAACTCCAGTAGTTATCAGCCCCAAACCCGCCAACCATGTCTCGCTGCTCATGCAAAGCGTTCAACTCATCCTTGGAGGGCAAGAACCAATCGGTCTTCCCACCACCGTCATATGCGCGCGCTGTGTTCGCCGCACCCGCCCCGCACGCAACAGCGATCAACTCAGTGTTCGCCGCACCCGCCCCTATCGATTCCTTCGTCCCCGCAACATCCCAATTCCAATTATTCAATTCCGGACCGCCACACCACTGCTGCTTGGGGTCGTCTCCCTCAAAGACGAATCTTGAACAGTGATTTAGCAAATCACTTTTTTCTCCCGCACCAGCCACACCCGCTTCGATAGCTTCCTCAACAGTAAATTCAACAGCCTCTTCAAACTCGTCGCAGTACAAGTCACTCGGGTCATCTCCCCGAAACCATTTCGCCGGTGCAGCCTCCAGGTACCTCCCCCATGGTTGGACAGAGCCCGCGTCATAGAACACGATCCCACCACCGGGACCGGCATCACCAATCTTGTAGTCACCGGCGGTCTCGACTGCTGCCGCAGACGCCGCAGACGCCGCAGGGGCCGCAGACTCTGCCGCTGGCGTGGCTGCAGCCGGGCTTGCAGACTCAGCTGATCCCAAACTGCACCCACTAAGTAAAAGAGCGGATACAACAAAAGCCCCCAGAAGTTTCTGCTGACGCCATACTCGCATTTCTTACCTTCCCTTTTTCACTTATGTCTTCGAGCACCTCGTCCCACAACTCGTCATTGGAGGACCAATCTCGACAATCCTAACGAAATTCAGTCACAGTTAGTTGAACCTGCTGACACCAGCAGGCTGTTATTTCCAAAACAAATTCACCTTGATTACTTAGTAAATTCTAGATCTAACTCAAAATTTCCTTGGCCCGTCCGGATGAATCGACCGATGCGCCGCCGATAGACGTCAGCTTCGAAATCAACAACGCTTTTGGTGGTTTCATCGGATCAGGACGCTCGCCGCCGCCCTCACCATCTCGCGTTGATCCGTAAATACAAAAGTGATTTTTAAGGTATATTCGATTTACACTTCACAAACTTCTTAGGAAGGCAACACCATGCATGTAAGAATTCTTAGACATAGCTTTGTTGCAGTGGGCGTGCTCACCAGCGCCCTCGCACTCACCGCATGCGCAAGCAACTCCGAGCAGGCCACTAGCATCGCTGATCTCGACGGCACCGTGTGGTGCTCTCCCAACGTGCACAGCCGAGTGGCTGTAGATTTCCGTGGCAACGTCGAGGTCAAGGATGGCAAGGACGTATGCCTAGCCTTCGCGCAGAACTCCGGTAGCTACGTCGTTAAAATTGATTGGTGGAATGAGTCCAAGGCCATTCACCTTGTGGAATGGGCAATTGCCATCCCGACGAG
>WLLZ01000107.1 GCA_009700485.1 Actinomycetota bacterium | reverse complement strand
GCGCTTGACTTCCTCGTAGGTCTTGGTGAGTTCACGGCATACCGCCGCCTGCCGACCACTCCCCAGGCTTTCAGCAAGGGCGCGCAGCATAACCTCGAGACGATGGGGGGCTTCGAAGAAAACCATCGTGCGCGGCTCGTCGATCAACTCGCGCAGCCTTGTTGAGCGCTCACCAGCTTTTCGCGGCAAGAAACCTTCGAAGCAAAATCGATCAACGGCTAGTCCTGACAGGGCGAGTGCGGTTAACACTGCTGACGGCCCTGGCAGTGCTGTGACATGCACCCCGCGGGCCACCGCCTCGCTGACAACCCGAAAGCCTGGATCGCTGACCACCGGCATCCCGGCGTCGGTCACCACAATTACGGTGCCACCCGCGGCGGCGATATCTACAAGTTCAACCGCACGTTCGCGCTCATTGGCATCGTGGTAGGAAAGTACGCGCCCCGAAATCTCTACCCCGAGCGCCGAGACGAGGCGGCGCAGGCGGCGGGTGTCCTCGGCGGCTACGACATCGGCAGTACCTAATAGGGCACGCAGGCGCGGGGACGCATCATGGTCATTACCAAGTGGCGTGGCCGCGAGCACTACCTGCCCGATCTTGGGCTCAGGCCCGGTACCCGGATCCAAATCTGGTCCTGCATTGCCGGTAGCCACCTGCACATCCTCCCAAATCAGTAATGACGCATACGATGACGCCCATGGCTGCGGTATCGGTGTCGGCGACAGCCCCCCGGCGTGACATTGAATCCCTCCCTGATCGCCTTCGCCAGCCAATGCCCTCATCGGGCCTAAGGGGTTGGATCGGGCCACTGGCTGTCGGGCTTATCGGAGCCATCTTGCGCCTTTGGGATCTTGGCCGACCCCATGCTTTCGCCTTCGATGAGACTTACTACCCCAAAGAAGCACTGTCACTTCTCCAATACGGCTACGAACGCGCGATCATTGACAATGCCAACGACATAATTCTTAAATCGGACGGCAACTGGCAGGCACTAAATCTTTTCAAGGATTCCCCCGCATTTGTGGTGCACCCACCACTTGGCAAGTGGACGATTGCCGTCGGTGAATACGCCTTCGGCGCGACTCCATTCGGCTGGCGCATTTCGGTAGCTGTGCTCGGTGTTCTCGGCATCATCATGCTCGCCCGCATCGTGCGGCGCTTAACCCGCTCAGATCTAATTGGCACTCTTGCTGGCCTGTTGCTCGCTCTAGACGGTATCCATATCGTGATGAGCCGCACCGGCCTACTCGACATGGTGCTGGCATTTTGGATTCTCGCGGCATTCGGCCTACTCGTAATTGATCGAGACCACACCAGGGGTCGTCTCGCCGCAAAAGTGCGAGCCGCACTAACACACGACACCGAACCGTCGACAGCACTGGACTCACTCGCTACGGGATTCGGACCAACTTTCGGGTTACGCCCGTGGCGGTGGGCCGCCGCGGTCGCCCTTGGCTTGGCTTGTTCGGTTAAGTGGTCTGGTATTTGGTTTGTCGTTGCATTTGTTTTGATGACAGTAGTTTGGGATGTCTCGACTCGCCGGGCCATCGGAGTGAAAAAGCCCTGGACGGCAACTGCGCTGCGTGATGCACCACTTACCGGCATCACGATGGTGGCGATCGTGATCGTCATCTACTTCTTCTCGTGGACCGGCTGGTTCCTGAGCGCCGATGCCTATAACCGCAATTGGGCCGCGGGCCAACCTGCTTCGATAATCCCAGCGTCCCTGAGATCGTGGTGGGATTACCACCTTCAAGCTTGGAACTTCCATGTTGGGCTCACCTCCGAGCACGCCTATAAGAGCAACCCGCTTTCGTGGCCGTTTCAAGCCCGGCCGACATCGTTCTTCTACGAAAGCATCAAGGACGGCAGCCAAGGCTGCCCTACCAATAACTGTGCTGCCGAAGTTCTGGCATTGGGCAACCCGATTATTTGGTGGGCGGCGATTGCCGCGATCCTTCATCAGTGCTGGCGCTGGATCGGGCGGCGTGACTGGCGGGCAGGGGCGGTACTTGTTGGCATCGCCGCCGGGTGGCTACCGTGGCTGCTCTACTTAAATCGCACCATTTTCACTTTCTACACAATTGTCTACGTGCCATTCGTCGTCACTGCACTGGCCATGTCGATGGGCACGATGATCGGCCCCTCCAGCGCCAGCGAATCTCGCCGGCGCTGGGGGGCACTAGGCGCCGGCGCATTATTGCTACTCATCGTGCTAGTTGCTTGGTGGATGTATCCGATCTGGACCGGGCAGGTAATCCCATATGAGCAGTGGATGCTGCGCATGTGGATGCCCACCTGGGTGTGATCAGGTAACCTCCAGCTCCGTGAGTTGGAGCCAGCAAAGCCGTAGGCAAAACAAATCTTTGCGTGAAGGGTTGCCCGGGAATCTCACCGGTAACTCCTCTAAGTACCCAATTTATGTGGTAGGCATCGGGATTAGGTAGTCAACCAAAATGGGGTCTAAAAGTGATGGCAAAGTCAAAGGCGCTTCGTACCGTGGTGATCGTTGCCGTCTTCTTGGGCATCATCTTGGTGTTCATGAGTTATGAAATGCTCAACTTCGCGCCCGGGTCGGCGCGCTGGCCCTCCTTCTATCCGTGGGACCCCGCCACCAAGGCCTTGGTGCAACCGCTATCCGGTGACGGTGCCTATCAGAGTTTCATCCTGAAGTCTTGGCTCGATGAGCGAGTTCCATTTGTTCCGATCCTCGCGCTTCCCTACCTTTCTTTTCTCGTGATTGTGCCATTCGTTGTGCCCGCCATAAACCTTGCTGCACGCTCAATGCGCAGATTCTTGACCGTGGGGCTCGCGCTCATCGTCAGCCAGTTGTTCCTGGATATCTCCTACTGGCTTTTTCAAACGAACGTTCCCCGCACGGCAACATTGCCTGATGGCGCCCTTGGGTGGCTCGTCGGCATGATCTGGGGGAATGACCAGCCATTCAACGGCTACCCAAGCGGGCACTGCACCTGGGCGATGATCGGAATCATCTCACTCTGGCGACTTCGCTCACGCTTCCCGAAGACTGCCTGGATCCTCATGCCATGGCTAGCATTGATCTTCCCTGCGACAGTAATGCTGCAACAGCACTTCTTAATGGACGTATATGCAGGCCTTTTCGTTGGGTTTGCCAGCTACTGGGCCGTGATGTTCGCCGTTGAGCGTCCGTCACTTGTTCCACGTGACGAAGGTGCGCTGCACCGGCCGTGATGTTCTCTAGACCGGGGTGCGTGGGCGCGCTTGGAAGGCGGCATATGCCTCGGGCAGGGACGCCCAGACATCTTCATCGGGCACATACTCATCAAGGCGCTGTTTCAAGATGGCTTCACTCAACATCGCATCACGGCGAGCGATAACAAGTTTAATGCCGTTGTCCTTCATGAACTTGATGAAAGTGTTGAGCATCACGCCCGAGCTATAATCTAAATCGTCTACCGCTGATGCATCTACGATGAACCACTCAACCGGATCCGGTGCCTGTTTTACTAGCTCACGAACCTGATCCATGAATCGATTTGCATTCGCGTAAAACACCATTGTAGGAAAGCGGAAGATGATTAGACCCGGTTCGGACTGCAATCCCGGTTGCGCTTCGACGTAGGTAGGCACGTCTGCGGAATTTAGGCTAATGATGTACGACTTTGCTCGGTACAGGCGTTTAATCGTATAGATGGTTGATGCGACGATCGCTACGGTTAGGCCGATCAATATTCCGAACACGCAGATCAAGATCATGGTATTTACGGCTCCCACGAACTCAACCTTGCTTCGCGCTAGGATTTGACGAAACCCATTGATAGTTATCAGGCGGCAGGCGATAACTAAAACGATGGCCGCGAGCACCGCCTTGGGCATATTCTGCAGTGCCGAAGTAAAGGCAAGTAGGAAAATGATCGTGACACCTGCCATCGCCAAATTCGCAATTTGAGAACGCCCACCAGAGCTCACCATGATCAACGTTTTTGACAGCGACCCACCCGTTGGCATGGTTCCGGTGAGTCCGGCAGCGAAGTTTGAGCCGCCTATGCCCAAAATATCCCTATTTAAGTCAAGGGGATCGCCAGCCTTCTGGGCATAAGACCGCGAAGCCACCGCTCCAGAAGTAAGAAGCAATACTGCGCAGAGCAGGGCAATGTAGGTCAGCAAACCTGCGTTGGCTCGAACTGCATCTAGATCGAGGCCCTGGGGCAAGCCAAATGACGGTAAGCCACCTGGGATTTCACCGACGACCGCAACCCCCGAAGCAGCCGAATTTAAGGTGGTGGACAAAATAATGGACACAATTATAACGGCGAGGGCGGCCGGAAATTTTGGAATCAATCGTGGGAGCAAAACGAGAACTACAATCGAGCCCACAGCGTAGGCGAGGTCAAGCAAGTTGGTAGAGGGGATGGAGTTTATTACGCTCCATTGCGCTTCGAGGAATGAACCTTTGCCCGGTAAAACTCCAAGTATTTCCGGAATCATCCCTAGTATGATGAGGACGCCGACCCCGGCCCGCAGCCCGGTGATGACCGGAACACTAAAAAAGTCGGCTATGAATCCCACGCGAAATATAGCGGCCAGAGTAAGCAATGCTCCACAGATGAGCGCGATGATGCAGGTGTACGCGAGCCACTGCGTAGACCCGGGAGTGACACCACTGATGGCCGCGCCACCAAGGCCTGCCGCGACCAGAGCAGCCACAGCTGCATCGCCACCAATGGTGAGAAATCGGGATGCTCCTATGGCGGCAAAAACAATTACCGGCAGGATGAGCGTGTAGAGGCCAGCACTAACAGGTATTTTGGCGATTGACGCATAACCCATGACTTCGGGAATTGCGATTGCTGCCAAGATAACGCCCGCAATGAGATCACCAACTAGCCACTTGCGATGAAGTAATTTAATCCAAGGCGGCAGAAGTACTTCTGCCACATTCTTCATCGCACACTCCGGATATCGCCGATTGTGAGTTCGTCATGGCCAGTTACAACTTTCAAACGACCAACCTAGTGCCGGGGAACGGTTTTACTCTTCATTACCCTCAAAACAATATCCCACCAACGCGCCGTAACAGGGACCACCGGGTGTAGGACAGGAGGGGTTTAGGGTGCCGCCGATACCGGCCACACCGGGGCGTACCCAACCAACACCGAGTGCGAGCCGATCGATTGGCGCTGAACTTGCGGGGGTAGCAATATCAATATTTGGCATCTGATCTACGTCCTTTCAATAATTGTGGAAAGGCTAGCGGCGCCAAGATGGGCCACTTCTCCATTGGAACACCAAACCCGCCAAATGGCAATAGTACGACGAGGCTCACGAAAAGTGCCCGCGAAATGCTTTCCGTGCCTCACGTAGGAATGCCCGCGTAACGGTGATCATTGTTGGGCATGGAAAACGAGCTGTCGATGAATTCCCGAGCCGAGGTCACTACGAGGTACGCGAAGGCGTATGTGAAGGCTGCGAAGAAGGACAAGGGCCGGTTCCAGGAAAGGTGCCAGGCACTTTCCCCATTACCCCCGCTACCAGTGACACCTGGCCCGCACTTAGACCACCTGGGGTGTTCGAGTTCACTCTCCGTTTACAACTGGCCCCAGGCCAACAGCGGTCAGGGGCCAGCAACAGGGTTTAAACACCCCACCTAGCGGTAGGGAATGGTGCTACTCTTCATTACCCTCAAAGCACAGCCCAATCACTGAGTATCCAAGAACAGAGGGGTTTATGGTGCCGCCGATACCGGCCACACCGGGCCGTACCCAACCAACACCGAGTGCGAGACGATCAGTCGGCGCTGAACTAACTGGCGAAGTGACATCAATACTTGGCATCTGGTGCTCCCATTCTTTAACGGGCCG
>WLLZ01000106.1 GCA_009700485.1 Actinomycetota bacterium | reverse complement strand
TGCCAAGGTGGATTGAGCTAATTCACTCATTCGCATTCGTCGGTTCTCGGTCTCACTGAGCTGCACGAGGATCTCATAGTCGGCGATAGTCAGGCCATGTTGGTTTTGCAGGTTAGTGTTTAGTTCGTTAGTCAGCATCGTCCACGCCATGAGGAATGAGCGCCAGGATTGCTGCTCATCGTCGCTGAGCCATTTAGTCACTTAATCAGTGTACCTAAATTAGTTGAAATCGGTACTTTCTCCCGCATTTTTTGAGTTGGCAGGCCTTACCAACTTGTCGTGCCGGTTGGCAGCGTCAAGATTTCGGCACCTGTCTTGGTGACCACAAGGGTGTGTTCGAATTGCGCGGTGCGGAGTAGATCCTTGGTTACCACCGTCCAGCCATCGGGCCACATCGAGTATTCATGGGTGCCTAATGTCAGCATCGGCTCGATGGTAAACGTCATGCCGATCTCCAAGACTAGATCCGAGCCTGGGTCGTCATAGTGGGGTACTACGAGGCCGGAATGAAATGACGTTCCGATGCCATGGCCGGTGAAATCTCGCACGACCCCGTAGTTGAATCTCCGGGCATAACTTTCGATAACGCGACCGATGACATTCAGCGGCCGGCCGGGCGCGACGGCGGCGATTGCGCGCCGAGTGGCTTCACGGGTCCGCTCGACCAGCAGTTTGGACTCTTCATCAACGAGGTCTCCGACCAGATAGGTCGCATTGGTGTCGCCATGGACTCCGCCGATGAAGGCGGTGATATCAATATTGCAGATATCTCCGTCAAGTAGCACCGTTGAGTCGGGGATGCCGTGGCAGATGACTTCATTAAGGGATGAGCAAAGTGACTTGGGGTAGCCCCGGTAGCCGAGAGTCGATGGGTAGGCACCGTGATCGCATAGATACTCGTGGCCGATGCGATCGAGTTCGTCGGTGGTGACCCCAGGTTCGATGTGGGCACCAACTTCAACTAATGCGTCAGCGGCAATTCGCCCGGCTATCCGCATTGCCGCGAGGGTTTGCTCGTCTTGTACTTCGGAGCCGGTGTACCGATCGGGGGCCGGCTTGCCGACATAAGACGGCCGAGGGATATTCGCTGGCACCGCGCGCTCGGCGGAAATCGTGCCTGGAGTAAGTACAGGGCGAGAATTTGCTGGCATGGACGGCATTGTAGGTGGAAGCTCAGCACATGAGAAACGTGAAAGGCCCGCACCAAACGGTGCGGGCCTTTCACGTTCACGCTTGGGGCCGAACTAGGCCTTCTTCGCGACGCGACGACGGACAACCTTGCGCGCTGGGCGCTTTGCAGCCTTCTTCGCGACCTTCTTTGCTGGGCGCTTTGCAGCCTTCTTGGCTGGGCGCTTTGCAGCCTTCTTTGCTGGGCGCTTTGCGGCTTTCTTTGCTGGGCGCTTTGCAGCCTTCTTGGCTGCCTTCTTTGCTGGGCGCTTTGCTGCCTTCTTTGCTGGGCGCTTTACAGCCTTCTTGGCTACCTTACGTACTGCCTTCTTTGCCGGCGCCTTCTTGGCCGCCTTCTTTACTGCCGCCACGTTTGCCTCCCGTGTCGTAGGTCCCAGCTCTGTTGCAGGAACCTGCAGTAGAACTCTGACAGAAAACATGGTGAAATTCGTGCATTTTCATGTCGGTGTGTCATTTCGTGTCGCGCGCGTGCTATGCGATGCACTTTTCCCCGGGCAATAACGCAATTAGACAGCGTCGATTGGTCCTTATTTGCAACATCTGACATTATTTCGAACTATGACTGATGCAGTAGTAACTCCTGACCCACGTATGCTTCCTGACGTTGCCAATTTGCGCATTGGTGTACTCGGTGGTACCGGTGAACAAGGCCGAGGTCTCGCGCGGCGGTTAGCGATAGCCGGTCACCAAGTAGTCGTTGGTTCGCGCGATGCAACTCGGGCACAAGACTCAGCGGCGAGTTTGGGTCATGGTGTTACCGGTGCCAGTAACCAAGATTGTGCCGCTACTTCGGACGTAATTATCGCGGCGATCCCCTGGGATGGTCACGGAGACTTACTGGCTTCACTGCGGGCCGAATTGGCCGGGAAAATCCTAATTGACTGCGTAAATCCGCTCGGGTTTGATAAGCAAGGGGTGTTTGCCATAGCCGTGGATGAAGGCTCAGCCGCGCAGCAAGCCGCTACTTTGCTACCCGATAGCCAGGTGGTCGGAGCTTTCCACCACATCTCGGCGGTACTCCTGCTCGATGAAACTGTGGACTCAATCGATACCGATGTATTGGTGCTCGGTGATGACCGCACCGCCACCGACATTGTGCAAGCCCTAGCCAACCGCATCCCTGGCATGCGGGGGATATTTGCGGGCCGATTGCGTAACTGCCATCAGGTGGAGGCGCTGACCGCGAACCTGATCGCAATGAATCGTCGTTACAAGGCGCACACCGGGGTTCGTATCACCGACGTGTGAGCTCCTATTTGTAGGTGTGCTCTTCGGCCGGATAAGCACCACTCGCGACATCGTCTGACCAAGCACTTACCGCGTCGGTCATGATCGAGCGCAGATCTGCATAGCGCTTGACGAACTTAGGTGCCGGCCCGGCCGTCAAGCCGACGAGATCTTGCCAAACGATTACCTGAGCATCAGTATGTGGACCGGCTCCGATACCAATTGTCGGAATCGTCAGTACTTCACTGACTCGAGCTGCAAGATCGGCCGGTACCAGTTCTAGAACCACTGCGGTAGCGCCGGCGGCCTGCATGGCTTTGGCATCGCGCAGCAGTGTTTCGCCACTTTCGCCCCGGCCCTGCACCCGATAGCCACCGAGCAGATTGACCGACTGGGGGGTTAGGCCCAAATGACCTATTACTGAGATTCCGGAATTTGCGAGCAGCTCAATCTGGGGGAGCACCGCTGCGCCGCCTTCAAGTTTGACCGCGTGGGCGCCGCCCTTTTGCATAAAGAAAACCGCAGTTTCCAGCGCTTGAGCCGGTGAGGCCTGGTAGCTGCCAAATGGCAGGTCGGCTACCACGAGGGCGCGCTTAGAGCCCTTCACTACGGCGCGAACCAACATGACAAGTTCATCGACGCTCACCGAGATAGTTGTGTCGTGGCCGAAAACCACCATGCCCGCCGAGTCACCAACGAGTAGCGCCGGGATGCCGGCGTCATCGAATACGCCCGCCGATAGCGCGTCATAAGCGGTGATCATCGGCCAACGCTGGCCTTTATCTGTTGCCACCTGGAGATCACGCATGGTGATCCGGCGTTGTGGATCAGATCCGTAGATAGCCTGCTGATTTGCAGTGCTCACGATGGGCGTGCGGGTTGATTCCATGATGCGCTCCAATCTCGAGGCTCCCCACGGAGTCCCCGGACGGGATAAGCATGGCATGGATTGACTTGATTTGGTGATTGGCGCTCCGAATTCAAATACGATACGGTAACGTGTCGAATTAGAATTGCTAACCGATAATCAATAAGGAGTTCAAATGCCGGTGCAGGCTAAGGCCAACGAGGCGTGGATGACATCGGGTGAGGGGCATCCACGGCGCTGGGCAATTCTTGGCGTGCTGGTGGTCAGCCTGCTAGTTGTGGTGCTCGACAACACCATTTTGAATATTGCCTTGCCGACCATCCAGCGTGACCTACAGGCCAGTCAAGGCGAGCTGATTTGGGCGGTGGACTCCTACATCTTGGCTTTTGCCGCCTTGCTATTCACGTGGGGTGTGCTCGGTGACCGCCTGGGGCGCAAGAAAATCCTGATCATCGGTCTGGTTCTTTTTGCAGCGGCGTCAGCGGTGTGTGCATTTTCGGTTTCTTCGGGCATGCTCATCGGCTTCAGAGCGGTAATGGGCATCGGTGGTGCGGCGGTGCTACCAACAACTTTGGCCATCATCACGGTTGTCTTCCCTCCGCATGAACGGGGCAAGGCCATCGGCGCTTGGGCGGGTGCGGTGGGTGCGGCCGTGGCACTTGGCCCAATCCTTGGTGGGGTACTGCTTCAAAATCCGCAGTGGTCCAATTGGTTGACCGGTAACGACTGGGGCTCGGTGTTCTTAATAAATGTGCCGATTGTCATCGTCGGAGTAATCGCAATAGTTCGAGTGGTGCCCGAGACCAAGGATCCAAATCCACGTCGCCTCGACCTGCAAGGCCTGGCGCTTTCTATTATCGGCTTAACCGCTTTGATCTACGGCATCATTCACGCGTCATCAACCAAAAACTGGCTTGATCCCGGTGTGGTAATCCCGGTGTTAGGCGGTATAGCTGTCATTGCGCTCTTCCTTTTCCTGGAAGCACGCAGTGACCATTCCAGTTTTGATGTCTCCCTATTTCGCAATCGGGGATATTCGGTCAGTTTGATAGCGGTTTCACTAGCATTCTTCGCACTCTCTGGCATCACCTTCACCTTGCCGTTCTACCTGCAAATCCTGCGTGGTTACGACACTTTGATAGCAGGCCTGTGCTTTGTGCCTTTCGCATTAGGGCAGATCATTGCGGCGCCACGTAGTGGAACGACCGTACTTCAATTTGGCTACCGCAAGGTGATTACCGGTGGCTTAATCCTTGTTGCCCTGTCACTCATCGGCCTGCTTTTCTTGCAGATGGACACTCCCATTTGGATGCTGCTGGTCGTGTTCTTCATTTTCGGGTTCGGGATGGGTAACGTCATCGCACCGGCTTCCACGGTTATGCAAAACGTGTTACCGCTCGCGCGTGCCGGTGCTGGTTCCGCGGTGCAGAACACCGTCCGCCAGGTTGGCGGAGCGCTCGGCGTCGCGATTGTTGGCACCGTGCTGGCCACTCAGTACGCGGCAAATTTGAAGGACTCGCTGACTCAGATGCCCCCTGAATTCCCGGAGGCGGCCAAGCAGGCTGCGTCAGAGTCGGTGATCGCCACCATGGGAGTCCTTGACCAAGCCACGTCCGATGGATTACCAGCAGCTGTTGTTAATACCGTGCGTGAGGCTGCGTACGCCGATTTTTTGGCGGCCAGCCACCTAACTTCGTTGATTTCCGTCATCGTGGTCATTGTTGCGGTGCTCGTAGTCGGATTTGGCTTACCTCACATCACCCCGCTCACCAAGAAAACTGAGGTGGGTGATGCCCCAACACCGGTAGACCCCACCGATGCCTTAGTCCAAACCGAGGCGAAGGAGTATCGCGAGCAGGCTCAGGGTGAATACCCGACGGGCAAAAAGCAGGTATAGCTGTGTTAACTGAGGCTTCGGTGCGAGCTAAGGGCCGACCGCGCAGCTGCATCGCCGATGCATCCATTGATACCGCGGCGTTAGAGCTATTTGCCGATGAGGGCTTCGAACGTTTCTCGATTGAGGCAGTGGCAGCACGCGCCGGAGTAAGTAAGGCGACCATCTACCGTCGATTCGCGAATCGAGATGAGTTGCTCGCACACGCCATGCGGAAATTCGACGAGGACGTACAGCAGGCGCCTAGCGATGGTGATTTCTGGGATGTCCTCACCCAGTTACTGGACGAGATTCGGGAGGCTTCACCGGATTCTTTGAGAAGCCGCATCATGATCAGGGTGTTAAGTGAAGGCTCACGCCATCCCCAGTTACAGGAAATGGTGGCGGAGCGGGTTATTCGTCCGCGCCACCTTCGCCTGAGCGCCTATTTGGAGCGGGGGGTGTCACAGGGGCAATTGCGGGGTGACCTAGATATTGAGGCCACGATCGCCTTACTGGTCGGGCCGATGGTGTGGTTGAAGATGTTGCGCCTAACACCGGCTGATGGTTCAGCCAGTACTGCTTCGATTGTCGAAGTACTTAGGCTTGGTTTGGCTCCTGCCAGCCACTTGTGATTGGTAGTCGGCGATCGCGACCAAAAGCCCGTAACGATATTTTGGTGCCCGGAG
>WLLZ01000105.1 GCA_009700485.1 Actinomycetota bacterium | reverse complement strand
AAGGGTAAAACCACCACCGGCTATCGCGTCAAGAACATCTTGGTACTTCGCCGGTGATACGACGACGGCGACATTCGCATAGTTCTTCGCTGATGCACGAACCATTGCCGGGCCGCCAATATCAATCTGCTCAACGCACTCATCAACTCTGGCACCGGATGCAACAGTTTCATTGAATGGATACAAATTAACGACCACCAAGTCAAATGGCTCAATACCCAGTGCGGATAACTCATCGCGATGTGACTCCCGGCGTAAATCGGCAAGTAGGCCGCCGTGAATACTCGGATGCAGTGTCTTAACTCGACCATCAAGGCACTCCGGAAACCCGGTAACGTCGCCAACCAGGGTGACAGGGCACCCGGCTGCCCCAATCGTCTTGGCCGTTGATCCCGTTGAGACAATTTCGACACCTGTTGCACACAGCGCCCGGGCGAGATCCTCCAGGCCAGTCTTGTCATAAACCGATACCAGCGCCCGGCGAATTACTCGTTTGGATTGCCCGCTCATTTTTCGACTCCGATCAGTTCGGTGATGACGGCAATCAATAAAGATCTCTCCGCGACCTTGATGCGCTCGTGCAAGGTGGCCTCATCGTCACCCGGCAAAATCTCTACCGTCACCTGCGCGATAATCGGGCCGGTGTCGACCCCTTCGTCTATGTAGTGCACGGTACATCCCGTCTCGCGCACACCCGCCGCTAGGGCATCACGCACCGCATGCGCACCGGGGAACTGGGGCAATAACGCCGGGTGGGTATTTATTAGGCGCCCGGCGAAAGCAGCCACAAATGCAGGGCACAAAATCCTCATGAATCCGGCACTTACTATTAAATCTGGTTCCTGAGCAGAAACTGCTTCCTGCAGTGCCTCGTCCCAGTCTGCTCGGTTTGCAAAGGCGGCTGGATCGACCACAAATGTTGGAACCCCGCGGCTAACCGCTCGGCCGAGTGCACCCGCATCGCCACGATCGGTGCCGACCGCCAATATAAAAGGTCGGAGGTCCGAATCGAGGAGCGCTTGCAGCAAGGTGCCTGAACCCGAAACAAGGACGACAATTCGGGGGGCCATATGGCCAACCTTAGCGAACCACCTCGCCATTAAATTGCCGATACATATGTGCCATGAACAAGGTCGAGAATGGAAGTGTCACCAGAGTCAAAATCCCGTAGAACATGCCACCAATAATTAGTACCAAGGTACTCAATAAAGTCATGACTAGGCCCGGGCCCAGATTTCTGCTCATGGCTCGCGCACTTGCCTTGATCGCCTGACGCACGCCGTAGCCCTTGTCAAGCACATAGAACGGACCTAGTTGTAAGAAGAAAAGCACCAAGAAGCCCGGCACGATGCAAGCAATGAAACCCAATAACGACAAGCCGATATAGGCGAGAGTGAAAAGCAGATACTTACCGAGATTCTCGGTGGTAAACATCTCCGCAAAACTCGGTGGTTGCCCTTGGGTTGCCCGAATCCCGGCACGATAAACCCCGATAGTCGCAAGGAACGCCAAAATTGTAAAGACCACTAATAATGAAACCCCGCTTACGGCGCCGTTTGAGATAGCTACCGAGCAGGCATTGATCTGGCCTGGACTTTGTGGATTCAAGCAATCAACCAAAATACTATTGAGTGGTTGTACTGCAAGTTGCTGCGCAACTTGAATGACCGCAACCACCGCGGCTAAGGCCACGAAACCGGTGAAATTACTTCTTAGTTTCTGCAGCGCCCAAGAAAGCGCCAATCCCACCTGGGCCTTCGGTGAAGAAGGCGGCCCTTGATCATTCGGCGGTATCGGGGAGCTCATCTACTTCACTTTCTGCGGGTTCCGGGGCCGACTTGGTCTTACGAGAGCGTATTCCAACAAGCAGTGCGGTGGGAATTGCGCCAATCAACATTAACGCGAGGGAGATAACGCCACCAAGTGCTGGCCTTGGCCCAAGTTGCACCAAGTTCATGGTGCCAAGTGAGCCGCTCGACATAAAGAGTAGAAGATAAACGCCGATGGCCGAAAGCACACTTGCCCCGGCGGCGAGCGCAACCCGCCGACCGAGTGGGAAAATTCCACGGGCGACCGAGATCGCGATTAAGGCTCCGGCAACAACGCCGATCGCTGGTAGTGCCCAAGCCACCAAGCCAACATCTTGTGGCAAGGCCGCCAGCAGCGGAAATGGCGGAAGCTCCACCGGCGCCGACACGGCGATGAAGGGGCTTAGTGATACTCCACCACCGATTGTCACCCCAGCCCCAAGGCAATAGCTGACCGCCCACATTGCCGCAACCGGTATGTATCCAACGCCTAAGAGAAGTAGCGCGATGCCACCAAGTGGGCCCGGGTCAAGGAATTGCTGAATTCGAATTACCTCACCGAAGTGCAGGATAAGTGACAACGCCACCAGGCCAGCACCTATGGCAATGAGTGTTGCGATGCCAATGACGGCGCCCCGAATGACCACCCGAATATCTCTTGGAATCGCATCAATGATCACCGAGCGCATCGACGAACCGCGTAATACTCCCCACGACAAGGAAAGCACGGAGATCGCCAATGCAGCCAGCAGCGCGTACTTTGTGGAGGTGCGGGCACCCGGAACTCGCGCGAGGAAACTCACCACCGTGACTATCAAGGTGTAGACCACCGCACCACCACCGGCAACCAAGACCCAATCTCGAATGTTATCTACTCGGGCTGCCCTACCGGCCCAACGTCCGGCGTGAATAAGCAAGTACACCGGGATAACTAGAAGCCCCCAAGGCAATAGTGAGTACATAGCACTTTCCACTTGTACCGGGACGTCGTGACCCACCACCCAAATCAGCCCGGACGTGCGCAATACCTGCACCCAACCGGCCGTGGATTGCACCGAAGCCACCCAAGCGGCGAGCACCGGCAGGGCGAATATCGCACAACCCAATGCGGCGGCCCAAATGGCCGCTAACGGCGCAACAACCCACCAAGCGCGTGGGCTTGGGGTATCAACTGGTGCACTCACGACCGTAGCGTCGCAGGGTTTACACGACCGCCGGCGGACCGCCACGCGCTCCCGACTGGGATTTCGTCACCCATGGATGATTAACCATGCCGAAGCCACCGCACTTAAGAACAAAGCGATTCGGACAAAAACCAGCTGGCTCATCCGACGAAATACGAAGTAGCCGGCAACCGCGCCCAAACCAAGTAGCGGAGCAAACCACAAATTTGCGATTAATGAATCCGAGGTGATTAGCCCGAGTGCCAAGACAAATGGCACTTTCGACATATTCAGGACGAAAAAAAACCAGGTTGATGTGCCCATGAAAACTAGCATCGGGACCCGCATGCGGACCAAATACATCGACATGGCAGCGCCACCGGCGTTCGCTGCCATCGTCGTAACTCCGGTTAATACCCCAAAAAGTACTACGGCCACCGGGTTGGTCATTGCCGGTGAATCGGAGGGGTCACTGCCCGCGTTGCGTTGCCGAGAGATCTCAACGACAACAGATATCAAAATTATGCTTCCAACCAGACGGCTAAGCACCGCGGTATCCAAATAGAAGAACATCAGCGCCGTGATAGCAAAACCGAGTAAGACACCAGGTATTAACTTGCGAATTAGCCGCCAGTTGGCATGTTGCCTATATAGGGCAAGTGCGATGAAATCCCCGGCAATGAGTACCGGCACTGCGAATCCCGCGGCGATTGTTGGCGTTAGAGCCAGCACAAGTAACAGGCTAGCTAGCCCCCCGAGTACCGGCATGGCGACTTTGGAAACTCCGTAGAGGAAGACCCCCGTGCCAACCAGGCCAATCAGTAATGGAGTCCAGACTTCAGGCACATTATCCCTCGATAGTGAGTTTCACCTCTTGGATCTAGGCTGAGAAGATATTAGCCTTTCATGAGCTCCCGCATGAGCCGCGCGGTGGCCGAAGGTGTCTTACCGACCTTTACCCCCACCGCCTCAAGGGCTTCCTGCTTTGCGATAGCGGTACCCGCTGAGCCCGAGACGATCGCACCGGCATGGCCCATGGTCTTGCCTTCTGGGGCAGTGAAACCCGCAACATAACCAACAACCGGCTTAGTTATGAATTCAGCGATATAGGCGGCTGCGCGCTCCTCGGCGTCGCCCCCGATTTCGCCGATCATGACAATGGCATCGGTTTCCGGGTCGTCTTGAAAAGCCTGTAGGCAATCAATATGCGTGGTCCCGATGATTGGATCCCCGCCGATCCCGACACAGGTAGAGAAACCAATATCGCGCAGCTCGTACATCATCTGGTAAGTCAACGTGCCAGACTTTGACACCAGGCCTATGCGTCCGGCTTTAGTGATATCGGATGGAATGATGCCCGCGTTGGACTGCCCCGGGCTGATGATGCCCGGGCAATTCGGGCCAATGAGACGGGTGGCACCGGAGTTTTGCGAATATTGGAAGAACTGCGCAGCGTCGTGCACCGGGATGCCTTCGGTAATAACTACCGCTAGTGCGATCTTTGCGTCGACGGCCTCGAGTACCGCGGCCTTGGCAAACTTCGGTGGCACGAAGACCACGCTCACATTGGCGCCGGTCGCCAACATCGCTGACTGCACGTCATCGAAAATCGGGATCCCGTCAACTTCTTGCCCGGCCTTACCCGGAGTTACACCGGCGACTACTTGGGCACCGGATGCCACCATACGACGGGTGTGCTTAGTGCCCTCCGACCCGGTCATACCCTGAACGAGAATCCTGCTGTTGCTATCGAGCCAGATTGCCATGTGCGCGCGCCCTTACTTTCCGGCCTTGCGTGCAGCTGCCAGTTCGGCAACTCGACGCGCAGCATCATCCATGGTGTCAACAATTTCAATAAGTGGGTGATTTGCATCAGTCAGGATGCGGCGACCTTCAATCGCGTTATTTCCATCGATTCGGCACACAATCGGCTTTGAAAGGGGCGCGCCCTCGGACTTCAGCATTTCGAGAGCCTGTAGCACCCCATTAGCCACTGCGTCGCAGGAGGTAATGCCGCCGAATACATTAACGAATACAGCCTCTACCTCAGGGTCGTTCAAGACAATGTCGAGACCGTTGGCCATCACCGTCGCACTGGCACCGCCGCCGATATCGAGGAAGTTCGCCGGCTTGATACCGCCGAACTCTTCACCGGCGTAGGCAACGACGTCGAGTGTGCTCATGACGAGGCCCGCGCCATTACCGATGATGCCAACTTCACCATGCAGTTTTACGTAGTTAAGTTCGAGCTCCTTCGCCCTTAGCTCAATCGGGTCGGTGCCTTCACGGTCGACGAAGTCGGAGTGGCTGGCATGGCGGTAGTTAGCGTTGTCATCAAGGGTGACTTTGCCATCGAGGGCCAGCACCTTGCCACTTGGCGCCAGCACCAATGGGTTGACTTCGACCAAAGTTGCATCTTCGTACACCATGACATTCCATAGCTGCACCATGATCGCAATAACTTGGTCGCGCACGGCAGGAGGGAAGTTCGCGGCATCGACAATCTCTGCGGCCTTCTGCTCGTCAACACCTAGTAGTGCATCAACGCGGATCATTGCCAGATCTTGTGGTCGGGTCGCTGCAACCTCTTCGATCTCGACGCCACCGGCCGTGCTCGCCATCGCAAGGAAGGCGCGGTTCGCCCGATCAAGAAGGAACGAAACGTAGTACTCATCGGTGATGTCTGAGGCCTCAGCTACGAGCACCCGGTGAACCGTGTGGCCCTTGATATCCATCCCGAGGATTGCCGTTGCGATATCCGCTGCCTCATCCGGATTCTGAGCGAGCTTGACGCCACCGGCTTTGCCGCGCCCACCGGTCTTTACCTGGGCCTTGATGACCACTTGGCCGCCAATCTTGCTGGCCACCTCACGGGCGGCCTCGGGCGTTGAACACACTTCGCCGGGGGTGCCGGGGATCTGATGCTTGCCGAAAAGCTGCTT
>WLLZ01000104.1 GCA_009700485.1 Actinomycetota bacterium | reverse complement strand
GGGGTTTGCCCACCTGAATCGCGAGTGGCAAGCGACCTAAAGAAGACCACTCCTGGATCAATGCTGTTCATCCGAATGCGGTCACCTAGAAGCGCACCGCCACCGCGCCGCCGCGTTGGATCAATTGCCAAGACCGCAATGCGCAATTTGTCTTGGCTATCGAGGCGTAATCGGCGCACCAACTCGTCGGTTAGTGACGACTTACCAGAGCCGCCGGTACCCGTGATGCCGAGTACCGGGGTCGTTGTGGTTGCCGCGGCCCCGCCGATCTCATTGGCAAGGGATTCATCCTTGCCCGATTCCAAAACAGTTATGGCACGAGCCAATGCGGGTATTGATCCAGTTAGGATTTCATCAACACCGATCGACCCAATGGTTAGCTCACGATCACACTCGGCAACCAACTTATTTATCATCCCCGGTAGGCCAAGGCGCTGGCCGTCCTGCGGGCTAAAAATATGTACCCCGATTTTTGAAAGCAGCTCTATCTCTTCAGCAATAATTACCCCACCGCCGCCACCATAAACTTTCACGTGACCGGCTCCGCACTCAGCTAACCGCTCAACCAAGTACGTAAAGTACTCAACGTGGCCGCCCTGGTACGAAGAAACCGCAACGCCTTGTACATCTTCTTGCAGGCAGGCGGTTACCACGTCCTCGACACTGCGGTCATGCCCGAGGTGAATAACTTCGACGCCCTGCGATTGAAGTAGGCGGCGCATAATGTTGATTGCCGCGTCATGACCATCAAACAGGCTCGCAGCGGTGACAAATCGCACGGGGTGCGAAGGCACATGCAAGGCAGAGGTCGACATCTACTAGCTCCTCGACATTGGTAACTGTCACCGATCTGGCGGGTATTGCGACTACGTCAGATACTAGGACATCCTACTAAATTTCGCTAGACCCGGACACCGGGAGGGCCGCGACCATACGATGGCCCCCATGAGCGCTCCCGTCCCAAGGCTCGCAGCCGACCCGATCGCCGAAGCCCACCGGCAATGGGTAGCCCACGGCTGGGAGTCGGCCGCCGATGGCATGGCCGCAATCACCTCGTTAATGCGCGCCCACCAGATATTTCTAGCCCGTGTTGAAACGGTGCTTCGACCATTCGACGTCAGTTTCGCCCGCTATGAAGTCCTAATGCTGTTGCACTTCAGCAAGCGCGGTGCCTTGCCGATGCGCACAATCGGATCACGCTTGCAGGTGCACCAAACAAGTGTGACTAACGCAGTTGATCGACTTGAAGCAGCTCACTTGGTGCAACGACTCCCCCACCCAACCGACCGCCGGGCCACTTTGGTCGAACTCACTCGAAGTGGTCGGGCGCTCGCCGAAAAAGCAACTGCCGCATTAAACGCAGAGGTATTTACTGATACCGGGCTCAGCCCACGCGCGGTAAACGACGTAGTAAAGACTCTGAGTCAACTTAGGCGCAGCGCCGGAGACTTTTAGGCCCGTGGCTACCGCCAGTTAGGCACGTTGGGTAGTTCACTCGCACCGATTAGTTCGAGGTCACCGCCCGAGCTTCGCCCCAAGAGCCAGGCCAGCAATGAAGTGGGCGAGCCGCCGACCCCGGTTTGCATTTCGGCGTTGATTTGGTACCTGGTTCCACCAGCTACTTCGATCCAGCCCAAGGATAAATCGTCGCGGCTAGCAAAATCCGAGGCTACCTCCGGCAACAACTGTTCAACCATTGCCGATGGCCACT
Source organism: Actinomycetota bacterium (assembly GCA_009700485.1). Lineage (GTDB taxonomy): Bacteria > Actinomycetota > Actinomycetes > S36-B12 > S36-B12. Next base: position 4,209 of record WLLZ01000104.1, on the reverse strand, counting down.
GCTCGAAAGTAAATGCACCTGAAATATCCAGGTCTAAGTGATGGATAGCAACCTCTTGAAGGCGTAATTTTATTAGGCTTCCAGTTTTAACTAGGCGCCCATTACGCAAGGCGACCTCCCGCCCGAGTTGATCTTCGGTGAGCAGGGCAAACTCCTCCGCGAACTCATTTGCGGAGTCAACGAGCGCGGCCAATTGCCGTTGCTGGCTGCGCATACCCTGGATCTTGATATCCCCATCGCGAACTTCCGGTGAGATGTACATCTCACGCTGGATACCATCAAGGGCCCACCGCACCAGCCGCGCTAGGCCACGAGCGTTGCCTTCAACGTGAGCGAGCAGCTGCCCACGTGACCAATTAGGCAGCAAACTTGGCTCATGAATTTGAACTTCGGTCATCGAACTGACCGTGGCGATTAGCAACTGGGTTTGTTGTTCAAGATCGGCACTAGTAATCAATTCGATGACCCACTTTGTGATTGACGCTTCATTTTGGCAAACTCAACAACTTGGTGACCGACCGTCTCCAATTGCAAGACGGTGGCGGTGTCGTCGCTATTGCCTTCGGTATCAAGCTTGGTGAGGCCAGCATTTACTGTTGCACCTAGCGGTGTCGGCCACCCGCGAAGGGCATGTGCGATCTGCCGCAATTGCTGCAAAGTACTCACGGCCGCCTGCCACCCGTAGGCGACAGATATACACCCAACCGACATCCCATGCAGGTAACCACCATCGCGCTCGCGCAAATCCTCAATGTAGTCAAGTGCGTTCTTCATCATCCCGCTGATCGCACCGTGGTACCCGGGGCTCGCAATTATGAGGCCGTCGGCTTCAGCAATTTTTTGCAGATACGCGACAGCGAGCGGGTCGCGATCGGTCGTCTCGGTGTCATAAATCGGAAACAGCAGGTCGCGACTGGTGATTACGTCGACATAGGCTCCTTGGGCCCGCGCACCACGCACTGCCGCCAACAGCGCTCGCTCACTCGAGGAATCCGGTCGGGTGCTGCCACCGATTGCCACGATGCGAACGGTGCCAGTACTTTCAACACTCATTGGCAGACTCCACCTTAGGTCGGATTCGAAGGTTATCGCGAGAGACTTGCCCATAGCCCGCTGGGCACGAAACCACCACGCATCCCGAGCAAGAACTCCCGGCTACGAAGTACCGGCCGCGAGCCAAGCGGGTAAATGGTGTACGAATATGCAATGACGTCCTTTGATATCTATCAACTTCCCGAGGAGTATGACCAACTGCGCGCCACCGTGCGGGCGCTGGCCGAGGAGAAAATTGCCCCTTGGGCCGCCGAAGTCGACGAGCAGGAGCGCTTCCCCGCTGAAGCATTAAGCGCCTTGGTCGGTGCTGGCCTACATGCGGCTCACGTGCCCGCCCGCTACGGTGGCCAGGGCGCTGATGCGCTCGCAGTTTGCATAATCATCGAAGAGGTCGCCCGGGTGTGCGGTAGTTCGTCCTTGATCCCCGCGGTTAACAAACTTGGTTCTACACCGGTGCTGCTGGCGGGGTCTGAAGCAATGAAGGCAGCCTTGATGCCCGGGCTCGCACGCGGTGACGATATGTGGTCTTACTGCTTATCCGAGAGCGAAGCCGGGTCAGACGCCGCCGCAATGAAGACCAAAGCCGTACGCACCAGTTCAGGGTGGCTGCTTAACGGCGCCAAGAAGTGGATCACCAATGCTGGTGAAAGCCGCTACTACACGGTGCTGGCTGTCACCGACCCCGAGGGCGGAGCACGTCATGGCATCACCGCTTTCGTCGTTGACCGCGAAGACTCAGGCGTGAGTTTTGGCGCCCACGAGCGCAAACTAGGGATCCGTGGATCATCAACCCGCGAGGTCTACTTCGATAATGTAGAAATTGGTGAAAACCGGGTTGTTGGCGAGGTAGGAGACGGGTTCGGTATCGCAATGCGCACCCTTGACCACACTCGAATCACCATTGCAGCACAAGCACTCGGTTTAGCCCAAGGTGCGCTCGACTTCGCCATCGGCTACGCAAAAGAACGCGTGCAATTCGGAAAACCCATAAGCGAACTGCAAGGCATCCAATTCATGCTTGCTGACATGGCGATGAATATTGAGGCTGGAAGGCAACTGACGTATGCGGCTGCTGCACGCAGTGAACGAGGTGATTCAGACCTAACATTCTTCTCAGCCGCCAGTAAGTGTTTCACCTCGGATATGGCAATGGAAGTCACCACTAATGCGGTGCAAATCCTGGGTGGCTACGGCTACACCCGCGATTATCCTGTCGAACGCATGATGCGAGACGCCAAAATCACCCAAATCTATGAAGGAACAAATCAGGTTCAGCGCGTCGTGATGGCCAGAGCGTTACTCGCGGCACACTAAATCCGTGGCACTCCCGATACGCAAAACCTGGGTCGTACTGGTTGCCTCGGTCTTCGCCCAAGCAGCAATCTCTGCATTACAACTTGGTCTACCCGCACTTGGCCCAGCCATTCATCTCACTGCTGGCTTTGACACTGCGACAATTGGGTTGCTTTTCGGGCTTGCCGGAGTCTTCTCAGCAATGGCGGTTATCGCTTGGGGTCATGTCGCCGACCGCACCTCGGATCGTTTTGTATCTGTTATTGGTCTTCTTGCTACCGCCCTATCACTTGCACTTGCCGCCGGTTTCGCCCTCGCCGGTCAATACATTTGGATGGGAGTGCTGCTGGTCATTTCCGGCATTAGCGCCGCCGCACCGAGCATCGGCATCATCAAGGGAATGTCAGGTTCATTTACCGGCCACCCCAGATTGGGCTTGGCCTTTGGAATTCGCCAAGCGGCCATCCCAATAGGTGCCGGGCTCGCGGGGCTGGCTTTGCCGTTTATCGCCCTGCAGGCCGGCCTGGGCGCGGCGCTCATCGCACTAGCGGCCGCCCTCGTCGCCGCAGGGGTCGCAATGGCATATGCACTTCGTCACCCGAGTGCCCACCACCACCGGGTTCGCCAAAAAGGTGCACCCACCAACACCCCCAGCACACCCAAACCACCAATCCCCTGGCGGCTGATCACCCCAATTTTTGGCGCGGCGATCTTGCTCACGGCAACTCAGGTCGGAATTACCGCGCTGCTCTCCCTTTATCTGTTCACCGCACGTAACTGGTCATATGGCGGTGCCGCCATCGCTTTCACCGCGGTCATGCTTTTCTCCGGCGTCGAGCGAGTATTGATGGGGTTTGCCGCTGACCGATGGCCCCGGGCGCGGGTCCTGATGATCTGCATCTTCGGCGCCCTCACCGCCGCCCTGCTGCTAGTAGTCTCGGTAACCGGGGACCAGCAAATCTCGGCCGTGCTGCTGATCATTGCTGCCACCACCGGCATGGGCTGGGCTTCACTCTCAATAACGGTCACGGTCGCCGCCGTCCCAACTGCTCGGATCGGTCAAGTTCTGGGGGTCTATAACGCAAGTTGTTGGATCGGGGCCGGGTTCTCCCCGATCATCATCGGTCTGATCGTGCAGCAATACGGGTGGTCACTTGGCTGGTTACTTCTCGGGATAACCGCAATATGCGGGGTGCTCGTCGCCGTTAGTCGAATTCGCGCGGTATTTGTGGCGCCAATTGCGGTAGTGGAGCAAACTATGGTTTAGGACGGCTACCGCGCCGGCCGCTGGCAGGGGGTCAAATGTCATTAGCCAGACCGTTCACCACGCCTCGGCCCGGGTCATATGCCATCGCACCGCCACCGGTCAAACGCCGCACCGCAGGGCACCTGCAACTACCAAGGGGCCCGCGGCCACTGATCCCACCCGCACTGCTGCTCAAGTTCCAGCGCGACACACCGGCATTTTTATTGAATCTTCGCGACACTTATGGAGACTCCTCGTCATTCTTTCTCGCAGGTCAACTTTTTATCGGACTCTTCTCCCCGGCCATGGTTTATGAAGTAACCATCGCGCAGCAATCATCTTTTGTTAAGGGGGTCGGCTTCGCCCGAATGCGCAAAGTATTAGGTGAAGGTTTGCTGACCAATGAAGAGCCAATACATATGCGACATCGACGCATGATGCAACCACCTTTTCAGAAATCACGACTTGATGGATACGCAATCCTCATGACAGATTTAACTACCAGTCAAATTGGGGCCTGGGGTGATGATGAAGTAGTGCTCCTTGCTCCCGCAATGATGCGACTGACACTCTCGATAGTTTCCGAAACCCTATTCGGCACCGATGCCCTGCGATTT
>WLLZ01000103.1 GCA_009700485.1 Actinomycetota bacterium | reverse complement strand
TCGCAGATGGATGATCATCGAATTGGTCGCCGCAAGGCGATTGAGGAACAGGATCCGGCTTACAGGCCAACTCGTCCACTTTCATTCCTTGGCAACTTGGCAAAGAGATGTACCGGGACAATGATGGTCCGCACCTGGCAGAGTTCGAGGTGCTCTAACAGTTACGGCTTATAGGGCGACTCTTCTTTCATTCAGTTATTGCAGGACACCTTTAAGGCAGTTAAGGTCATGAAATGCAAACATTCATGATTGTCTCAACCTTTAAAGCCGAAGCCACGATGGAACAGATTCAAGCACTTATTCCAGCCGAGCAAGCGCGTGCAAAAGAGCTAGAGGCGCTTGGAATCATTACCTCTATCAAAATCTCGATGCCAAAAAGAACTGCGTTTATTGAAACGGCCGGTGAAAATCAGGAGATCGTTATGGATGCGATTCTTTCTCTTCCAATGGCTGCGATTTGGGACATCGAAGTATTTCCTACAACTCCTCCTGCGGGTCCAGCAGCCTAAAGAGCGATTTAGGGGATTGCGCTTCGGGGGAGATCGGCGATATCGGCATTCGGGTCGATTTTCAATTTGCGCACTAGATCGGCGAGCTTGAAGTTGGCCTCGGCCGCCGCTGGGCTAACTTCGGCGGCCAACTCCAAATCCTTGATCAGTCCGGCAAGAGTGGCATCAGCGGAGGAAAATTCGATTTGGCCTTCTATCCTGGCGCGCTTGCCCTTAACCATCGGCGAGAGCGGCCCCAGCTCCAAGACATCCAAGGCGCGATCGATTGGCAATCCCAGTTGCCCGCTGACCAGTAGTGCCTGACGAATCGCCAGCAGCGCATCGGCGAGGGCATGATTTGAAAGCAACTTGGCGCCTGCCGCCGCCTCAGCACTTTCAAATTCAAGAACTGCCTGCGAAAAAGTATCAATTACAGGTCTGGCTCGGTCAATAGCGGTTGGTGCACCCCCGAGGATGACGGTTGCCACGCCATTGTCGATGGCCGGCACCGAACCCATCACCGGGGCCTGTACGTAAAATACTTTGTTCGCGGTGAATAAGGCATCAAGTAGTTTCGCCTCGCTGGGAGCAATGGTGCTGGTGTTGAGTACTAGAGCACCAGCTTCCAAATGCGGTTGTGCCAGTTCACTAACCTCGATGCAGGCTTTGCCGTCGAACAGGCTCAAGACCACGACCGATGCGCCCTGAAGAGCCGCAGCAAGTCTGGCTTTCGAGTCAGAGTTAAGGCTGCCATTGCGATTCCACCTCGTGACCTCAAACCCGAAGCCGGCGAGTTTGTTAGCTATCGCAGTACCCATTCGGCCCAGGCCCAGTACGGCAACGTGAACTTTGCCATCTGCTGGCGAGTGTCCTGCTGCTGGCTGCATAAGTTCTGACATGTATGTAGCGTATATGCCCTTGGCCGCTACGCCAGCAGGGTTTCTCCGATGTACCCACCAGGAGAGGTACCGGGGGGCACCGCGAACGCAGCACTAGCTGTGTGCCGGATGTATTCGTTCAATAGATCACTTTCCGAAAGTTGGCGTTGCAAAGCTACAAACTGCCGGCTCAGATCACGTTGATAGGACATGAAGAAAAGCCCTACATCCGCGGCTCCGCTAGCGTCGTCTGAGTTGGCGTAGTTGAAGGCTCGGCGCAAAATACGGACTCCGCCATTATTCTGTGGATGCGCGAGCGCCAAATGTGAGTCAGGGGCAATGGCCGGCTTACCGCCGGCTGCAAGTTTGGAAAAGTCCGGCGTGGTGAATTCGGTGCCACCTGAAAGCGGCGCGCCACCTGATTTGGTCCGCCCTAGAACATCTTCTTGTTCTTCGAGCACCGAGTCATCCCAGTCAACGATTAGCATGCGGATTTGCCGCACGGCAAGGTAGCTGCCCCCGTCCATCCAGGCGGCGCCATCGGAGAATTTCGCCCAGACGAATTCATCCATTGCGGCGCGATCATTAGTATTTAGGTTGTTTGTGCCATCGCGGAAGCCAAAAAGATTGCGCGGGGTGGTGGTGACATTGCTGAGTGATGCAGCCCGGTTAAATCCTGCCTGAGTCCAACGCACTTTGGCGCGAGTACCTGCAATGCGCATGAGGTTACGCACCGCATGCATCGCAACCTGGGCGTCATCGGCACATGCTTGGATGCAGATGTCTCCACCGATGCGTCCGGCAACTAGCTCATCACCCTTGAAGATCGGAAATTGTTGCAATCCGGCAGGTTGCATATTGGCCAGCCCAAATCGATCTCCTTTGGACTGACTTGTAAATAGTTCGGGGCCGAAACCAAAAGTGATGGTGAGGCCGGCAGAGGGTAAATCCAGCGCCTCTCCGGTGTCTTCTGGGGCAACGTCCGCCGGCCCGTTTACCGCGCCGGTTTTGCCAACCGGTAAAGCCGAAGTCAAACGGGCGGCCCCTTGGGTTAAGTCTTTCATGAGGCCGATAAGAGCTGGCCGCGAAGTGACGGTGGTGTCTATCGCCGCGAACTGAAGGTGGGCCGGAGGGGGATTAGCGATACCGGCCTGGCTGCGCCCATAAAAGGCAACCTCAGGACGTGTAGGTGCCGGTGGCATCGGCCGCCCGTGGTGGTGATCGGCAGCTAATGCAGAGGTAGCGCCCACGACACTAACTGCACTAAGACTTGCGGCACCCAGACCCGCGGCACCCAGACCCGCAGCACCGAGTAGCGCACGGCGCGACATATTGGTAGCAGATGTGATTTTGGATGTCTTTGGCATTGCTCCTCCTAAGTTTGGGTTCTTAGAGCGAGCATTGCCGGTCTAGTTGCGAATTGACCCAGCAAAAGATGTGGGTTTTATGTGAATGCAGCCGTGCCTGCCCTAGTTGGCAGGAATGGTGATCTGAACGCGCAGGCCACCTATTGGGCTGTCTAGGAGTTCAAGACGCCCGCCATGGGCCGCGATGACCGCGCCAATGATGCTCATGCCTAAACCGAAACCCCCACTTGAGGTTGATGGGGTTTCATCTAGCCGGGTGAATCTTTGGAGCACCGCCTCACGTTGCCCAATTGGGATACCGGGGCCTGCATCGTCAACTGTCAAGACTGTTTCGCCGCCATGTTGGATTAAATGCACTTCGACCGCTGCGTCAAGCGGGGTATGCCGTGAAATATTTTGCACCAGATTGGAGACTAATTGGCGCCACGCATTGGGTTCACCATTTATGAAGCAACTGCCAAGATCAAGCAGTATCGGTCTACCAGGGTTCAGTGCTGTTAAATCCTCGAAAAAGTCCCGAACGATTTGTGACAGATCAAATGCCCCAAATTCCTGTTGGGCGAGAGAATCCATATTCTCCAAAACCAAGAGTTGGGTAACTAAGCCTTCGAGCCGGTGGCTCTCGGTAGCAATACGCGTTAGCGCCCTCGCCTGCAAGTCGGATGCATCCGGACTTTCATTTTGTAGGAGTTCGACGTAGCCTCGAATAACCGTAAGTGGGGTCCGAATCTCATGTGAAGCATTGGAGACAAACTTTCGAAGTTGGACTTCGGATGCTTCGACTCTGGTGATTGATTCGGTTAAGGCACCGATCATCGCATTTAATGCTACTGACAGTTCACCAAGTTCGGTGCCGGGTTGGGCCGTTGGTACCCGTCGCTTGGTATCACCCTGAGCGATCGCCTGCGCTGAGTCAACCATCGCATCTACCGGGCGGAAGAACTTGCGCACCACGGCCCAAGAGGTGAGGGCGCCGATAATTGTGACAAGGGCAACCGCCGCGATAATCGATACTGCGAGCTGTTTCAGATTACTTTCTACGTCCGTTAGGGGGGTGGCTGCCACCGCCATCGCCCTTCTGGGGTCGGGCTGGCGCGCCAAAACCCGATAAGTGACCTCACCAGGAACGGTGATTGCTGTTTGCTGTGACTGGGCTAGCTGGGTTGCCGTCAACGTCGGGAATGGTAAAGGGTCGGAGCTGTATCCAGCCTGACGCAGCACGGTGATCGTGTTATCGCGATTAACCCGGCCAATCGCAATTTGGCTGTAGGAGTCGGCCGGGGCGGGGCGGGGGTTATCTGAGAGATTTTGGATTCTGGCATCCGCGACCGCTGATCGAAGGCCGTTGTCGATAGTTTGGTATTGAATACTTGATGCCGTGAAATACACAAAAGCGCCAAGAATGGCAGTTGAAAAGAGAATCAGTAACGCCGTCAGGATCGTGATTCGGGATCTAAGGCTCATGGTTTGCTCTTATCAGCAAGCAATTGGTAGCCGACCCCGCGCACGGTTCGAATAGTTACACCGGCACCGAGTTTCTTACGGAGATAGGAAATATAAGTTTCAAGTACGGTCGTTTCAGTGCCAGCATCAAATCCCCATATCTGGCGAAGCAATTGGTCTTTAGTCATTACCCTGTTGGCATTTTCCATCAACACCTGCAGTAGGCGAAACTCGGTGGCTGATAGTTCTAGCACCTCTTCAGCGCAAATTGCCTCGTGCCTATCTGGGTCGAGTGTCAACGAGCCAACGCGGATTGCAGATGAGGTCTGCTCGCCGCGTGATCGACGCAGCACCGCGGCAACTCGAAGTGTCAACTCTTCGATGCCAAAAGGCTTCTTTACGAAATCATCGGCTCCGAGCTTGAATCCGGCATTGGTGTCGTCTCGATCTTGCCTAGCGGTCAAGATGATCACCGGGGTGGCATCGCCGGAGGCCCGCATCCGAGTTAGTACCTCGTAGCCGTCCATCTTCGGCATGTTGATATCTAGTACGACAAGGGCGATGGGGGTTTCGCGCAAGATGTGCAGCGCCGCCATGCCATGGGACGCCGAGACCGTCTGGTAGCCGGCAAGGCGCAACGCATCGCAGATGAGATCGTTTACGTTGGGCTCATCGTCAACGACCAAGATGGTTGCGGTCATTGATCCTCCCCGAGTCAAAGTGTTCATCAGTTCGCTGCTGGCAATGCGTGATAACTGTACGGCGGCCGACCCAATAACGGGTCGGCCGCCAGATTGCTCAGTAACTTAACTGGCTGGTTGTGGTGCAGTTTGGGTACCGCGCCCACTGGAGGCTGAGCGCTCTGGCTGCGCAGCCTTGATGGCATCGGCCTGTGCCTGAGTGATCGTTCCGTTGGCTACGAGCGCAGCAAGTGGTCCACCACGAGTACCCGTGGCCGCAGCACCGCGGGCGCTCGCTTCGGGGCGTGCGGGCCGAGCGGCCTTGATGGCATCGGCCTGTGCCTGCGTCAAGGTGCCTTTGCCAACGAGTTCACTAAGCACGGCCGCCTCGATAACGGCGCAGTCCGGCTTGGTGCCGGTCGCTTCAGCGGCTTCTTTGGCCTCGTGCATTTCGTACCGGAACTCTTCCTTTTGCGCTTCGGTGATGGTGCCCGCGGTCACGAGTGCTGAGAGCGCGGCACCCTTGGGCCCACCTCCACCGTTGCCAGCGGCATTCGCCGTGCCAACTCCTGCGCCAATAACGAGCGCGAGTGTACCTACGGCTACTGCGGCGCGGGTACCCCATTTTACATTGCGGTTCATGGAATTCTCCTTTTTTCAGGGTCCCATCGGCGGGGCCCTTGGTCGGTTAAGGCAAGAGTGCCCGGCATATTTGTGCTAGTCCTTGGGCAAACATGTGGAATTCATGTGAATGATTTAGCTCACCCTTTGGCGGGGGGTAGAACAATTCGCCATGCCACTACCTGCTCGGGGTCAAAGGTGACGATCTCGCCATTTCGCTTACGGACAGTCGTCAAAGTTTCGAGGAAACCTAGTAGCTCTGTAGGGCCACCGGACTCATGTAGTCGCATGGTCACTCGCAGGCCAATTTCAGCTGAGCCCGGATGTGGGGGCTTTGGGGCCGCGGATGACATAGGTCCCATTGTCGCGTACCGAGCCTAGGTACACTCGCCGCATGACTTCACCTTTCCCTGCCGAGTCATTCGCTGATGTAATCGAGGCCAATCGAGAGTTTGCC
>WLLZ01000102.1 GCA_009700485.1 Actinomycetota bacterium | reverse complement strand
CGCGTCGCCCTGGATCTCTTGGGCGGCGACGGTGCCCCGGGGGTCGTGGCCGATGCCGTGGCGGCGTTGGATCTTGACGCACTCGACATCGACCTCGTCCTCGTGGGCCCGCCCACTCTCGCGATCGACCTTCTTGCCGCGCGTGCTATCGATATTGCCGAGCAGCCGCGGCTGACCATTTTGAGCGCTGCCTCCGGGGTGCCGATGGATGGCGATCCATTGGCCTATGTCCGGGCGCACCCTGAATCAAGTGTCATGGTGGCCGCTGGCGCGGTTAGCGCTGGCCAAGTTGATGCGTGGGTCTCGGTGGGCCATAGCGGTGCTGCAGTTGCCGCGGCAGTTTTGTCCTGTGGTCGAGTTGATGGGATGTCACGTCCAGCCCTGGCGGTAGTACTACCGTCAACTCTGAGCCCGGTTGTTCTCGTAGACGTGGGTGCATCCCCTGAAGCCACCGCGAATGTGTTGACCCAATTTGCGATGGCAGGTTGGTGTTATGCAACCGCATTAGGGATAACCGACCCTGCGGTGGGGTTACTTAATATTGGCAGCGAGACTGGCAAAGGCGATTCACTGCGCGTGGCGGCGCATATCTTGATGCAGGATCGACTTCCGGCGCTCGGGGTTAGGTATGCCGGTTCGGTTGAAGGCCATGACGTGGCTTCCGGGGCGCGAGCGCAAGTCGTTGTCACCGACGGATTCACCGGTAATGTCTTGTTGAAGGGCATTGAAGGTGCGGTCGGGTGGGCGGCCCAGCAGATAGCTCTTGCTTATGGCGACCCAAGGCCAGCGCGCGCGGTAGTCACCGGCACCGCGACCGGTGACTTTGCGGCGGGAATGCTGCTCGGAGTTAATGGCATCACCGTAATCGGCCACGGCGCCGGTAGTCCAAATGAGATAGCCGCTTGTATTCGATTAGCGGCACGTGCGGCGAAAACCGATCTAATTGGTTTAACCCAAAGGACATTTTCCACCTTGCTGGAGCGAATCAGATGAACGAGCAGCTGGTAGCAGGAGCGTTGGCGCGCGTGTTCGAGCATGAGGCAACATTCGCTATTCGCCCTGATACCCCGCTCAGCTCCTTTGGTCCAATTGACCAAGTGTGGGTCATGCTGGTTCGGGCGATTTTTGAGGGAGCCCAGGAACGTGGCCTTGATATAAAAATTACTGACGCTGATATTGGCGAGGTTCAAACATTTGGTGAACTCGTTCAACTTGTTGACAGATTAAGTGGCGCTGAAGTGCGAACAATCTCATGAGCAACGCACGCAACCGCAGTGAGCGAGGCCGCGACGAAAACTTGGGCCACTTGGCCACTAACCTTGGGGTATCGATCGACCTAGCCCTCCTGAACCAAGCGCTTACGCACCGCTCATACGCATACGAACATGGCGGGCTGCCGCACAATGAGCGGCTGGAGTTTCTCGGAGATTCGGTGCTCGGTGTTTTAGTCACCGACACTTTGTATAAAACTTTCCCGGATTTACCCGAAGGGCAATTGGCTAAACTACGTGCAGCCGTAGTCAATTCACGGGCACTCGCGGGTGTCGCGCGGGAACTCGATCTTGGTGACTACCTGTTATTGGGGCGCGGCGAGGAGACAACCGGTGGGCGAGATAAGTCTTCGATACTCGCCGATGCGATGGAAGCCGTAATCGGGGCAACCTACCTGTCAGCCGGAATTGAAGTAGCCGGGGAGCTCGTCCACATGCGCTTTGACCCACTTATTGAACGCTCAGCTGACCTTGGTGCGGGCCTTGATTGGAAGACCTCACTACAAGAAGCTGCATCGAACGCAAACCTCGGGCTCCCGGAGTATCTCGTCAGCGATAGCGGGCCCGATCACAAAAAAGAGTTCCATGCTCGGGTGCGAGTAGGTTCTGACGTCATCGGTGAAGGCTGGGGCCGATCTAAGAAACTTGCAGAGCAGCAGGCAGCAGAACTTGCGTACGCGCATTTGATGAAGCCGGCACCGTGAAATGCCTGAACTGCCAGAAGTTGAAGTCGTACGGCGGGGGCTCGCCGAGAAAGTAACCGGCCGCGTTATTAGCCAGGTTGAGGTACTGCACCCCAGAGCGGTGCGACGCAATATTGGGTCCTTGGCTGATGATTTACTCGGCGAGCGCATCAGGTGTGTCAGTCGGCGCGGCAAGTATTTATGGCTTCCGCTCTCGGGTGGAGATATCGCACTAGTCGCCCATTTGGGCATGAGCGGCCAGTTGCTGGTGCGCTCTAGTGCCGTGCCCGATGAAAAACACCTCAGAGTGCGCTTTCGGTTCGCTGATAATGGGCCCCAATTGCGCTTTGTGGACCAGCGCACCTTCGGTGGGGTGATGTCCGCCCGGCTGGTTTCCGATGGTGGTGGTGGTCGGCTCCCGGACATCATCAGTCATATTTCCCCCGACCCGCTTGACCCAGCTTTCGACGAGGCGGCTGGTGTTGCCCGGATTCGGGCAAAAAACACGGAGATCAAGCGGGCGCTGCTTGACCAATCGGTGGTCTCCGGGATTGGCAATATTTACGCCGATGAAGCCCTGTGGCGGGCCAAATTGCACGGTCGCAGGTTAACCAGGGGCCTGACACCGACGAAAATCAGCGAGTTACTAGGGCATGCCAAGGCCGTAATGGCCGAAGCACTAGTTCAGGGTGGCACCAGTTTCGATGCGCTCTATGTCAATGTCAACGGTGAGAGCGGCTACTTTGACCGTTCTTTGAGTGCCTATGGCCAAGAAGGTGAGCCCTGCGGGCATTGCGGAAGCCTCATTCGCCGGGAGAAATTTATGGGCAGATCAAGTTTTTCTTGCCCGCGGTGCCAGCGGCAGGGTAAGGGGCCGCGCCCTCAAGATAAGGTGTGACGGACTCGTCCTCAGCGCCTTCCCCGCGCCCGACCAGCGGAGAAATGTGCACCTTAAGACCTTGACTTTGAAGGGCTTTAAATCCTTCGCCTCTTCAACGACCCTGCATTTCGAGCCGGGCGTTACTTGTGTGGTGGGCCCGAACGGCTCGGGCAAGTCAAATGTTGTTGATGCACTCGCTTGGGTCATGGGCGAGCAAGGGGCCAAGTCACTGCGCGGCGGCAAAATGGAGGACGTTATCTTCTCCGGTACTTCGGGCCGGGCCCCACTCGGTCGCGCCGAGGTGCAATTAACGATTGATAACTCCGATGGTGCATTGCCGATTGAATACACCGAAGTCACTATCTCGCGCACTTTGTTTCGCAATGGCGGCTCGGAGTACGCGATTAACGGTGAGCAGTGCCGGCTCCTTGATGTCCAGGAGTTACTAAGTGACTCCGGGATCGGCCGTGAAATGCATGTCATTGTCGGTCAAGGGCAACTTGACTCGATTTTGCAGGCCACGCCCGAGGATCGCCGTGGATTCATCGAAGAAGCCGCCGGGGTATTGAAGCATCGCAAGCGCAAGGAGAAAGCCCTGCGCAAACTAGATGCCATGGGTGCGAACCTAACCCGTTTAACCGACTTAACCAATGAGCTGCGGCGCCAATTGAAGCCCCTTGGGCGCCAAGCGGAGGTTGCGCGCCGAGCGGTGGTAATCCAATCGGATGTGCGTGATGCCAGATTGCGTTTAATGGCTGATGACTTAACAGTGTTACGAAACCTTTTGGCGGCGGAAGTAGCTGATGAGACCGCCCTCCGTGAGCGTCAAGCGAAAGCTGAGGCCGTCCTAGCCGAAATGCGAACCCAAGAGGCCGAAGCCGAAGCCGCGGTGCTGCAGGAAGCTCCGCACTTGGTGGATGCGCAGGAGACTTGGTTTGGTTTAAGTGGTCTGCGCGAGCGCTTCCATGGGTTGGTTCAACTTGCTACCGAGCGGGTGCGTAATTTGCAGCCCGAAGCCCAAGAGGAGGCAACAGGTCGCGACCCAGAGCAAATCGATGCCGAAGCGCGGTTGCTGCGCGAACAAGAGTTTGAACTTAGCCGCGAGGTTGAAGCAGCTCGCGAGGTACTCGCAGCAGCAGAGGCTCGGCGCCTCGATGCCGAACAGGCGTTAATCCTCGAGGAGCAACGGGTTACCGCGGCTGATCGGGCTGCTGCGGACCGTCGTGAAGGGCTGGCAAAGTTGCGCGGCCAGGTTGATGCAGTGCGATCGAGAACCCAGACCAGATCTGGTGAGATTGAACGGCTCACCGCTTCGATAGCCGAAGCTAAAGAGCGCGGCGAACATGCGCAGGGTGAATTCCATGCCATCGAAATTCAAGTTGCCGGTCTAAACCAAGGTGAAGTCGGCCTTGACCAGGAATATGAGCTGGCCTTGGCGGCGCTCCAACGTGCAGATAGCGCTGTCGAGCAACTACGAACCGCCGAGTCGGTCGGGGAGCGTGAGCGTGCTGCCTTCGCGGCGCGACTTGATGCACTCGAGCTAGGGCTTTCGCGCAAAGATGCCGCTTCGGTGCTCGTAGCATCAACGCATCGAGTTCCCGGGGTACTCGGCCCGTTGGCCGGGTTGCTGCAGATTGACCATGGTGCCCAAGCTGCGGTCGCTGCAGCACTTGGTGACGTTGCCGACGCAGTCGTGGTGCGTGGCGTCGATGCTGCCGTGCAGTCGGTCGTGCTCTTAAAAGAGCAAGATGCTGGCCGTGCCGCATTGGTACTCGCTGATGGGGCTGGCGCCGGGCCGGCTCCCGTGGGTGCGCCACCGGTTGGCTCATGGTTACGCGCCTCGGTTCGGTGCGAGGATAATCTGCGAGCAGTCGTTGACCGCCTGTTAATGAACTGCGTGCTGGTCTCAGATGTGCGCACTGCTGCAGATTCGCAGCGCAGGCACCCTGATCTGGTCTTTGTCACCGAAGCCGGCGATATTTTTGCGGCCGGCGTGGTGCACGGTGGATCAGCTGATACCCAAAGTCTGCTTGAGGTGCAGGCGGCCCACGACCAAACGGCGCGTGATTTGGTTGTCGCCACCCACGACCTCGAACGTGCCCGGTTTGATCTGGTTGCGGCTCGTAATGCGCAAGGCACGGCTTCAGACTTTGCGGAGGGGGCACTTAATCGCCTGCACGAGTCTGACGCTCGGATGGCTGCTGTCGCCGAGCAACTGGGCCAGTTGGGCCAAGCGGCTCGTTCAGCCCATGCTGAGGCCGAAAGGTTGACACTTGCTCGTACCGCCGCCGAGGCGGCCCATGAGCTGGACCAACAAAACCTTTCGACCATGGAAACTCGGCTCGCCGGTGCCGAGATCGAGCCGGCCGATGACCCGGCAGGCGACAAGCGTGAAATTTTCGCCGGGCAGGCCGCCGGTGCGCGGCAAGATGAGGTTGACGCCCGGCTCGCACTTCGCACCGGAGAAGAGCGGGTAGGTGCGGTAGGGGTTAGGGCTGAGCAACTTGAACGCGCTGCGGGGGCCGAGCGCCAGGCCCGCGTGAACGCGATCGCTAGGCGTGAACGCCGAGCACTTGAATTAGTCACCGCACAAGCGATCCTTGCTGCCTCGCGGATTGCGCTCACGCGAATTGAAGGCTCCGTTGCGCAGGCCGGCCGCGATCGCACGGCGGTAGAGCGAGCAAAAGCCGAGCGCGACCAATTACTAACCAAGCTACGTTCAAGTATTCGTGAGTTGGCCGGTGAGTTGGATCTATTAAAGGACAGCGTGCATCGCGATGAAATAGCTCGCGCCGAGCAACGCCTGCGAATTGAGCAACTTGAAGAGAAGGCACTCGAGGATTTTGGTGTTGAGGGCGATGTATTGATTGCCGAGTACGGCCCTTTGCAATTGGTACCACCTAGTCCGGCGGTGCCCGGTGATGAAGTACCCGCCGATGCGCCAGAGCCGCAGCCGTACCCGTATCTGCGCCTCGAACAAGAAAAGCGTCTTAAGATGGCTGAACGCGAACTCAATATTCTCGGCAAGATTAATCCCCTCGCCCTTGAAGAGTTCTCGGCCATGGAGGAGCGCCATACGTTCTTGAGTGAGCAACTTGAGGATCTAAAAAAGTCGCGCGATGATCTGCTTGACATCATCAAGGAAGTTGACGCTCGCGTTGAGCAGGTTTTCACCGAGGCCTATCTTGAAGTAGAGCGCGAATTCGTTGGTGTATTCGCCAGGCTCTTCCCCGG
>WLLZ01000101.1 GCA_009700485.1 Actinomycetota bacterium | reverse complement strand
TGCGCGCTGGATATGTTCGCAGAGTTGCCCCTGGGGTTTTCTCTTGGTTACCCCTTGGGTATTTGGTCTACCGCAATATTGAGAACATCGTTCGTGACGAAATGAATCGCGCTGGCTTCCAAGAGGTGCACTTTCCTTCCCTGCTTCCGCGTGAACCATATGAGCTCACCGGCCGCTGGACCGAGTACGGCGATACCTTGTTCCGGTTACAAGATCGGCGAGGTGGAGATTACCTACTGGGGCCAACCCATGAAGAGATGTTCACCTTGCTTGTCAAGGGGGAGTACTCCTCGTACAAGGATCTGCCGCTTACTATTTATCAGATCCAGACGAAGTTTCGTGACGAAGCTCGCCCCCGAGCCGGTATTTTGCGCGGCCGTGAGTTCGTGATGAAGGATTCTTATTCATTCGATATTGACGATGCGGGCCTTGAGCGCTCATACCAACGGCATCGTGATGCTTATGTAGATACTTTCACTCGCCTTGGTCTTGAATTTGTCATCGTGTCAGCAATGTCAGGAGCCATGGGCGGGTCAGCTAGCGAAGAATTCTTAGCGCCGACCGAAGTAGGTGAAGATACATTTGTTCGCTGTTCCACGTGTGATTATGCGGCCAACGTTGAGGCGGTTATCACGCCCGCACCCGCTGCCCTCGATCACGCGCTCGTGCCGGCTCCACATGCAGAGCAAACACCAAACACCCCCACGATTGCTGCTTTAGTCGACCACTCGAATGAGCGAAGTGACTTGGTTCGCAGCGATCGAGCATGGACGGCAGCTGACACTTTGAAGAACATTGTTTTCATGGTCAAAGCGCCTGATGGCAGTGAGACGCCGCTCGCGGTTGGTCTGCCCGGTGATCGCGAAGTTGACATGAAACGCCTTGAGGCGGTGTTGCAACCTTCAGTACCGCGACCTTTTGAAGAGCCTGATTTCATGAAGTACCCGACATTGATGAAGGGCTATATCGGTCCGGGAGCCTTAGGCACTGCAAATTCATCCGGCATCAAGTACTTAGTCGACCCGAGGGTGGTAACAGGCACGAGATGGATCACCGGTGCTGACGTGAGTGGGTCACATGTATATGACCTAGTTGCCGGGCGTGACTTCACCGCCGATGGTGTTATCGAGGTCGCCGAAGTACTCGAAGGCGATAGTTGCCCAAAGTGCGGGCAGGGCCTAGAGATTGCCCGAGGTATTGAAATCGGCCACATTTTCCAACTTGGGCGCAAATACGCGCAGGCTCTGGGCCTTAAAGTGCTCGACGAAAAGGGTGAGTTAGTGACCGTCACCATGGGCTCCTATGGCATCGGCGTTTCACGTGCAGTTGCGGCGGTCGCCGAACAATCACATGATGAAAAAGGCCTAATTTGGCCACGCGAGGTCGCCCCGGCTGATATTCACCTAATTGCCACGGGCAAGGACGACGCCCCATTTGAGGCAGCCGAGTTACTGGGAGGCCAACTTGAGGCTGCTGGAGTTCGGGTGCTTTATGACGATCGTCGCGCCGTTTCCCCCGGGGTGAAGTTCAATGATTCTGAACTCATCGGGGTGCCCACGATCGTGGTAGTTGGTAAACGCCTAGTCGAGGGATTCATTGAGGTAAAGGATCGTCGCACGGGTGAGCGCACCGATATTGCCATCGCCGACGCAGTATCAGCGCTCTTGGCTGTTTGCGAGTACTAAGTGTCGATCGATGCGGTTATCTTCGATTGGGGCGGCACACTTACGCCATGGCACGACATCAACCTCTACTCGCAGTGGTATGCCTATGCAGAAGTCTACGATCCGGTCCATGCGGGCGCACTGGCACAGCAGCTCCTTGATGCTGAAGTTCAGCGCTGGCGATTGCAGCGGGAGTCCGGCGGCGAAACTAGTACCGGGGCGCTCGAAAGTATTTTCATAAATCTGGGAATCGACACCGGTTCAGCTACACATCTAAATGCCTTAGCTACGTACTTAGATTTTTGGGCCCCCCATACCTTTGCCGATCCGCAGGCGCGCGACTTACTTCAGCAGTTGCGAGCCGATGGCCTGCTTATTGGTGTTTTAAGTAACACTTTGTGGCCGCGGACCCATCACCAGGAAGTATTCGAGCGCGATAATTTGTCAGAGTTAATTCACGTAGCCTGCTACACCAGCGAGATGCCGGTAGCGAAGCCGCATCTTGACGCCTTCAAGCTGATTGCGGGTGAAATAGGCGTGAAACCTGAACGCTGCGCATTCGTCGGAGATCGTCTCTGGGACGACATCTTTGGTGCGCAACAAGTTGGGATGCGCGCAATTTGGATACCGCATTCTCGCGTGCCAAACGAACAGGTACCTGAAAGTGACGCGGTACCGGATGCTGTTGCTAATGAACTCAGCGATGTACTTGGCATCGTGCGCCAATGGCGATCAGTCTGATTATTCGAAGTGGACATCTTCGCCTTTGAAGTCGCCGGAGTGGATTTATTTACGATTATTTTATTGTGCGTGGCCGCGGCCGCTGCCGGTTGGGTTGACGCAATCAGCGGGGGTGGGGGCCTCCTGCAATTGCCGGCGCTGTTGATTGCGCTCCCGGCCACCGAACCAGCAACAGCTCTGGGTACCAACAAGTTATCCAGCATTATCGGCACCAGCGGGGCGGCCTGGACCTACCTAAAGCAGGTCAAGCCTGACCTGCGAACCGCATTGCCGATGTCCGTTGCGGCCTTTATCGGCTCCGGTATAGGAGCGTCATTTGCCAGTCGGATCCCAGCCGGCACGTTTCGGCCGGTGATCTTGGTGTTATTGATTGTTGTTTGGTTTTGGACTTTGCTGCGCCCGCAATTAGGGCAGGTTCAGGCTCTGCGCTGGCACGGGCAGCATCGGCATTATGTGATCGCGGTGATAGCTGGATTTGTCATCGGCGGGTATGACGGCCTCTTTGGCCCGGGCACCGGCTCCTTCTTATTGATTTTGCTAGTGAGTGTTCTCGGGTATTCATTTCTCCAGGCGTCGGCAACTGCAAAAATTGTGAACGTTGGCACCAATGCCGCTGCGCTGATTGTCTTCGGGATCACCGGGTCAGTTATCTGGCTACTTGGGTTGGTGATGGGTATATGTAACCTGATCGGCGCATTGATTGGCGCGCGCACCGCTATCAATCGGGGGAGCGGATTTGTCCGAGCCGTATTTCTAGTCGTTGTTGCGCTATTGATTATTCGGCTCGGCTGGGAGGTATTGACCAGCAGGTAGCTAAGTTAGGGAGGCGTCGTGCGGAAATGCTTGGGAGGGAGCACCCCAAAAAACAGCACGAGTCGCGCATTCACTTGCTGCCAGCACGGCGTCAGCGCGCTGCTCGCCTTCGCAAGTGGCGGCAAGATCCGCATAAACCACAACTAGGCGATTTTCAACAAGTTGGGCTAGCGCGCGAGTGGTACCTGCATCTATTACTTGCATGGGGAAGTCGTACGCGATGCCCGGAGCCGGCGTGGTATCACCGGGCATTAGGTGAGCCATTCGGTCTCGCCAAGACTGATGGGCGCGTAGCGCTTCGAGGGCCCGCCGACGCGGGCCGGCATTCAGTAATGCGCCAATGACCCCATACGCATAAATTGCGGCATCCTCACCAGATACCGCCGCGGCAAGTGCTTCCTGATTATTCACTGGTTTCGTCCAATCGTCTTTAGTGCAGCGACATGCGAGGCTTCGGAGGCCGCAATGAAAGTTAAGGTGCGAACAAAATCCGGTTCACTTGCCAGCAGGCATGACTCACGACGTTCAAGAGCTGCTGTTAGCTCGGCCTGACGCAGAGCGGCGATAGCCGCCGACCAATCACTTGGTGGATTTTGAGTCGGTGGATCTGGCACCTCCACGCCGGTGGCGGCCAGATGCTCCTCATGTTGGCGCAGTAGCGGCTCAAGACTCGGTGCCATTTGGGCAAAAGCGCCGATTGTTGCGGTGTAAATTGCAATCAGCGCCCGCTCTGATATTGCCACGGCGACATTTATTTGGGCGCCCGTTGCGACCGGGCTGGCAGTGGTACCACCTGCGCTCGTGTCGCCGGCGGTCGTGGTGCCACTACCGCAGGCGCTCAAGACTCCGGCACCTGCCAAAACTCCGGCCAATCCCGTTGAGCGGGCCAGTATTTGGCGCCGGGTCAAGGGCGGGCGTGGTTGATCAGTCAGCGGCACAGGTACAACTGTGGCAGGTGGGTGGGTAGAGTACGGCCAGCAACACAAATAATTGGTCCACCAAACAGAATCAGCACTTTCCCGGGCAGGAGGCGCAATGGTCGCGTCAGCAAATGTCTTGCTTGAGGGGATACGTTCGGCTCTCGCTGAAACTGGTGTTGATGTTGAAGATGTGTACGTTCAGCAGGCCGGTAGACGCGAGCTCGTCCGCGTGATTGTCGATCGCGATGGGGGCGTTGACCTTGACCGCGTTGCCGAGGTGAGCCGAAAAATTTCCGAACTCTTTGATACTCCGCCGCTTGCGGATGAATTCGTTGGCACTTTTGTGCTCGAAGTAACTTCACCTGGGGTAGATCGGCCACTTACCGAACAAAAGCACTGGCGGCGTGCAGTAAAGCGTAATGTTGAAGTTCATTTGAAGGATAATTCCATAGTTGTGGCCCGAATTGTTGAGGTAACCGATACCGAGGTGATTCTGCAAACACCTGGGAATGAGCCGGTGGGTATTGCCCTCACCGACATCGCCAAGGGTCTGGTGCAAGTTGAATTTACTTCTACGGTTTCCGAAACGGATTGAGGGATAACCATGGATATTGATGTAAGTGCGCTCAAGGCGTTGGTGCGCGAAAAAGACCTGTCACTTGATGTGGTGGTCGAGACAATTGAGCAGGCGCTACACGTTGCGTACATGCACACCGTGGGTGCTGCGGAGCGTGCGCGGGTTTCGGTCGATCGTAAGACCGGCCATGTCGTGGTGATGGCGACTGAACGCGATGACGAAGGCAATGTCATTCGCGAATATGACGACACCCCCGAGGGCTTTGGTCGTATAGCGGCGACCACCGCGCGACAGGTTTTGCTAACCCGGTTACGTGAGGCCGAGGACGACGTCACCCTAATTGAATTCACCGGGCGCGAGGGTGATTTGGTGTCCGGAGTTGTTCAGCAAACTAGCAACCCAAAAATGGTGCGAATTGACATTGGAAAAGTAGAGGCAAATTTGCCGCCTGAAGAGCAGTCGCCGGGGGAGTCGTACCCCCATGGTGTGCGCTTTAAGTGCCTGGTTACCGCGGTCCGAAAAGGTTTCAAAGGCCCGCAGGTCACGGTGTCACGCACCCACCCAAATTTGGTTCGAGCGCTATTTGCCCTGGAAGTTCCAGAGATTGCCGACGGTACGGTTCAGATCGCGGCGGTGGCCCGAGAAGCTGGGCACCGAACGAAAATCGCCGTTTTCTCAACGGTGCCCGGGGTAAATGCGAAGGGCTCGTGTATTGGGCCCTTGGGCCAGCGGGTGCGCCAGGTGATGTCTGAACTTGGCGGCGAAAAGATGGATATCGTCGATTTCAGCGAGGATCCAGCCGAAATGATCGCCCACGCCCTCTCACCGGCCCGCGTCTTGGGGGTGGTCATCGTGGACCCGGTGGCCCGCTCCGCCCGGGTTACGGTACCCGATTATCAACTTTCGCTGGCCATCGGCCGCGAGGGGCAAAACGCCCGATTGGCGGCCCGACTCACCGGTTGGCGCATCGATATTCGCTCGGATGCCGCCCCTGAGGAGGCCGTCGCCAAGGCAGAAGTCGGATCGATTGACCCCGAGTGAACCCGAGGTGGCATCGGAACACCTTGGTGGGGCGCTAGAGTCTGCACTTGGCGGCTCGCCCGGCCCGGTACGAACCTGTATCGGCTGCCGTGGTCGCGCCGTCTCGTCCGATCTCCTTCGGGTGGTCGCGGAAGACGGGCAGTGTTTACCCGACCCACGCGCTCACTTGCCGGGTCGGGGCGCTTACATCCACCCAACGGTGGCTTGTTTTGACGCCGCGACATCGCGACGGGCTTGGGTACGTGCGCTACGGGTGTCCGGTCCATTGGACGGTACGGCGGTGCGCGCGGGCCTTCCGCCCGGTTTGAAGGGGAGTTAAGAGTGTCCAAGGCAACCGCCGCGGATGTGCCACGAAGAGTTCGGGAGTTTGTGATGAGGACTTTCAC
>WLLZ01000100.1 GCA_009700485.1 Actinomycetota bacterium | reverse complement strand
GACACTGACCACCTCGTCGGACTCCAGTCGCTCGCATTTGACGTGCTCGATCTGTTTATCGATACCGATGAAGCCAAGGAGGGTGGAGCCGCCTTCAATGAGAAGCGGCCCCCGGATTTCACTCCTTACCGTTGAAATCAACCGATCTCAACAGGCAAATTTCTACCATTAGTACCAGTTTTTCTACCATGGTAGATTACCCGCATGTCTCTCAACATTAAAAACCCCGAAACCCATGAGTTGGCCCGAGAGTTGGCCGCGATCTTGCAAACCACCGTAACCAGTGCCGTCACCTTGGCCTTAAAAGAGTCAATCGCAACTCGTGAAACTGGTAGTCAACCGGTAGACAAAGTTGAGCGGCTACGGGCTATCTCTGCGCGAGCGACGGCACGGGTGCGGGCTACCAGCGGGCTTAATCTGCACGACGTCGCCGATGGCCTATACAACGCGCAAGGGCTCCCACTTTGATAATCGACTCCTCAGCCCTAGTGAGTGCATTAATTGGCGAAAAAGACGCAGAGGAACTAATTCAGATAATCGCCGATTCACAAAACCCGTGCATATCTGCCGCAAACTATCTCGAGTCAGGTGTGGTGTTGGATTCGCGGAAAGACCCGGTGCTTTCGCGTTCCCTGGACGAGTTCCTTCAGGTCGCAGGCGTCGAAATTGTTCCGGTCACAGTTGAGCAGGCACGCATAGCTCGCGATGCATATCGAGATTTTGGTAAAGGAAGCGGACACCCGGCACAACTCAACTTTGGCGACTGCTTTTCATACGCGCTGGCAAAGGCCACCACTGAGCCATTGCTATACGTAGGTTTAGATTTCAGTCACACCGACGTGGCTGCGGCTCGCATCCAATAGTGCAAGCACCTTTGTAAATTACCAACCACAATCAGTTGACCAACCACCGCCGTGGCCGCTCGGGGGCAACTTCCTTTTCCACCAAGCTAAGACGCGGCTTAGGGTCTTCGGTACGACCAGCCGGTGGCTTGCGGCTGCCTGCCGCATATTGCTTGGGCCACGGTATCCGATACTCCTGATCGGCGGTGGCGTGCAAGGTCCAAGCCGGGTCATATAGATGCGGACGACCAAGTGCGCATAAGTCAGCGCGACCCGCGGCGATAATCGTATTGATGTCATCCCAGCTGCTGATCGACCCGACGGCCATCGTTGCCACTTTGGAGATATTGCGAATTCGATCAGCGAACGGGGTCTGATAGGTGCGGCCGTATGCCGGGCGTGCATTGGCTGCGGTCTGCCCGGTTGACACATCGATGATGTCGGCACCGTGCTCAGCGAAGGCGCGTGCGATCTCAATTGAGTCCTCGCCACTTAGGCCCTCATCAACCCAGTCTGTTGCCGAGACGCGCACACTCATTGGGCGGTCCTTCGGCCAAGCGGCCCGGACAGCATCAAAGACCTCGAGCGGGAAACGCAACCGGTTTTCAACGCTCCCGCCGTACTCGTCAGTGCGCTTATTGCTTATTGGGGTCAAGAAGCTGGAGAGTAGATACCCATGGGCGGCATGTAGCTCAAGTAGATCAAAGCCGGCGGCCGCGGCCCGCTCGGTGGCTTCCACAAATTCGGCCTTCACGGCATCCATGTCGGCCCGGGTCATTTCACGTGGTACCTGATTTATCGACTGATACGGCAGGGGGGATGGCGCAATTAGTGGCCAATTACCGTTCGGCAGTGGCTGGTCGATGCCATCCCACATGAGTTTGGTTGAGCCCTTACGGCCCGCATGCCCAAGCTGCACCCCGATTTTCGAAGGGGTGGTGTGTACGAAATCGACGATCTTTGCCCAGGCGAGTGTCTGCGCATCCGTCCACAGCCCACCGCAGCCGGGTGTGATGCGACCATCAGCCGAGGTGCAAACCATTTCGGTCATCACCAAGCCGGCGCCCCCCAGTGCCCGTGCACCTAAGTGCACCAAGTGGAACTCTCCGGGCACACCGTTTTCGGCTGAATACATATCCATTGCCGAAACCACGACCCGGTTGGGGAGCTCCAAGCCGCGCATTCGAAATGGCATGAACATCGGCGGTCTGGGCGTGGTGTCAGCGGGGACCTTGCCTTCGGCAATCTGATTTTGCAGAAACCAAACATCAACTCGCTCCATAAACTGAGGATCACGCTCGCGCAGATTGCCATAAGTGATCCGGCGTGAGCGGGTCAAGAGATTAAAGGCAAATTGGATCGGATCCTGATCCACGTATTGAGTTATCTCCTCGAACCACTCAAGCGCAGCTTGCGCTGATCGCTGGGTGCTCTCAACCACGGGGCGGCGTTCCTGATCATAGGCAGCGAGGGCCTTGGCTACATCGCGGTGTTCGAGTAAGCAGGCGGCCAGTGAGATTGAACCTTCCATCGCCAACTTGGTGCCCGAGCCGATCGCAAAGTGTGCGGTGTGTGCGGCGTCTCCCAAGATAACGAGATTCTCATGGGCCCAGGTGGCATTGCGGAAGGCACGGAAATTCACCCAGCGGCTATTGTTCGTGAGCAGTGGCTGGCCCCCTAGGTAATCCTTGAATATCTCTTCGATTCGAGCAATTGATGGCTCATCGCTTTCCCCAATGGGCAGATCCGCGGCCGCATCTGCCATTTCTTCGAATCCGGCTCGGCGCCAAATATCTTCATGCATCTCGACGATAAACGTGCTGCTGTGAGAATCCATCGGGTAGGCGTGAGCCTGCATCGTCCCCCACGGCGTATCGACGATGAAGAACTTGAAAGCCTCATAGACCACCGGAGTTCCTAGCCAGATGAACTTGCACTTGCGGAAGTCGACAGTTGTTCCGAACTCCTCTTTAAAGGTTTCACGAGTCGAGCTATTAATGCCATCGCTGGCAAGCACTAGGTCGTAGTCGGCCATCAACTCTTTGATAGGGGGAGCTTGGGTATTGAAGAGGACGTTTACACCATTGTCGATCGCACGACGTTGCAAAATTGCGAGCAGGTTGGTGCGACTCATAGCCGCAAATCCGTGACCGCCGCTTGTTAACACTTCATCGCGGTAATGAATATCGATGTCATCCCAATACGCGAACTCTTTAGACATCTCCTCGTAGATTGACGGATCTGAGACCCGGATGCCCGATAACGTTTGATCACTGAAGACCACGCCGAAACCAAAAGTGTCCAAAGGGGCGTTGCGCTCCCACACCGTGATCTCGTATCCGGGTTCGAACTGCTTCACCAAACTCGCGAAATATAGGCCACCCGGACCCCCGCCAACGACTGCGATTTTCATAGTTCTCCTTCAGCGCTGGCAGCCTTGGCAGAATAAGCTACCTGTAGCGGATTATTGACTATCGCCAAAATAGCGGGATAAATTATCCCACGCAAGTCCAATTTCTAACCCTGCAGAAAGATGTGCCCATGGCAACCAATCGCTCGATCACCCACCCGGCCGCCAGGTTCACTAACAAAGTCGCGATCGTTACCGGCGGTGCTGGTGGTCTCGGGCACCAAATTTGCCTAGGCATCGGCGCCGAGGGAGGCAAGGTCGCCGTCTTCGATATCAACTCCGAAGTGATCGAACAAACAGTCGCCGAACTGATCGCCGACGGTATCGACGCGGTCGGGCACCCCGTAGATGTGCGCGATTCGGCCACCGTAACCGCAGCCGTCGGTGCGGTGGCCGCCTACTTCGGGCGCATCGACATCTTGATCGCCGCGGCGGGCGGCAGTTTGGCCACCCCAAGAGACCTAGCCGATATCTCACCCGCCGATCTTGATCTCGTCATCGATGTCAATGTCAAAGGCACTTTCAACTGCGCCCAAGCTGTGGTCCCGCACCTGCAGAATGCCGGCGGCGGGGCAATCGTCACGTTCTCCTCGATCGGTGGCCGCTCCACCAGCCCGGTAACCGGCGTGCCCTATGCGGCCGCTAAAGCCGCCATCTTGGGCTTAACCCGCCGGCTAGCCCGCGAGGTTGGGCCTGGCGGTATTCGGGTTAATGCGGTCGCCCCCGGGTTATTTCTCACCGGCCGGCTACAGGCAATGTTCGACGCCATGACCGAGGCAGATCGCGCCGAGGTACTCGGCGGCATCGCCTTGGGACGGATGCCCGAGTTACAGGAGTGCGTTGATCCGGTGCTCTTCCTTGCAAGCGACCAATCCTCCTACATCACCGGCGCGGTACTTGATGTCAACGGCGGCCGATTCATGGCCGGTTGATCCGACCCGCCTACACTTCACCCATGATCACTGCCCTTTGCTTTATCCAGGTAGTACCCGAGCATGTCAACTCCGCGGGCGAGGCCATCGCCAAGATTCAAGGCGTCACGGCTGCTTATTCGGTGACCGGTAAAATTGACCTAGTGGTTCTCATTGAAGTGCGCACCCACGAGGACATCGCGAAAGTTGTAACCGATGGCATCTCCAAGGTGAAGGGCGTGCAGTCAACCGAAACCCATGTTTCGTTCCGCACATTTAATAATGCAGATATCGAAGCCGGGTTCTCACTCGGCGCTGAAGAGGGTTAAAGCCCACTAGCTTGTAGTCGCTGACCTAGTACTTCAACAGCTTTGCCGAGCCAAGTGCGCGGATCACCAAGTGCTGCTTCAAGTGAACCAGCAACTTCAACTAGTGTCACGACATCGCTCTCAGCTCTGATACCTAGTAATGCACATTGTTTCGCGGTCAGTGTCGAGGAGCCCGCGAGCGCATAAACCGGTTTACCCGCTGCCTTGGCGATCGACGCCACAAATGCCGGGCCTTTACCCGCCAATGTTTGTTCATCAAGACGCCCTTCACCAATTACCACCGCATCGGCATCGTCAACGGCAGACGATAAATCCGTTAGTCGCGCAATGGCCTCTGCTCCTGACTCAATCTGCGCGCCGATTACCCCTGAAGCGGCTACCGCAAACCCGCCTGCCGCACCAGCCCCGGGAAGTTGCTCAAGTTCGCCCACGGTGAATCTCCCGGAGTGTTGTGCAACAACCCTGCACCACCTGCTCATGGCCGCATCGACTTGAAAGCACTCTGCGTCGCTCAATCCTTTTTGGGGTCCGAAGACGTGAGCCGCACCGGAAGGTCCAGTTGCCGGGCTGTCGACATCTACCAGGAGGGTCCAGGAGCATCCATCAATCAAATCTTGATTTACCGACGAGCCGATGGAAGAAACCCGCATCAGCCCACTCGCGGTCGGAGGTACTTCATCGCCGTTGGCGTCTAGGAGTTGGTAGCCAAGGCCGGCGAGTAAACCCAAACCGCCATCAATCGAGGCACTGCCCCCCAAAGCAATCAGTAGGTGCTTGGCACCTTGTGCTATCGCTGCTTGTGCCGCCAGCCCCACGCCAAAGCTTGAGGTATCCCACGGGCGGGGCGCCAAATCTTGGACGTCGGCCAGGCCGCAAATTTCCGCTAATTCGATTACCGCGGTCGAGCCCTGCACGGCCATTCGAGAGCTATTGGCGCGCATAAGTGCATCAACCGTGCTCGCTGACACCTGCAAAAACCCAACAGCCAAGAGCACCTCAACGGTGCCATCACCTCCATCGGCAATCGGCACCGTGATGAACCTCGAACCGGGAAACTGTGACGCTAATTGGGCACCGGCTAGCTCGGCCACCTCACGTGCACCCAGGGAGCCCTTGAATGCATTTGGTGCCAGCAGGATCCGCATGTCCGAATTGTGCCGTTCTTGGGTGGCATAGATCACACCCACCCCTATGGGGCCCCTAGCGAGTTTGCCCATTTTGGATCCGCACTGGTAGACCAATGTCTCGTGCGCATGTTTTGGGCCGGACTTTTCGCCCTGCTACTCCTCGCTTTCACCGCTGCCACCGGCACCCTTGCGAACGCAGATCCGCTGCCCCGCGAGCGGCAACTCTCGATCACCATGCCAACCACCCGAGTGAACCTATCGGCGAAGTTCGGCGAGACCAGCTCCTACTGGGGCGGGCTCCCGCATTCGGGGCTTGATTTTGACGGCGACACCGGCGATGCCATCTTCGCCGTGGCTGGCGGAGTCGTCAAAGAAGTCGGGATGCGTGGAAGTTACGGTCGCACGATCACTATTTCGCACAGTGACGGGGTGGCTTCAATGTATGCGCACCTATCGGCTACCGAGGTAAATGTTGGTGACCAAGTTTTCGCTGGTGCTCGAATCGCCCGCATGGGTGCCACCGGAAACGTCTCTGGATCGCATCTGCATTTAGAAATTCAACTACGCGGGGTCCCGACTGATCCTTATGGCTTTCTCTTCGCGGCCAACCCCGGTCGAGTAAGTGACCCGCCCGCCTGGGCTTGCCGGATCTACAGCTGCTAATTAGAGTTTTT
>WLLZ01000010.1 GCA_009700485.1 Actinomycetota bacterium | reverse complement strand
TGTTATTGCGGTCGGAAATGACGGGCAATTCGCGGCACTTGCCGGAGCCATTAGTAGGCCTGGACTTGCCAGTGATCCGCGCTTCGTAACAAACCCCCTGCGGGTCACAAATCGCTCAGCATTGGCGATCGAATTGACCGCGGTTTTGGAAACCCACGGCGCCGAACATTGGCAACGGATCATCACGGCTGCTGGGGTGCCATGTGGTCCGATCAACGACATCTCCCAAGCGTTCAACCTAGCCACCGAACTTGGGCTTAACCCCATCGCCGTGCTCAACAAGAACGGTGAGTCAGTTGCTCAAGTCGCAAACCCGGTCCACTATTCATCGACCCCGGTCACCTACCGTCTCGCCCCACCAACCGTTGGTCAAGATAACGCCGCTCTAATCGCCGAATTCGGCTTGGCATGAGAGCCAAACCCAAGACCACCCAAGAAGACGTTCTCGCCCTGCTGCGCGTAGAGATCCTCACCGGGAGCCTGCAACCTGGTCAGCAGATCGTGCAGGATCTCCTCGCCGAGAAATTCGGGGTGAGCCGAGTACCGCTTCGTGAGGCACTGAAAATTTTAGAGGGTGAAGGGCAAGTTACCCACCACCGTCACCGAGGCTACTTCGTTGCCGAGTTGAGCATCAACGACCTGCACGAGGTGTATCGCCTTCGCGCCATACTTGAGCGTGAAGCCGTAACAGCCGCGGTCTCAAATATCACCGATCGTGATCTGCTAGCCATTGCTGAGCTCGCGTCGCAAGTACGAAAAGCTGCGAAAAGTAACGAGGTACTTGCCATAACCGCTGCCAATCGAGCCTTCCATTTCGCAATCTTTGAACTAAGTGAAATGCCAAGATTGGTTCGCCTACTACGTCAACTTTGGGATGCCACCGACGTATACCGTGCGGTCTATTTCACGCAGGCCGCGAACCGGGAGCGGATATTGCTCGAGCATGATGAAATTCTCAGCGCCTTAAGGGCACGCAGTGTGGCGCGCTCAATTAGGTGGCACGACACCCATCGCGAAAACTCGGTCGCGAGCGTGAGTGCATTTATTGCCCGCTAACCAACCACCAGGCGGCAATCAATAGTTTTTTACTCACCTTATAAAGTCAAGTTGATCGAGGCTGAATTCTAGGCATCCAGCCGTTAGAACCCCTAGTGGGCTGGGCCTAGCGGGTCGTCACCGTCGGGTAGGCAAGTGGCGACCCTATCTGGTCGCCAGATCAAGCATGATCCCTAGATTTGCCATACCGGGTTCCAATTCCCCTCTCTCGATTCTGTGCGCAACCTCAACAACGGCCTCGTTGACCGGCGCCCGGAGACCAAAGTCGCGATGGGTCGAGGCAACAAGACCATTGATGTTCTCGACCTCACTCCTGCGACCCTTCATCCAATCCTGCAGGATCGTTGTGATCGATTTTGGAAGCACGAACCCCTCAAGAAGAGTGTCTAACAGAGCTTCAACCACCGTGGACGGTTCGCTCACCGCATTTGGGGTCAGGCCGAAAATCGGCAGAATCGGGTTCCCGAGCATCAAGGTGGCATCCAATGCCTCCTGGCCTGACTGCAGCATGAATCTTCGCATCTCAGGAATGCCCGCCGCCTCGATCATGGGAAGTCCGACGATCGCGGTAGTTGCCAGTGTGGTGGAGTTGCTCACAATTTTCATCCATTTGACTGCACGAATGTCATCGACGATGGAGACCGAGCCGCTGTTTCGAAGTAACCCCGCGATCTCCTCCTCGCGACCCTTGGTAGTGCTATCGATCGATCCGACAGCAAACCAGGAGCGCGACGGATCCGAGTGTCGTTCGATGATTCCTGGTTCGAACATTGCGGAGGTGATCTCGATGACACACCCCATCGTCCGATGGCTGCCTACGACGGTAGCGATGTCATCAATGCTCATACCGTTCTGGATACCGGCAACGAGAGCATCCGAATTGACGTAGGGCTCTATGAACTGCGCCGCCCAGCGAGAGTCGTATGCCTTCATCAGCATCAAGACAACGTCAAATTTGTGTCGAAGGGTCGCAACCTCGCACAGGTGCATGGTTCGAACGTCGACAGTTTTGGTCTCCGATGGAGTCCGTATTGTCACCCCATGCGCTCTCATAGCTTCGACATGGGCCGGCCACTGCTCAATGAAAACGACGTCTTCGCCCGCCATCGTCAGATCGGCTCCGATCGAGGCCCCGTTCGCACCCGTTCCCAATACCGCGATCTTTCTTCCCATCAGCTATCCTTCTTTAGTGGGAACCCATGTGGATATACCCTACGAGCACAGGCGGTCAGATGATCAGGCACATCGTTTCATTTCGGATGCGTTCCACCGATTCGACCCAAAAGTCCATCGATATCGCCAGCATGAGGGCTGCCCTGGTGGCACTCAGCGGTGTGATTCCAGACGTCACCCAAATTGAAGTTCACTCGGATCTAAATATGGTGCCCGGCCATTGGGATGCTGTACTCATCTCGGAGCATCCATCAAACACTAGCCTCGAGGCTTACCAGGCGCATCCTGCCCACCGGGAGGCGGTCACGTTGATTAACTCGCTAGTGGAAGACCGGGCAGTGGTGGATTTCGAGGTGCAGGATTCCGGTGGGCTAGATCGCGACGCGACCACTTGAGAGTCGCCGTCCTCGGAACGGGTGCGAACGGTGCGGGGATTGCAGCCGACCTCACCCGAGCTGGCAATGACGTCACTCTGATCGATCAGTGGCCGGAGAATGTTGAAGTTATGAAGCGCAGCGGTGTTAGGGTCGAGATGCCCAATGAAAGCCATGTTACGCCGGTCAAAGCGTTGCATCTGTGCGAAATCGCAACCCTGCGTCATCAGTTCGATATTGTTTTCGTGGCCGTCAAGGCTTATGACACCTGCTGGGTTACCCAACTTATTGAGCCATATGTTAAACCTGACGGTCTGGTCATCGGCCTCCAGAATGGAATGACAATCGACGATATAGCGCCCATCGTTGGCGGCGACCGAACAGTTGGAGCCGTCATCGAAATTGCGGCAGCGATGTGGTCACCAGGGATTGTCGAAAGGCATACCCCGCCCGAGGGAACGTGGTTTGCCCTCGGCTCACTTTCAGATGACACCTTTGACCGACTTCATTTCGTCGCCGAGTTGCTCTCCTGCGCCGGGAAAACGGAGGTAGTAAGCGACATCAGGTCGGCCAAGTGGATGAAGCTTGTTGTCAATGCCGCAGAACTAGTGCCCTCGGCCATCTGCAACTTACCCCTATTGGATGCTGCCCAGATTCCTGGCATGGATCCCTTTATGAGGATAGCTGGCAAAGAGGCGATCCGAACGGCGGTGGATGCCGGCCAGCGCGTCGTCCCTATATTCGGCCTCAGCGATGTAGACCCAGCAGACCCCGAGGGTCTGGTCGACCGCCTCCTCGATGCCGTTTACACCCAGTGGTCACTTCCGCAGACGAAGACGACAGTTCTTCAGGACTGGCAGAAGGGTCGACGGGCAGAGGCTGATCAACTCAATGGCTACGTGCTGCAGCAGCGAACTGCCCTGAGCGGTGATGCCCCCGCGAATAGGCGCGTCCTTGAGATCGCCCACCGAATTGAAAGGGGGGAACTGCGACCGGACCCCGCGAATGTTGAACTGCTGCTTAGCCTCTGACACACCCACCCCCGTCTTTCAACGAACTGTTGCCCATCTTCTTGACACTTGGCAGCAGGGAGGCCATGCTTGATCCGCAATCGATTGCAGGAATCCATGATGATTCCTCCGCGCTCCTCACGAAAGGGTAAGAGATGTCCGATTTCCGTGCGGTAGCAGGAAAGAAGGCGGCGGTCACCGGCGCAGCTAGGGGTATTGGCGAGGGCATAGCTAGAACGCTCGCATCGGAGGGTCTCGATGTTGTTCTTGCAGACATGCGTCCCGAGGTGCAAGCAGCCGCTGAGTCCATCGCCGCCGACTTTCCCGATGCCGCCGTCCATTGGCGCATCGTGGATGTTTCATCCGAGGAGCAGGTCAGTGATCTCATCGGTTTCACCGTCTCGACATTGGGTCGCCTCGACATCATGGCCAACAATGCCGGTATCCACGTGGCTCCCGCGAACGTCTGGGAAACTGACATGGCAGACGTGGATAAACTGATGGCCGTTAACTACAAGGGCATCTTCCATGGCTGCAAGTTTGCTGCCAAGCAGATGATTGCCCAGGGCAGTGGCACTATTGCAAACACGGGATCCTTCTTCGGCAAGGTCGGCCATCCTGGCTCAGCAGCGTACGGCGCAACGAAAGCCGCCGTTCATACCCTGACCATGTCTTTGGCCCTTGAGCTTGCTCCCTACGGGGTCACCGTCAACGCCTTATGTCCGGGTCTCGCCGCAACTGATATGCACTGGGCTTTTGTTGAAGCAGATGCCCAGGCCCGTGGCATCTCGGTGGATGAGATGAAGGCGATCGAACTTGAGCAGATACCGCTCGGCAGGTACGGCTACGGATCCGATTACGCTGGTGCCATCATGTGGCTGGCATCGAAATCCGGGTCGTATGTAACCGGTCAATCCATCAACATCAACGGTGGGCTCAACTTCACGTGATTTACACTGCTCATTCTTTTCCAAGACTCGCATGAGCGGCCTACCCTCCGGAAGGGGGATGGATGGCGACATCTGAAGACCCTTCGCTACCCTTAAGCGGCATTTCTGTGCTCGATATCACGTCGAATATTGCCGGCCCTTTTGCCGGCGTCATCCTCGCAGATTTGGGTGCGGACGTCATCAAAATCGAACAGCCGGGGGGTGACCCTGCCAGGCGGATGGTACCCCTCGATGGCGATCGATCCGCCTATTTCCATGTGGTCAATCGCAACAAGTCAGCAGTCTCGCTAAATCTTAAGGACCCATTGGACCGCGCCACCCTTGACAAGATGATGACCACCGCCGACGTACTGCTCAGTAATCACCTGCCAGCACGCGCCGCGGCATTGAACCTCACCCCCGAACGAATTGCCAGAGACCACCCCCATCTCATCTACGGAGTCCTGACGGCCTATGGGTCCTCGGGGGCTGACAGTTCCCTTCCCGGCTTCGATGCCGTTCTCCAGGCCAGGACGGGGATAGCTGCCGTAACAGGCGAGCCTGATGGAAATCCCGTTCGCACCGGTGTCTCTGTGCTCGATCTCGGATCAGGCATGTGGTTAGCCTCTGCTGTTCTCGCCGCACTTTTTCGACGGACGAGAACGGGCCGAGGCGGGCTGGTTGAAACGTCACTCTTTGAAACCGGAGTCAATTGGGTGTGCTACCACATTCTGGCGCACCAGCTGACGGGCACGACTTCGGCTCGACACGGAAGCGGGCATCCTGCCTTCGCCCCTTACGGAATCTTTCAGACGCGGGATCGCGGTATCTGCATTGGTATCGGCTCCGACCCACTCTTCACTGCCTTCTGCGCGGCAATCGATCGCCCGGATCTTTCGACCGACCCTAGGTTTGTCGATAATTCTTCCCGTTCCGCTCATCGCGATGAACTGCGAAAGATTATTGAGGAGACTCTCGCCGCTAGTGACTCATGGGAATGGCTCGGCCGGCTTCGCGCCGCCGGCGTCCCGGTCGACGAAGTAAAGTTGCCCGAGGATCTTCTCCAGGACGAACAGGTGCGAGCCACGAACATGCTTCTTGAGTACCCCGGCGACGGATTCACCGTACTAATGCCCGGGCTGCCGATCACATTCGAGGGTCACCGACCACCCTTGCGCATGAGTGCCCCTCATCTGCCAGCTAAGGGCTGACTTCTGAAAGTCTTCGCACTCATGGCAGCATATTCATGGAACGATGATTGGCTTCAATGTCTGGGATTCCGCTGCCTTCGACAATGCGTCGACGGCGTCCTCCAGATTGAACACTTCCAGAAGGGAACGTACGGGAAGCCTGCCCTGTTCCAACATGGAGATGACAAGTTCGTAGTCGCTTGCTATCGAGGCGTAACTGCCTCGGACCTCCAACTCCCCGCGGACAAGCAATGTCATGTCAATGGTCGCCATTTGCGCGTACATGCCAACGACGCAGATGCGCCCACCGGGGGCCGTATCCCCAAAGGCTGAGGTGAGGGCCGGCGTCGCGCCCGATGCCTCAATCCAAAGGTCCGGCCTTCCCCACTGCCCCTCACCCGTCGTGCATGTCTTTATGCCCAAGGCCGCCGCGGCTGGCAACCGGGATACGGCATCGCGTTCGGCCCCGATCAGCGTGACATCGGCTCCAGCATCCATGGCAATCAAAGCGCAGGCAATACCGACAAACCCGGCTCCGCTGACCGCCACTTTCTCACCGCTACGAACCCCGCCCACGGTCAGGGTTGCATGTGCTGCCACCGAGAGGGGCTCAACCGCCGCGGCAACAACCGCCTCCATATCCGAAGGAATCCGAATGAGGTAATCGGAGGAGACGCGAACGAACTCCGACAACCCGCCGTTGTAGGAGAGTCCGATCACCCGGCGGTCCAGACAGCGTTGAGTTGCACCCCTAAGGCATCGCTCACACTTCAGGCACCCTTGAATGGAGACGGCAACCGCCCTGTCACCAACATTCCACCCCACACTATCTTGAGCTACTGCAACTACAACACCAGCGAATTCATGGCCAAGGACAACGGGTGGGAGCACCCACTCGTACCCCGGATCAGAACGCCAAGCGTGAATATCGCTTCCGCAGAGTCCACACGCTTCGACTCGCAGTAGTACCTCACCTGCGCCCAATTCAGGTACCGGAACATCACAGACCATAGTTGTCGACAACGAGAATCCAGACTTCTGCAATGCTCTCATCGGATTTGTATCTGCCTTCCCAGCATCGTCGAGCGATAAAATACGGCGATAGACCTCACCTGCTCATCCAACCACCATCGATGACCAGAAGGTGTCCATTGACATAGTTACTCGCCTGGCTCGCCAGAAAGATGAGGCCACCGACAAGATCGGACGGGGTCCCCCATCGTCCGGCTGGGATTCTCGTGCGAAATTCCGCTGCCCTGGTCTCGTCGGCGCGGAGATCGGCATTGATTTCCGTCGCGATGTACCCGGGCACGAGTGCGTTGACGCAGATGCCCTGCGACCCCCACTCATTGGCCAAGGCACGTGTCAGGCCCGCAAGCCCGCTCTTGGCCGTTGCGTAAGCCGCGACATTCAGGCCTCCTTGGAAGCTCATCAGGGAAGCGATGTTGATTATCTTTCCACCGCCCTGGCCGATCATCAGGCGTGCTGCCGCCAGAGATAGGTGCATCGGCGCGACAAGATCCACTTGCAATACCTCGTTAATCTCAGTGACTGAACGCTCCAAAATCGGGCCTCGGCTGACGATACCCGCGCTGTTGACGAGAATGTCAATTCTTCCTTGCCAGCCATGAGCGAGGCCGATGGCCTTCCCCAATTGATCTGCATCACCGTTTAGTTCGCAGAAGACACTCGTTGAAGCACGGCCGAAATCACGACATGCATTTTCGACCTCCTCGTTCGCACTTCTATTCAGATGCACGATATCCGCACCAGCCTCCGCAAGTGCAAGGGCAAGAACCCGACCCAAGCCCCTCGTGGTGCCCGTGACAACTGCGACCTTGTCGGCCAGGCTGAAACTATCCAGCACTGTCATGATCTACTCATCCAGATGCGCCCGGTAGGGAAGGTGAAATCCTCCAAGGACTCATCTCGAATCGAAGCGCTATAACCAGGAGCTGTCGGAAGCATGTAGTGG
Organism: Actinomycetota bacterium; assembly: GCA_009700485.1. GTDB lineage: Bacteria > Actinomycetota > Actinomycetes > S36-B12 > S36-B12. The sequence continues at coordinate 20,567 of WLLZ01000010.1, read as the reverse complement.
GCATTTTCTATCCGAACGGGATCAACAAAATGCTCATGCAGGTGATCCACGTATTCAACAAGAATTTTCGAGGGATCCCTCGCAATAGTGAGGTAATCGAACGCCGCAATGTGCTGAACGTACTCGCAGAGACCAACTCCGCCAGCATGCGGTACCACGGGTACATCAAACTTCGCGGCCAGTAGTAGCACAGCGACCACTTCATTCAAACCACCTAATCGACAACTGTCGATCTGCAGGTAAGTTAACGCATTCGCCTGTAGCATCTGTTTAAACATGATCCGGTTGTGAACCATCTCTCCAGTTGCAACTCCGACAGGCGCTATAGCCTTGAGAATTCTTGCGTGTCCGAGGATGTCATCGGGGCTCGTTGGCTCTTCAATCCAAAGCGGAGAAACTTCAGCCAACTGGCGCATATTCTCAATGGACTCCGATATTCCCCATTTCTGGTTCGCGTCAAGCATCAAGGCACGATCCCAACCGATCTCCTCCCTCACCAACCGGCAACGGCGAAGGTCTTCAACGATGTCACCCCCCACCTTGACCTTGAAATGACCCCATCCGTCGTCAACGGCCTCGCGGCATAGACGTCGTACCTTGTCGTCTTCATATCCAAGCCAACCTGCCGAGGTCGTGTAGGCCAGGAGTCCATCCTTTACAAGGTCACGCTCGCGCAGTGTGTTCGTACTCCTGGCTTCACTTATGAGATCCATCGCCTCACTCGGAGTAAGGGCATCGGAGATGTAGCGGAAATCAACAATGGAGACTATCTCCGCCGCCGTCAAATCCGAGAGGAACCGCCAGATGGGCTTGCCCTCAGCCTTGGCCAGCAGATCCCACACCGCATTTACCAAGGCGGCCGTGGCGAGATGGATGACCCCCTTCTCTGGCCCCACCCATCTGAACTGACTGTCGCCCACCAGTGCGTTCCAAACCAGACTGAGGTCGGCCCGCAGATCATCCAACTCGAGTCCGATAAGCATGGGCGCCATCGACTTACAAGCCAATACGCACAGCTCGTTACCTCTGCCGATGGTGAAGGTGAACCCGTTCCCCGTGAGGGCTTCGGGTCCATCCGTTCTCAGTGTCACGTACGCGGCCGAATAATCCGGATCGGGGTTCATCGCATCCGAACCGTCAAGGGCCAGTGAGGTGGGGAATCGAACATCCCGCACTTCGACATCAATGATGCGTGCCATCAGATAGGTGATCTAACGGTTCCGCCATCGACGCCCAGAGCTACCCCGGTTATGAACGATGCCGCCGGAGACGCCAGGAAAAGCACGGCAAGGGCGACCTCATCGGGCTGCCCCATGCGTCCAAGGGGGATGGCGCGGTCCTGGACTAAAGCAGCCACCGCCTCGTCACCTTTCAAGCCGTAAACTTCTTCAATGGTCTCAAGGAAACCACCCGGCTTCCACCAGAAAGGTGTCCAGACCGGGCCCGGGCAAACCGAATTCACGCGAACCCCGGGGCCGTATGCAAGGGCGAGGGATTTTGACACGCTGAGGATGGCGGCCTTACTCGCCCCATAGTCCACAATTACAGGCTCCGGCTGGCGTGCAAGGTCTGAAGCGACATTGACTACGGCTCCCCCTGAACCCTTTGCCATCAGCGGTACCAGTTGACGCGATGTCCGAACCATGGAGAATAAGTTGAGTTCGAAGGTGCGGTGCCACGCCTCATCATCGGTGTCTTCGAAGGACGAAAGGGTTCCCGCACCAACATTGTTCACGAGGATATCCGGGGGTCCCCCGAAGTGGCGCAATCCCGCCTCCGCTGCGTTGTTACATTCGAGAAGACTCGAAAGATCTGCTCGATGAGCAGTTACTGTTTCCAGCCCCTCCTCCCTGATGTACCCCTCCAGGGAATCCAAGTCGAGATCCACCGCGAAGACCGATACGCCCTCACCCGTCAATCGACGGACGATCTCCCGGCCAATTCCGGTCGCGGTGCCCGTGACATAAGCTCGTTTACCACTCAGACCTAGGTCCACAGACTTAATCCTCTCAACTCGTGGAATATTGACCACACTCAAACCTGCCTACCTGAATCTACAGGCCATGGCCTTTCCAATCATCGCATTGGTAGTAACACATCCGCGTGCCCCGGCCAGAGGGAGAGGGTAACTTCTCGGGTGCAGGCAAGTAAGCCTTTTCTTAGAATTCTATGAGCCAAACAAGGCGAATTCAGTTCCCCTACACCGTTAGAATCTGGGGAAACCACCGAATAGGCTCCGACGGAGCATCTCGGCATGTGATCGAACGACGACCTGGAAATTTAACTTCTGGCCGGATGCTGGACAACCGCCGGCTATGCAGGCCCCTCAGTGGGCGACCAGCGCAGCCCCCATGACATTGTCGATCGGATCCGGCTTGCGTCCGAGGGAGGGGTTCGCGGATTTGATTTCGGAGCAGCTGACCTCCGCCGAACACGCGACGATAAGGGCTTGCATGCCATAAGAACAATGTTGGATGACAACTGGATCAACAGGGTGGAGGTTATGTGAGCCGCAAGGTATCGGGAGCACAGGGTATCGGGAGCACTGGGGCGTCGAGATCATCGGAGGGGCGTACCGTCACCAACCCATCGAGGAATCTATTCCCTATGCCTTCCTCACCTCACGTCGTCAATTTGATTTCCTGGAGTGACAAGGGGCTATCCACATGTGGCAAGTTTTCAGAATTTCACGTCCTGTGCGCCTTTCAAGCCGAGTAGGGCCCTTGCCTCCTGCGGTGTCGCCGGCCGCTTGTCGAAATTCTCGGCCAAGGTGACCACTTTGGAAACGAGATCTGCATTGGAGTGCGCCAGTTCTCTCTTGGTAATCCGAAGATTGTCCTCGAGTCCAACACGGATGTTCCCCCCCATCATCATCGATAGAGCCGCCGCGCCAAACTCCGCCGGATAACCCACCCCGGCCGCTGACCAGGTGAATGACCCGACGCCGAAGAGTCGTTCAGCCGTCCGAAGCATGTGCACGAGTTGATCGGGCTCAAATGAGTTAGCCCCGAGAACACCGAGCACAAACTGCAGATTGAAAGGGGCGCTGAGTACGCCGTCCTTAATTAACTGCCGCAGATTGAACAGATGGCCTACGTCGTAGATTTCAATCTCGGGCCTGGTATTCGCCTCATCCATAAGCCCGGCGAGGTAGGTCACATCAGCAAAGGTATTCCTGAATACATAGTCCCGCGTTCCCTCTAAGTAGGCACGCTCCCACTCCTGGAATTCCAATTCCCTTTCCGCAATCGGGTAAAGCCCGAAGTTGATGCTTCCGGCGTTCAGGGTTGCCATCTCCGGTTGAAATCGAGGGATGATCGCTCCGCGCTCTACAATCGTCATACCCTGACCGCCCCCCGTGGTGGGCTGCAGTACGGCATCTGTCCGTTCCTTGAGTTGACTGAGGACACGTTCGAATAGATCCAGATCTGCTACGGGGCGGCCGGTTGTCTCCTCACGGACATGAATGTGCAAGATGGATGCGCCAGCTTCCGCGGCCTCGACCCCCTGTGAAACGATCTCGTCGACAGTCACCGGTATGGCCGGGCTCTGAGCGGGAACAGTCATTCCCCCTGTTACGGCACAGGTGATTACCACGATGTCACTCATTGCTTCACGCTCTCTCTCGTAGTTCATTTAGGTTGCTGATTTCCGGCTTCCGGATTCCTAATTCGCACTCATGGATCATCTTGACAATGCCCTCATTCAAAGGGGCCCGGATTCCAACAGAGGCACCACTCGCCACCACGCCACCATTGATAACGTCGACTTCAGTAAGGACTCCTCTATCAAGGTCCTGAAGCATGGACGCTCGTGTTGGACCGAGTCGCACCATCAACTCCTCCAAGGCTGCCCCTGCCTCCTGTTTGGAATTCGTCGCCGAGACGACCGGACGGTAAGGATCCATGCCGGCCACGTCTTCAAGGCTTATCCCGCAGGCTTCGGCGACGCAAACCCCCTCACTCCACAGCTCGAGGGCAAGGGCCTTGCCGGTCTTGTCACCGACGATATCGGCATAGATTAGCCCGCTGATGGCACCCAGACCGGAAAGAGAGCTATTGAGAAGGAGCTTTGACCACACCTGGCCATAAATGTTTGACGAGACCCGCACCTCACTGCTCCCCTGAAGGACTCCCGCTAAGCGTTGGAGGCGATCAGAGTCCACTCCTGACGATTCGCCCACCACGATAGGCGCGCGAGTCGTCTGAGCGAGCACACCTGGCCCAATGTTTGTCGCACCCCACTCAACGGTGCCAATGACCAGTGATTCAGCACCGGTGAGCGCCGCTATTCTCCCCTGCACCAGTCCATTACCCAGCGAGACATACGTCTGGACTCTCTTTCCCGCCACGAGAGGGCCGATGGCATCTTCAATGAATATCGACTTCAGCGTGATTAGCCCGAAATCGAATTGCCCCGACAGTTCTCCCACCGCGCATGCCGACGGAATTCTTGTCCGATGCGCAACTCCCAATTCATCAACATGTAGACCCTCACCGCTGATAGCGTTTGCGTGTTTCCTATTTGCCTCCAGCGCCGTTACGTCCGCTCCAGCGCGAATGAGGCCAGAGGCGAGAACTCCGCCGATAGCCCCTGCTCCAATCACTAGAACCCGAGGAGACATGGCTTCGCCTTTCCGTCACTCACATCAATTGAGCTGGGTCAAGGGAATCGCCGTATATTGAGCTAAGCCCAGCCTCGCATAGCTCGCGGGTCCTAGCAGCCATATTTCGGAGTGGCTCCGGTGCCTTCGGCAGCGAATCGAAAAACCCCATGTCATGACTTACAATCAAACTGGCTTGTGCGACCGAAGCCAACGCCGTCAGCCGATGCATGGATGAGGCTGCTGCTGACGCATCGCTCGTGAATCCCGGCGGGAGGTCATCTGTGATACTCGACTCGCAGTTGATTGCGTCACCTGCAATAATCAAAGAGCCGCATTCAGGTACGTCCCACAAGGCAATCGACTGGTGACCAGGGGTATGCCCCGGCGTCGAGATCAGGTGGATACCGGGGAGAATGCACAGATCACCTTCCATCAGTTTCCAGGAAAGTTGCTCATGTTGGAAATCCGAAGGAACGTAAGTGAGTGACGCGAATTGATCGGGGCGCGATGCCCAACGATACTCGGCCTTCTGTACTACGTGGATGGCATCAGGAAAGAAACGCCCTCCCCCGCAGTGATCATGATGAAGGTGGGTGTAAATAACCATCCTGATGTCAGACTCAGTGAGGCCTAGGAGCCCCAGTTGCTCGAGGGGGTGGTTGCGAGGTTCCATCACCGGGCGAGCTGCCGTTGCAAGTGCCCGGCCCCAGATGCCCTCAGCATCCTCCATGACATCCGGGTCATTCCCCGTGTCAATCAGAATGAAGCCGCGCGAGGTGTCAACAAGAAACATCTGGACAGGAATCTGAATTCTCGTCCCATAATCCCTGCCCGGTACGATGGCACTTGACTCCACGTCAAGAGCACCGCCATCGAGAAGATAAACCCGCCGCACAATAGTTTTCATCGCGAGATCATTTCATTCGAAATTTGCTCAAGGCGATAATCCACAGTCAGCTGCCAAGCAGCCACCATGCGATCCTCATCACTAGACATCATCGAACTCTCCCGCCGAAAGTTTCTCCCTGAGGATGGCCTTTTGGATCTTTCCCGTTGAGGTCTTCGGAATCTCTGCGAAAAACACGCTCTTCGGCGCTTTGAAACGCGCGATCTTGCCTTGAACGTACTCAATCAATTCGATTCCGCTCACGCTCCCCGCGCTCCTGAGCACCACTACTGCCACCGGAACCTCCCCCCATCTTTCATCAGCCCTTGAGATAACGGCGACCTCCAGCACCTCTGGGTGTGACATCAGAGCATTCTCCACCTCTACGGACGAAATGTTCTCACCACCGCTGATAATGATGTCCTTCGCCCGGTCCCTGATCTCAATGTAACCATCCTCATGAATGACAGCTAGATCTCCGGTCCTGAACCACCCCTCTTGGAACGCCGCCGCTGTCGCCGCGTCGTCATTAAAGTAGCCGGCCATGACGGAGTTCGACCTGCATACAATCTCGCCCATCTCAGTACCATTTCGTTTGACATCCTTGAGGTCACTGTCGACAACACGAATGTTTCCCACGGTTATCGTACGTACCCCTTGCCTGGACATTCGCTCCATCTTCTCTGGCAACGGAAGTTCCTCCCATGAAGGCTGCAGTTCACAAACCAAGCAGGGTCCATAGGTTTCCGTCAAGCCGTACAGATGCGTGAGACTCATCCCCAAACTCGTGATCATCGTAATTGTTCTTGGTGATGGCGGCGCCCCACCTGTCGCTACGCTGACCACCTGCCGAAGATTCAAACGACTCGTGGATTCATGATTGATTAGGGATTCCAGAACAATAGGAGCCGCTGCGAAATGAGTAACGTCATGAGAGGTGAGCATCTGATTTATCGCATCGGGATCCGGCCGAGGAATGCACACGTGTCGTGCACCCATGGCTGAGACCGACCAGATAAAGCACCATCCATTACAATGGAACATAGGAAGAGTCCATAAGTAAACGGAGTCGTAATTCAAGCCGAAACTTAAAGCGGTACCCAGGGCGTTCAGGTAAGCCCCACGATGGGTGTACATCACACCCTTCGGACGCCCGGTTGTTCCACTGGTGTAGTTGATCGCCAGAACAGCGTTTTCGTCCGCGGGATCAACCATTCCTTGGGAAATGACCGCAGACCTCAACCACAATTCATACGGCAGGGAACCCTTAATTACTTCCGGGCCAGCGCCCACCTCGATTACTTGCACTATCGCGGCAATATCCGGCAGCACATCTATCAACTGCCCCGCGAGACTCTTGTCAACGATCAAAACCTTCGCGCCACAATGGTTCAGAATGTAGCGGTACTCCTCAGCCGCCAGGCGGGTATTCAGGGCAACGAGAATGCACTCGGCCCCGGGTACCCCAAAATGCGCATCGATCATCGCGAGACCGTTGTATAGCAGGACCGCCACACGATCGCCCGGCTCAAAACCGGATTGCCTCAGCACATCCGATAGGCAGTCAGCTCGGCTTCTCAACTCAACGTAGCTGATGTCCTTCTGACCATGACCTACCACGGCAACTTTATCTGGGTAAACATCGCTTGATCGCCGGAGAAAGCTCAGCGGCGTCAAACTAACCACGTGGGGTCCTCTCCACACTGAAAAAGGTGCGCTTCCAAGCTAAAACTTCCGGAGCAGCCGCCGTGGGCGCACCGGCCATCGAATTGCTGGCCGGCGCGCCCACCGCGTTCTTCTAGCGCGTCAGCACGCCGCCGTTGACATCAAGGGATGCTCCGGTGATGTAACTAGCATCGTCCGATGTAAGGAAGAGAACGGCGTTGGCAATATCCTCAGGCTCGCCCGCTCGACCGAAGGGGGTCTTACCCCACTCGATATCGCGCATCTCCTCAAAGGTGATGCCCCGGTTATCTGCCTCGCCTCGCAATGCATCCTGGTGCATCAGGGTATTCACCATGCCAGGGGAGACTGTGTTCACCGTGATATTGCTGTCTGCGACCTCTAGGGCCAAGGAGGCCGCGAAATTGATGACAGCCGCTTTCGACGAGTTGTAAGCCGCGAAGTAGGCCACGCCATGCCTGCCGTAATAGGACCCGATGATGACAATACGGCCGTAATTGTTCTTTCGCATGGCGGGAACTACTGCCTTGGTCATCAAGAAGGGGCCACCGATGTTCACCCCGTATACACGCATGAACTCTTCGTGATCAAGATCTTCGACCTTATCTGCCTTCTGAACAACACCAGCGATGTGGGCCAGGATGTCAATCTTGCCGAACTCCTTCATGACCCGATCCGTTACCGCCTGAGACTGAGCTCCTTTTGTGACATCGTGAACCATCGCAAACCCCTTGAGGCCTGGGTTAGCCGCCTGGATCTCAGTAAAGGTCTTCTCTACATCCGGCTTCACATCGGTCACGACCAAAATCGCTCCCTCGGCCGCATATTTCTCCGCCGTCACCCGCCCGATTCCCTGAGCTCCGCCGACCACGATCGCCACTTTTCCGTCAAATCTTCCCATCACTGCTCCTTTTCGTTGGGTGGATACTTTCCTGTATTTCCGACCTCTGACCTGCCAATTCTTTGCTCGATATATCTACGCGCCATATGTAATGGTGATTGGAAGGGGTTTAGCCTGTCTGACAACTACGTCCGCAAGGTGAAAGGGTCACCTACCGGCTCGCTACTTGATTCGACCCAGATCGATTTAGGCTGAGTGAATTCCCTCAACCCATCCATTCCGTTCTCGCGACCGAAGCCGCTGCCCTTGATTCCCCCGAAGGGAACAGCGAAATTCAACGCCCGGTAGGTGTTGATCCATACGGTTCCAGCTTCAAGCGCATCCGCAACCCGATGCGCTCTACCAAGATTATTGGTCCATATCCCAGCGGCTAGGCCGTATTCGGTGTCATTCGCCATCGAAATCACCTCATCCTCATTGGTGAATCGAATTATTGAGAGAACAGGCCCGAAGATCTCTTCACGAACCACCTCCATATCGGTGGTAACCCCGTCGATGACCGTCGGTGGCATGAACCAACCGCGCTCAGGCCGAGGGGCATCCGCACCCCCAGCGAGAACCGTGGCACCCTGCTCAATAGCTCTTGCAACCCTGCGGTTAGCGCCCTCGACCAGAGTCAACTGGGACATCGGGCCCATCTCTGTCTCATCCTTGCGAGGATCCCCCATGATGATCCGCTTGGCTCGGTCAGCCACGAGGGAAATCAATTCCGACGCGATGGACTCATGTACGAACAGACGAGAACCTGCAACACAGGTCTGACCCGCCGCCGCAAAGATCCCTGCGATGACACCATTGACAACGTTAGGAACATCCACATCCTCAAAAAATATGTTTGCGGACTTCCCTCCCAACTCAAGGATCGTCGGTTTAAGCCCCTCGGCAACCCGATGTAGAACTTTCTTCGCCGATTCAGGACCTCCGGTAAAGAAAACCTTCCGAACCGCAGGATTACCCGTCAACTCGTCACCTGCTGTGCTGCCCCGACCATGGACAACATTTAGGCAACCATCGGGAAGACCAGCCTCCTTGGAAATGCGACCCAAGGTGAACAGGGAAAGGGAGTTTATCTCCGGCGGTTTCACAACGATCGTGTTACCAGCAGCAAGGCCTGGGCCAATAGCCATCGACGCAAGAAGCAGGGGCGAGTTGAATGGGGGGATGATTCCCAGAACTCCGTAAGGTTCCTGTCGGGTCAGCACGGTCAATGTTCGTGAATCATGCGGTATTGTTCGCCCCTCCAGATGGTAGGCCAGCGACGCGTAGTAGTGGTACCACGACTTAAGCGCCAAAACCTGCCCTCTCACCTCTCTGATCACCTTGCCGGAATCCCTCGACTCAAGGCCAGCCAACTCCTCAGCGTTTTCCGCTATCAGGTCGCCCATTCTCCAGAGGATCTCTGCGCGCCTACTCGGCCCGGTGACCCGCCAGGAAACAAAGGCCTCCGAGGCCGCGTCGACAGCAAGTCGAACATCCGCGGAGTCTCCATCTGCAATCTCCGCCCATGGCTCCCCGATATTGGGATCAAGGGTGGGAATGAAGTGCCCATTGGAGGGAAGTTGGATAGCCCCATCGATCCAGTGACCATAGGACGGTAGAGCGTCAAGCATCAGAGATTTTCCGTAAACCAGGTCGAGGCCAACTCAGCCGCTGTTGCTAATTTAGACCGATCGCTGTAAAGGGTCATGTGTGTCGTGTGCGGAAGCACATGAAGCTTCTTCTTTGAGGTCGGTAATTCGTTGTATGCGCCGATCTCCAGATCCCAGAGGGTGAGGTCATCACCCTCAGCGACAATCATCAAAGTCGGCGTGTTGTACACCCTTCTACAGAAGGGGATAATGTCGTAATTAAGTAGTAGATCAACGGACTCCACGGTGCTGCTGTTCTGATAGAGCGGCGCCTCCGTCTCTTTCAGAGCCTTGAAAGTTGTGTACGTCTCAGGAAATGGCCAGGTAGATAGATCCTTCTCTGGTTCCGCTGTCGCATGAGGTATGTACAAACGTGATCCGGGATCTTTGAATCTCAACGCACGGTCCTCTTGGATGATGTCCCAGAGCTTGCGATAACCCATCGTGCCCTGAACCCGGCGCATGTTGCGATAACCGTCAACTACGGGAATCTGGCTGACGATGACCTTCACGCGAGGATCAGTTGCGGCAAGCACGATGACGTGGCCCCCCGAGTAACTTATGCCCCATGCACCAATCCTCTCGGCATTGACATCATCACGAGTCTCTAAATAACTCAGTGCGTTTTGATAATCACGGATCTGAGCCCACGGGTCCAAGTGTTGACGAGGCTCACCATCGGAGACGCCGAGGTTACGGTAATCAAAAACCAATGCTGCTATGCCCTTTGCGGCAAATTCCTCGGCATAGTAGGGCATAACCAGTTCACGCACATAGCACCAACCACCCGCGAGTACGACGGTGGGAAAGGGTCCAACTCCATCAGGTCGGTAGAACCATCCGCGGACAATGGACCCCTCGCTGTTGAATTCAATCTCTTCGCGCTGCATGATTTTTCCACCCCTTAAGTCCGGATGCACCGGACATAAATGACATCGTTTTTTTGGTGTGGCGAGGCACACTCGAACATTGAATTTTTACTTTCTTAAACCAGCACCATGCCGCCATCGATCATGATTATCTGTCCTGTGATGTAATCCGAATCCTTCGAAGCCATGAAGACTCCCATCGGTGCTAGATCCTCAGGCATCGCCGGTCTCCCTAAAAGGATTCCGGCCGAGAAGGCTTCAATGGCCTCACCTGGCTTGCTGCTTGCGCCTATGTCAATGAGATCCTGATCAAGCTTGTCCCAAAGTGGTGTAGCGACAACACCTGGCGCGAAACCATTCACCGTGATGTTGTGCGGTGCCAGCTCCTTAGCTCCCGCCTGGGTCAACATGATCACTGCGGCCTTGCTCGAGCAGTAGGGAGCGATGTCGGGGAACCCCTGGCGACCAGCAATGGACGCAGTGTTGATGATTTTTCCACCCTTCCCCGAAGCGATCATGCGCTTCGCCGCTTCTTGCATGCCCATGAGCACCCCTAGACCATTAACCCGCATGATTGAGGTCCAGTTCTCCTCCGTCACCGTGAGGAACTTCATGGGCACGTTGAAACCCGCATTGTTGAACACCACATCCAGACCACCGAATGTGCTCAGCGCATGATCAAATGTGGCGGCAATCTGCTCACGTTCTCCAACATCGACCTGAAAGGATGATGCGCGCTGGCCGGCCGAAACGATCGAATCAGCCACGTTTTTGGCGCGATCCCCATTCAGGTCAGCAATCACCACGGCTGCGCCTTCAGCAGCGAGGCCTCGAGCGATTCCTTCGCCGATACCCTGTGCGCCGCCTGTTACCACGCATACTTTTCCTTCAACACGACCAGTCATGTCATCTCCTTGAATTGAATAGTGCGTGTGTCAGGCCGGCACGGAAACCGCGGCCAGTTGCCGCTCGAAGGCCCTGCGTTCGGACCAGGCTCTCCTCTGAGGGCTCTCCGTCGTGAATTCGACAACGAGCACCAGGAGCAAGATCACACCAGTCGCGAGGTATTCGACATAGACGGCGGCACCTCGGCTCGCGATTCCTGCGGTAAGTACCCGAAGAATGAGCACGCCAATGACAACCCCAAACATGGTGCCTTTGCCGCCATACAGGCTCACGCCCCCAACTAGCGCGGCAGTCACTCCGGTTAGGAGCATTCCCTCATAAGAGAAGGGCGCAGCCGATGCCGACTTAATAGACGCCAACGATCCAGCCAAGCCAGCGAGCGTCGCAGAAATGGCGAAAGCGATGATAATTGGGCGTCTCATGTTCAAACCTGCAGCTCGCGCCTCATTTCTGGCACCGCCAAAGGCCATCATTTCACGACCCCAACGCGCGTACCCCAGGAAGAGTCCCAGCGCGGTGATCACGCAGATCGTGGTTAGGCTAAATGGCGAGAAGATGAACAGCCGGAAGATCAGGAAATCGCTCATTCCGATCCGGTCCATCGGCATGAGTACCGCCGTTGGCGTCATAGCGAATGCGACCCCTCGAACGAGAATAAGGGTGGCGATCGTGAAGACGAGTGAGTTGATTCCCGTTCTAGCGATGATCCATCCTTGAGCCAAACCGTAGACGAGGGCCACTGCCGAAGCGATAAGCACAGCCGGCACGAGACCAAAGCCTGTACATTGAACGGCAATGATTCCAGCAACTGCCGCGACCGACCCAACCGACAGGTCGAGCTCGCCCACCAGCATCGTCGTTCCCACACCAGCTGCAACCAGACCGGCGATAGCGAAGCCTTCAAAAACTGAGTAGACATTGCTGAAACTCGAGAAGTTCGGACTGAGCGCAGTGAAGGCTAACCAGAGGAACAGCAGAATTCCTATTCGCGACAGTAACGATGGTGTGAAGAATTTGTAAGTCATGATGAACTCTTCCCTCTAACCCAGTTGAACGCGATTACGGCCCCACCAACGACAAAACCCGTGATTATGAGTCGGGTGCCGTATTCATACTGGGCCAGGAGCATGTAGTTGGTGAGCATGGCAATGACGATGGCACCCAAGGCCGTTCGAAGGGTCGAGCCTTCACCGCCTTGAATGGCGGTACCTCCGACCAGCACAGCCGCAACTACGTCAATATTGAATCCCGTGAAGTTCAACGTTTTGGCCTGATTCACTTGAGCCACCAAAAGCACACCACAAATGCCGGCAAAGACCGATGCGATGATGAATGAGGCGACAACGGCCCTTGTAATTCGCAGGCCGCTGGAGCGAGCCGTGTTGCTGTTTGACCCAATCATTTTCACTGTCCGGCCGAAACTGGTTTTACGTAGCACGACCATTGTTATCAGAACCAGAACCACGAAGATCCACACCTGTATGGGAATGCCAAGCGGTCGCGCCGTGCCCAACCACATCGGGTCCGGCACCCTGGCCTGAATGGTCTTGCTATTCGTGATCACGTTCGCAATACCGAAAATTGCAGCGCCAGCACCGAGGGTCGTTATGATGGAGTTCAGGCCCAGGGCGACAAAAATACCCTGCAGGGCACCGATCACCATCGCGACAGCCAATGGCACGACTACTGCTGCCCACATGGGCCAGCCGGCCCCGAGAGCCATCGCGCACAAAATGGCGGTGATGACAGCGGTCTGCTCCGTAGACAGGGAGACAAAATTTCCTGTAAGGGTGATGAAAGTCATCCCTACAGCTGCGATACCAATCAGTGCAGCAGCCCTCACCGTAGCAACGAGATTATCGGCGGAGAGGAACTCGGGCTGTGTCAGTCCAGACACTATGAGAACTACCACGACTCCCACCGCCAGTGCCACGTTGAAGGCCTTCGCGCGCGACATAACTAGCCTTGGCTTAGCTGCCGTCTCAACGATTGTACTCATCACACCTCATCCGATAGGTTTACCGCATCAGTGGTTGGTGTCGATGACACCGATGCATGCGTGACATCAAGCATCATCTGCTGATCTGTTATTTCTCCCGCTGGGAGAACGCGAATTAAGTGGCCGCGGTAGAACGTCATGACCGTGTCCGACAAACCCTTCACCTCGGCCATGTCACTCGAGGCGAAGATGATGGTCAGCCCCTCATCGGCCAAGGTGCGCAGATTACGGTAAATCTCCGCTCTGGCGCCGACATCCACCCCTCTCGTCGGCTCCTCAACGAGTAGTACTTTCGGGCTGATCGCCAACCACTTCCCGACAGCGACTTTCTGCTGATTTCCGCCGGAAAGATTCCCCGCATTGCTTGGTAGCCGCGATTCATCGAAGGCAAACTTCGAGGCTACCTGCCCGGCGAGGGAACGCTCGCGCGAATTTGAAAGCCAACCCGCAGTGCTGAAACGATTGATGGCTGCCGACGAAAGATTCTTCATCACTGACTGCAACTGGAAGATCCCGTCGAACTTGCGATCATCAGAGCAATACCCCACCCCCATTGAGATGGCTTTTTGACGATTCGCCTTGGTGATATCCGTTCCATCAAGGTGCACGGTGCCACTCGAGGTGAAGGATATCCCCATCACGCTTCGAAGAACAGATGATGCGCCCGACCCCATCTGGCCTGCAAGGCCCACGATCTCACCCTGGCGTGCGGTCAGTGATATCGGCGCGCTCAACCCAGGAGTCGACAAATCCTTAATTTCCAGTCGCGGGGCTCCGAGGGAGGCCGCACGTGGCGGGTACATCTCGCCCAGGTGGCGACCGAGAAGGCGCTCAACCAAGGTATCGATCGTGAGTTCGCTAACGGGAACGGGATCCAAACTTCGCCCGTTCCGAAATATTGTCGCCCTATCGGCGATCTGGAATACCTCACCAAGTCGGTGGGTTACGTAGATCACCGATCGACCCATCGCCGTCAGCCTCTTCACTACCTGCATGACTCGAACAATTTCGACGTCAGACAGTGCGGCAGTGGGCTCATCAAGAATGAAGATCTCGGCGTTGCGTCCCATGAGTCGCGCAATCTCAACGAGTTGCAACTCTCCGACGGACAATGACGAGACAAACCTTCGGGGATCAAGATCCTCAAGACCGACCGTATCCAGCAGCGGCCTAGCCAGATTTGCCAGCCTCTTGCCCGTCCAGAGGCCGCGCACGTCACCGGATCCAAGGAAAAGATTCTCGGCAATCGTCAAGGTCGGGACGAGACTGAACTCCTGCTGCACAACAGCGATGCCTGCAGCTCGGGCAGCGCTAGGAGTGCCGAGGGTCCGTGGCTCTCCGTTCAGAGTGATCGAACCAGAATCAGGTGTGATCAGACCCGACAACAGCTTCACCAAGGTTGACTTCCCAGCGCCGTTCTCCCCCAGAAGAGCCATCACCTCCCCGGACCGGAGATTGAATGACACATCCTGCAATGCCTGCACATGGCCATAACTTTTGGAAATATTCTTCATATCCAAAAGGGAAACACCTGTTTCGGTCATCTTCCATCCCTCCTCAAGAAAAGAAATTGCATCGTCTTCAAAAGATTCAGTTGATGAACTCAAAGATCACTTTAAAGCACTTTGCGAAACTATTCACCTGATTCAATTCACTGACACGAATCAGAGGACCGAATCCGAAATTTTGAACCTGGAGTGCGGAGCACGTCTGTGCCCCGCACTCCAGGTTCAGTTGTGAACGCTCAGACCTACTAGTAGGTGCAGAGATTACGCATGGTGTCGCCCCACAGGACAGTGTCGTCCAAGATGGCCTTATTTGCTGCCTCGTCGCTGGAGAAGACGAGTCCAGGATTCGGGATGTAGTTGTACTTGTAAGGAGCCGTCGACGTAGCCGGGAACTCGGGTGAAGGCTCCGGGCTATCCTCACCATCAAGGACCGTACCGTCATTGTTGAAGTACCGAGCGACGGCAAGAGCAACAACGTTGCCCTCAAGACGGGCGGCCTGCAGGCCTGACCCGTACTGCTGGCCATTCTCCAGGGCGGTCAGATCACCGTGGCAGGTACCACCGACGACCATGACATCCTTACCGGGGACGATCCCGGCCTCGTTGAGTGCCTTGTTCGCGCCCAATGCAAGTGCATCATTGTGTGCGTACACGAAGTCGATGCCCTTGCCCTTGTTCGCCGCGATCAACTGCGACATCGTGTTGTAGCCTGCCTCAGCATCGAAACCTGAGTACTCCGAGGCCAGCATGTTGAAGGGTGCTGCCTTCGTTGCATCAATGAAACCATCATGGCGAGCAACAGATGCCTGGTATCCCGGGGTGAACATGATCTCCACGAGGTTGCCCTCAGGTGAGTTCAACTTCATGCCTGCTGCAATAGCTGCATCGCGAGCACCAAGTTCCAGTTGACCGGCAACTTGACCATTGAGGTAGTCGTTGACTCCCGCGTACATGGTCATGAAGGGAACGGCTTCCGCCGGGGGTGGCTGGTTGGCCACGACAGTCGGAACACCGGTCTGTGAAAGCGAGCGAAGGGAGGCGACGCCTGCCTTCGAATCGGCTGGCCAAATGACGTAGATATCGGCCTTGGTGCCGCTGGCCAGAGCCTGCTGGATCTGGAGATCCTGCTCGGACTGGTCGAAGTTGTTCTCCACCACGGTGACCTGGTAGTTCAAGTCTGCCGCCGTTGCTTCCAAGCCACGACGCCATTCAGCGAGGTAGTTGTTCGATGTCGAAGGCATGAAGACAGAGATGCTCTTCCCGCCGCCATCCATCGTTGCTGGTGCTGCGGCCGCATCTGAGGCTGCCGGTGCTGCCGGTTCGGCGGCCGCACTTGAGGCCGCCGGTGCAGCTGGTGCTGCGGCCGCACTTGAGGCCGCAGAAGTAGAGGTTGATCCTCCGCAGGCTGCAACAAGGCCCACCGCGGCGAGTGCCAATGGGGCTAGCCATAATTTAGCTCTTTTGGGCATATCACACTCCATAACTAGGTTGCCGATGATTCAGGTCTTTGTTTCACTATCGAGCAAAACTTATCTCGCAATACAATCGTTTGTATAGTGATCAAAGAAATTAAAAGATAACAATTTTGTTACACACGGTGGTGGGGATGGCGAATCCCAAGATCACCGGGGGGTAGGCACTTGGGGTGGGGAGGTACTCGATCGGGCCACGAGTCGAGGAACCATCGCATGCACGGTGGTTTCGGTCTTGATGGTGCTCATTTTGGTCACAGCAACCGTCGCTGCAGCTACACCTACTTCAAAAGCAGGAAGATACACGGTAGTGAGGGAAGGTCGGCAATGCGAACTGATCTCCGAGTCGTTATAACCGATAATGCTGATGTCCTCCGGGCACCTCAGCCCAGCCTCTTCGATGGCACGCAGCGCGCCGAGCGCCATCATGTCATTGTGCGCGAAGATGGCGGTAGGCAACTCCTCGCCGGACCCAAATATCGAGATCGCAGCGAGGTACCCTCCCTCTACGGATGCCGCCTGCGGCCCCGAGGGAGTAGCGACGAGCGTGCCCCCATTGCTGATCGTAAACCTGTCGAAGGCGAGCCCCCGGTCAACGAAACACGAGATAAAGGACGGACCTTGGAGTTGGCCAACGCGCCGGTGCCCTAGTTCAAAGAGGTGCCGAGCTGCAATCTGACCTCCCAGTGCGTCATCGTTGATGACGGCCGAGAAGATACCACCCGATAGATTTCTTACGGCGAGAATAACGGGAACTCTCTTGGAAGCCCTGCTCATCAAATCCTCGTCGCCCTTTCGGGCAGCAAGTGAGATGATGGCGTCGACTCGCCTGCCGATGAAATTATCCACCACTTTGAGCAATCGCTCACTGTCATCACTTGTTTCTGCCATCAGAACCATAAGGTCGTGACCGCGAAGCCCCTTCTCAATCCCCGCTACCACCGTGGCGACAAAGGGATTAGCCAAATCGGAGATGATCACGCCGATGGTGTTGGTTCTCCCCAGTCGCAGACTCACCGCAACACCGTCGGGGCTGTACCCGACTTCGGCGGCTACCCGTTGAACCCGTTCCCTGGTCTCACTCTTGACCATGTCGCAGTGAAAAGGATCAAGGGCTCGGGAAACCGTCGACGGATGAACCCCGGCGGCCAATGCCACCGTCCGAAGAGTTGCGCTCGCCACCTCGCGAGAATAGCCCCCTTCCTGTAACCGCGCTACCAAACCTACAATTCTCATGACGGTGTCACCTCGATGATTCCGAGATTTCAATGGGTGAACGATCAGAGGCTGATTCCCTAAGAGGCGGATTCCCTCGTAGATTCCCTACCCAATGCACCTACCTCAAAACCCGCATCAGAGGTCGTCACATACCGTCAGTTGCTCCGATCGCTTTCGAGCGCCAGGATGGAATCCTGGGCGAATTCCTAGCGCGAGGTTCAATCACCCGCACCTTGCCGTCTGGCGCAGCAACGATCAACTCCGAGGCAATTCCAGTAAATAGCCCGTTTTCCACCACGCCCGCAATCCAATTCAGGTTCGTATCGAGCAAGCCCTTGTCGGTTATGCGACCTAATCGAACGTCAAGAATGTAATTGCCACTATCGGTCACCACGGGTACACCATCGCGAACCCGCCGCACCACATCGATGGTCTTCACATCTCGATAACCTAGATCGGAAAGTAGGGCAACAACCGAGCGACGTGTCGCCTCCCATCCGAACATCACCACTTCGATAGGTAGCGGGAAGTTTCCCAGGTGCTCAACGAGCTTGGATTCATCAGCAATGCAGACCATCTTCCCTGAAGCCTCCGCTACAAGTCTCTCCCACAGCAAGCACGCCCCTCCACCCTTGATCATGTCGCCATCTCGGTCAACCTCATCGGGTCCATCAACGGTCACATCCAAGGGAGCTTCCAAATCATTCACATCCATCAGCGGAATGCCCAGTGACAGCGCTAAATCCCTCGTCGATGTTGAAGTAGGAACACCGGTGACGCGCAAGCCCCTCGCCACCTCTTCGCCAAGCGCCCTCACGAACCAACCAGAAGTCGTGCCAGAGCCCAGGCCGAGGTGTGCACCCTCCTTCGCGTACATCCTGACCGCCTGCTTGCCCGCTGCGTACTTTGCCGCGTCCTGCGGTGAAAGATTTTCGTACACCTTGCCTCCTCAAATTCAGGGAATAAACCACTCAGTCACCAGCCCTCGCCATTCTCACATCTTCATAGACAGGAGCGAGGTGGTCGAAGAGTTTTCTGTGCCCCTCGAAAACTCGTGAATATACAGCCACTCGTTCAGGATCTGGATGGTATTCATCCTGGGCCGGAAGATGACCGAAGAACTCCTCGAAGGATGCCCACTGCCCGGAACCGACACCTGCCACCACGGCCGCCCCGAAGGCCGCTCCCTCAGAGCTATTTTGCAAGGTGATGACATCCTGCCCGAAGATATCGGCCATGGTCTGAAGCCAAAGGTCGTCCCGGGTCGCTCCACCTGAAGCAATGATCCGATCGCAAGGAAGGCCCCTCGCAGCGAAGGAGTCAAGGATCTGGCGCATGTTAAGAAGTACGCCCTCGACCACGCTTCGAACAAGATGCCCCAACCCGTGCACGCGCGTGAGACCAACCCACGCAGCGCTTGAGGATGGCGCGTAATGGGGGGACCGTTCACCATCGAGATAGGGGAGAAACATCAGGCCCTCACAACCAGGAGGCGCTGCTGCGGCTGCATCCATGAGCGCCTCAAAAGTGACCTCACCCACACCGGCCAGACCGTTCAGAGTCTCACGCAACCATTGGAGACTTCCAGCAGCAGATAAAGAGACACCCATGACGTGCCAGCGATCCGGCTCGTTGTAACACGACACCTGCACATTCGCTTCATCATTCTCGGGGCAGAAGGTGGAGGCCGCAGCTACGATTCCGGCTGTCCCAACCGTTACACCAATATCACCCGGCCTCAGAATCCCCATTGAAAGAGTTTGGATTACTGCATCTCCGCCACCTGCAAATACATCAATCCCTGCACCAAGACCCCAGTCCTGCGCCACCTGGGGCAAGAGTTGACCGGTGCTGGCCGTGGACTCCACCACTCGGGGGAGCATATCTAGGGTCAAACCCACGGATTTCACCATCGGCTCTGACCACTCGCGGGAAGCCACGTTGAACAACCCGGTGCCTGAGGCATCGGACACATCTGTGATGAACTCACCATTCATCCGCCACCGAAGGTAGTCCTTAGGATTCATCACCCGGTGGAACCGATCGAAATTCTCGGGTTCGTTCTCCTTCACCCATTGAATCTTCCCCACAGTGAAACCTGTCAGCATGCGATTGCGTGTTTGGCCGACAACGACGCCAAGCCCGCCTATTCGAGCAGTCAATTCCTCACACTGACGCTCGCATCGTTGGTCATTCCAAAGGATTGCCGGCCGAATAACCGCACCACTTGCGTCCAGAGCCACGAGTCCGTGCATCTGCCCGCTCAGGCCGATGCCTTTAACTTCAGTACTTCGCCCGGCTAGCATCGAGCAGACTTCTCGTACCCCTTCGCCCGCAGCAACCCACCAGTCCTGCGGATCCTGTTCGGACCATCCATGCTGGGGATTGGATAACAGGTATGCCCTCGAAGCGACTCCCAGCGTGCGTCCTGTTCCATCCACTGCCACAACCTTGCAGGCACTGGTGCCGACATCAATTCCCAAGAAAACTGCCGACGCGGTTTGCATCACTACTCCCCGTGCGAAATGCGCAAGTGTTTCAACTGCAGGTACCCTCGAAGACCCTCTCGCCCATGCTCATACCCATAGCCGCTACCCTTGCGACCGCCATATGGCGCATTCATTATCCCCGCGTCAACATTGTTGACCGCAACATTTCCGAAATCTAAACGACTCCCCACATCAAAAGTCTCCGCCAGATCCTTGGTAAAGAAGTAGGCGGCAAGTCCCGCCGTGGTGCCATTTGCCCAAGAAATTGCATCATCCAGGCTTCTATAGGGCATTACCCCCACCGCAGGGCCGAATGTCTCATCGTGCATGATCAGCATCTCCGGCGTGCATTCGGTGACCACTGTCGGTTCAAAGTAGTTCCCTGGGTTCAACGCAGCTATC
>WLLZ01000001.1 GCA_009700485.1 Actinomycetota bacterium | reverse complement strand
TATGGTCAAATCACAAACCACGTGCAGCACATGTCCGCCACCAATGGCGTAACCGGCGACCATGGCAATAACCGGCTTCGGTGTGCGGCGAATTTGGACCTGGAGATCCAGGACATTTAACCGACCAACACCGCGCTTGGCGACTTCATCGTCGCCGATGTAGCCATCATTACCGCGAATGATCTGATCTCCACCGGAGCAAAATGCCCAGTCGCCCTGCCCGGTCAAGATGATAACGCCGATTGAATCGTCATCACGTGCGTAATTAAGTGCATCACTGAGCTCGAAGAGGGTCGGCGGTCTAAACGCATTGCGCTTCTCTGGCCTGTTGATTGTTATTTTGGCGATACCGACGTCTTCGCCCGTCGAAACCTCAAGCCGAATATCTCGGTACTCACCGATCTGCCGCCACTCGCAGCCGGGATTAATCGACGAGTACGAGGGGTCGGATAATGCCGGTGAACCAGCAGGTACTACCGGGGGCAATAAGTATCTGGTTCGGGTATCCATGTCGGGAACGCTATCGCGAGGTCCTACGCTCGGTGCGATGCGTCCATTGACTTCAGTTCTAGTGCCACCGGGCCCCGCTGGCCTCACAGCGTTGCTGGACCCATTGCGCATGGCTCTCACTGGAGTCGGCCCGGCAATTACCCCCCTGCCAATGGTTAGTTCGACCATCTCTACCGAGTACGTCGGTCGATTACGTGCTGCGAGTTTACCCGATGACGTAAGCCAGCCCCTTGAATCTGACGAGGTCGCGGTGGTGTTGGCCACTTCCGGCTCAATGGGTCAGCCTAAAGGCGTGCTGCTCACGGCGGCCGGGCTAACCGCGCTGGACAACGTGGTGAACGGTGCCAACGCCCAGTGGATTGCAACGCTTCCATTGCATTCGATGGGTGGATTTAATGTCGCCGTACGTGCACTAGCAAGTGGGAGAGATCCAATTGCGGTCGCTAGCCTTGGTGGTGCGCAGCCATTTACGTCAGCAGTTTTCGCAGACGCTGTAGAAAGAGCAAGCGGAGCCCAAATCCACGTTTCACTGGTCGCTGCCCAGCTTCGCCGCCTGCTTGCTGACGACGTAGGTGTCGCTGCACTACAAGCTTGTGCGCTGGTTCTGATCGGCGCTGGACCTTTGGCAGCCAGCACCCGCGCTAGCGCCCAGGACAACCAAGTTCACCTGGTGACCTCGTACGGCATGACTGAGACATCTGGTGGCTGCGTTTTTGACGGTCGCCCGCTGCGCGGAGTGAAGGTAGAAAATTATTCGGAATCCTCCAGCACCTTGGTAATCAGCGGGCCTATGTTGGCAACCGGTTACCGGCTTGAACCGAAATTGACCAAACTGCACTTCACCGCCGCCGGGTTTATCACCAGTGACCATGGCAGCGTCGATGCCGACGGGTTCGTAACGATCCTAGGACGCGCTGACGACGTGATAAATATCAATGGCGTGAACGTTTCAGCTGGTGCGGTCGAAAAGGTGATCAGCGATATTCCTGAGGTGACAGCCGTGTTGGTGCTACCCATGGCGGGCCCTAGTGACGAAAC
The DNA here is from genome assembly GCA_009700485.1 of Actinomycetota bacterium. Taxonomy (GTDB): domain Bacteria; phylum Actinomycetota; class Actinomycetes; order S36-B12; family S36-B12. The sequence continues at coordinate 55,240 of WLLZ01000001.1, read as the reverse complement.
TTCGATTGTCGCCGCGGTCGAGACCTCTTCGACCTCAACAATTGAAGCCGTCGTAAAAGCGATCGTGCAACAACGACTTGGGCCGGCAGCGGTACCTTGTCATGTCATCGTTCAAACCGAGCTGCCAATGTTGCCAAATGGCAAAATTGATCGCGAAGTAATCAGCATGATCGCAACGCAATCGGGAAGGCTTCCATGGCAACGCTAGGACAATGGGTCGAAGGATCGCGTCCGCGCACTTTACCCGCGGCAATCGCACCGGTGGTTGTCGGAACCGGCCTAGCCATCAATGCTGACTCGCTGCGAATTGGCCGTGCCTGTTTGGCGTTATTGGTCGCATTAGCCCTGCAAATTGGTGTCAACTTTGCGAATGACTACAGCGATGGAATCCGCGGCACGGATAACAATCGCGTTGGCCCGGTTCGGCTGGTAGGTCAGGGTATGGCCAGCCCTAGAAGTGTTCGCCTAGCCGCTCTTATTGCGTTCGGCATCGCGTGCCTTGCCGGGCTGGCACTGGTGATCGCTACCCAAGCATGGTGGCTGCTTCTCGTTGGCCTTGCCTGCGTGAGCGCCGCCTGGCTTTATACCGGTGGCCCAAAACCATACGGCTACCACGGTCTTGGCGAGGTGTTCGTCCTTATCTTTTTCGGCCTGGTGCCCGTGGTAGGAACCTGCTACGTGCAGGCGGGCACGATTACCCTCGCGGCGTTTATCGCCTCCATAGGTGTCGGCACACTTGCCTGCGCAGTTCTTGTCACCAATAACCTGCGCGATCTACCAAGTGACCAGCAAGCCGGCAAGAACACACTCGCAGTTCGAATTGGCGACCAGCGCACCCGCACACTTTATGTTGCGTGCATCATCACCACAGCAATCACGACGCTGATCACTGCGGCACTTACCTCTTGGCTGGTTCTCTTAGCGCTTGTCATCTTGCTCATTGCACCGATTCGCTTGATTCTTAGTGGCGCAACCGGGCCGGCGCTGATCCCGGCGCTGAAGCAGACTGGATTACTCGTTCTTTTCTACGGTCTCGGCTTGGGTATCTTGATCGCCCTCGCCTAGCCTCCGGCCTAGTTGCTCGCTTAATCTCTGGGTATCGTCTGCTTCGTCTTCTGCGCGTGTTGATGCATCGATGCGAGCATTAATCCGGCCGAAGAAGCCGGATAAAACTGCGCCCATTGCAGCGCGCTGCCGATCAAGCACAGCCACGCTTATGACCCCGGAGATCAGCAGCGCAACCACGGCGGCCAGCAGGCCCCGAAGTGGGGTGGTTAATTGAATAAGCAGCCACACGAATCCAAAGAGCAACAATCGAAGTACGGTGAAGCGAATAACCGCCCACCCCGATGTTCTCACGTTAACAGAGTACGGCACCCGGTGGCTCTAACCCGAGACCGCGGCTGGCGAATGCCACGGGTGTTCGTTAATATGCGTGGGCAAGCGTTATTATTTCTATAAACCATTACCTGAATCCTTGAATTACGATGAACTGGGAGGTGTGCTCATGCTGCGGGTCCTTGGAGTTTTGGTTCTCGTCGCGATGTACATCTCATTCATCATTGATGTGCTGCGCACCCCACGGCTTGAAGCCCGCACCCTGCCAAAGATGCTCTGGTTGGCACTGGTGGTGCTCATTCCGTTAATCGGTGGGATCTTGTGGTTCTTCCTGGGCCGTCCGCGACCTGCTTCCGGTGGCTTATTTCGGCGCCGTGGGCCAATTGCCCCAGATGATGACCCCAAATTCTTAAAGGGCCTTGACGAAGAGGCGTGGCGCCGACGCATGCGCGAGCGCCGCGGCGAGGCTTAATGCCTGCCTAAGTGCGACTTAGACCTAAACCCCTGAGTACGAGTGCAAGCTGTTAATAAAGATGTTCACCCCGAAATAGTTAATGATGAAGGCCGCCCAGCCCGCGATAGCAACCCAGGAGGCCCGGTCTCCGCGCCAGCCAACCGTTGAGCGGGCGTGCAAATATGCAGCGTAGATAACCCAAGTGATAAATGCCCAAGTCTCCTTTGGATCCCACCCCCAATACCGGCCCCACGCATTTTCCGCCCAGATGGCTCCAGCGACTACCGCAAAAGTCCAGAGCGGAAACGCGAATGCGAGTATTCGATAAGTCAAAGTACGCAGTTTTTCAGCCGAAGGCACCCGCGCAAGGCCAGACTTACCGCGCCGCTCTGCTCGTGATTGGACCAATGCCAGCCCAGCGGTGGCAGCCGCCAGCGTGAATGCGCCCGAGCAGATGATCGCCGCCGACACGTGAATGATCAGCCAATAGGACTTCAACGCAGGCACCAATTGAGCCGCCTCGGTGTAAAGCACCGTCACCGCTAGGCCCAAGGTCAACAGCGCTGGGATAACAATAAAAAGGCCGAGCCAGCGCACGTCTCGGCGTAGTGAAATAAGTAAAAACACTCCGAGAATTCCCAATGCTGCGGTGATCGAGAATTCGTACATGTTTCCCCATGGCACTCGTCCCGCCCACACTCCGCGCAACACCACTCCAGCGAGCAGCAACACGAAACCCAACCACGTTAAGGACATACCGATATTTGCCGAACGTCTACCGGTTTGGTCATCGGGCGGCGCGCCTCCGGCCGACGTCGTTAACACCGCCGACTTGGTTAACACGGCCGTGCTACCTGACGAATTTATTTCGACCGGCGCAGGTGCCACTACAGCGACTCGGCGCCGGCCAGAGGCAAATGAAATCGCAAAGGACACCATTGCAAAAGTTAAGGTAACCATTGAGGCGTATACCGCTGCGTTGCTCGCCGCGGCCAATTGCGTCGAACTCACTTTTGCTCCCTAGTTTCGTTAGTAGATGTTGCCGACGCGGTGTCCGGTAAATCACTGACGGCACCGCGAATCAACTCTAGTTCACCGGGCAGATCAGCAGATTCAATGCGCGCCAACCCTGCAAGGTGCACCACAGTAACGCCTTCGGAATTGGTCGTCGCAGTGATCCAAACTCGACGTCTACGAATGAATAGTGACAATAGTAAGCCGCTGATTGCCAGCACAGCTCCAAGTAAGGCAACCTCCTTGCCCGGATCGTATGCGATCTGAAATGACGCCCAACGCTCAAAGCCAGTGAAGGCAATAGACCCCGAACCATCGGGAAGGGTCCAAGTTTGACCTTGGCGTAAAGCCACGATTCCGATCTGCTCCATGGCCGCGGTATCTAGTCGGTACACACTTTGCGGTGCACCATTATCTAGCCCCAAATCGCCGCGCCACGCCGACATGAAAACGGCAGGATCATCCGGGCCAGGGAATGTCGAAATCGGTCCACGCAAGTTATTTGACGCTGCGGTTGGTACGAAAATACCCTGGAAACCCAACCGCGGGTCCGAATCCGGGATTTTTACCACTCCGGTAGACGTAAAATTGCCATCCTGCGGCAAGAAGACGACGGTGTCGTCAAATGTTATTTCACCACCCGCATCTCGTACTACAAAATGCGGTGCATAACCGTGACCGACCAAAAAGACTTTTGCACCATCGATCTCAAGCGGAATATTAACTTCGATGCGAGCATTCTCAGCAGCGGCGCCCGGTGAGCCGCGATAGGTCACATCAGCTTCGAATAGTTTCGGAGAACCCCGCTGGGCCTCACTCCGATCGAATTCAACATTGAACTTATCGAGGGTGAACGCAAACGGTGACAACCGCGATGCCCCGGTGAATCGCCCACCGCCCCAAGCGTCATATTGGGTCAAAGTATTGGAAAACCCTTGCCCCGTGCGAACGATGACATTGCCTTTCCAGCCAAAAAGACCGCCAAGGGCGATGGCAACTAAAATCAAGATTAGCGAGAAATGGAACAGCAGGTTTCCAGTCTCGCGCAGATAGCCCTTTTCGGCTGCTACGGAGTTTTCGGCTACCAGCAGGCGCCAGCGTCTACCTGATAAATACTTACGGCCGCGCGCTAAAACTTCATCGGCGGGAGCGCTGACTTCAAATGACATCGACTCTGGCAGTCGAAGTAGATTGCGTGGCGCCGGAGGCGGGGGGGCAAACATGGCTCGCCAATGCACCTTCGTCCGAGGTAATACACAACCAATCAGCGAGATAAAAAGCAGTAAATACACAGCCGCGAACCATGGCGAGGAATAAACATCGAAAAATCCAAATGCATCGAAGACGGGTCCAAAGGTTTGGCTGTCAGCAATCCACTCGTTAACTCGCAACGGGTTATTACCTCGCTGCGGAAATATTGACCCCGGCACGCTTGCGATTGCCAGCAAAAATAGCAAAATCAAAGCGGTCTTCATGCTGGTTAACTGGCGCCAGGTAAATCGAAGGAATCCAAGTGCGCCCATGGGTGGCAGGGTCGGTGCCTGTTTGGACATCTAGAGCACCGTCTCAAAAGTTGGTACCGAAGTGCGGAGCCAAATCGTGAAATCTGTCCAGGCTCCTGTCACCAGAAGCACCCCGACAATAACTAACATGCCCCCACCGATACGCATCACCAACAAGTAGTGACCTTTGACCCAAGCCAGTCCGCGAGCGGTTCGGTTGAACAGCACAGCGAGTAAAACGAAAGGCACCCCGAGGCCAAGGCAGTAGACAAATGAAAGCAAGGCGCCGCGCAGGGCGCTGGCTTCGGTGAAGGCGAGGGTCTGCACTGCAGCGAGGGTTGGACCTATACATGGGGTCCAGCCCAAACCGAACAACACCCCAAGGATGGGTGCACCAGCAACCCCCCAGTTTGGCAGTCGGTGAATACGCCACTCGCGTTGTAACCCTGGGATCAAACCCATAAAAGCCAGCCCCATGATGATGACCACAACCCCAAGCACCCGGGTAATGACATCTTGATATTGCAGGAGGACCGAACCTACGCCGCCGAAGAATGCTCCAAAGGAAACAAAAACCACACTAAAGCCGAGCACGAAAAGCACACTGCCCAGCAGCATGCGACTCTTGCGTCCATCGGCCAGTTCGGCCCCGGTCAAGCCGGTCATATACGACACGTACCCGGGGGCCAAAGGCAGCACGCAGGGGCTAAGGAACGCTATAAGGCCCGCGGCAAAGGCCACCGGAAAAGCAAATAGGAGAGACCCACTCGCCATCAGGTCACCGATCACGGCTGCTCTTCCAAGAGTGGCTCGATCAGGGCGCGAAGGGATGACTCACTTACCGTGCCGAGCGCGCGCGCCGCCACTCGGCCTTGCCTATCGATGATCAGGGTCGACGGAATTGCTTGCGGTGGCAAGGTGTCGCGAAACAACAATTGCAATTGCCCATCGGTGTCGATGAGGCTGGGATACGTCACCTTGAACCGATTGACGAATGCCTCTGCAGACTTCGGTGAATCCCGGGTATTGAGCCCGATGAATTGAACATCTTTGCCAGCAAACTTCAACCAGGCAGCTTCGAGGGCCGGGGCTTCGGCTCGACATGGTGCACACCAGGACGCCCAAACATTTAGTACTACCACCTGACCTTTAACCATGCCCAGGTCAAAAGTGCCGCCCTCAAGGGTGGGGCCGATAAGTGCAGGTGCTGGCTGCCGCCCAGCTACGGGCAAAACCACGATCGAACCATCGCCGGCCACGAACCCGGCATCAACTCCGGCGGGTGAAGCCGGCTCGCCACTACCGCATGCGGTGATTAAGAACAGCGTGCTTCCGGCGATGAGCGGCAACACTAATCGGAGAATGCTGCGGTGCATCATGGCAGCTATGCGCCGGCGACCTTGCTGGCCTTCGCCAGAAGATCACGTGAGGGCTCGGTATAGGTGATTGCTACCAGGTCGTCATTTTCATACGTCAACGAAGTTAGTGAAGCAAGTGTGCACTGCCGGCTACGCGGGTCATGCCAAAGCCGGCGGTCTTCGGCAGCTAGGCGTGCCACCCAAATAGGCAATTGATGGCTGACCAAAACCGCTTCGTGGCCGCGAACTTGATCACGTGCCGCATGAACCGCAGCCGTCATTCGCGAGGCCACTTCGTCATATGGCTCACCCCAGGATGGACGAAATGGGTTCCAGAGGTGGCGCCACGTCTTTGGCTGTTTCAACACTCCGTCACCGACGCTAACCCGCTGACCCTCAAAGATATTGTCAGCTTCAATCAGCAATGGCTCGGTTTGAATAGTTAATCCGTGCTTTGCCGCAATGGGCTGCGCGGTTTGCTGAGCCCGCTCCATCGGCGATGCGATAACAGCGGTAACGTCGTTGTTGGCCAAGGCCGCTGCCGCACGCGTTGCCATCACCTGCCCAAGATCAGAAAGGACATAACCTGGAAGGCGGCCATAGAGGACACCGTCTGGGTTGAATACCTCGCCATGCCGGAGCAGATGTACAACAGTTCGCTCATCACCACTCATACGAGCCACTCTAAGTTACGTGACTTTGCGGCGTGCAGCGGTGCGACGCCGACTCGGGCGCCAACTGCCTTCACCGGATTCGAGAGCCGCTTGGCGCAGAACCTCTCCATGAGCCGCAACCGCCGCGACCAACCCGTGCAAGGTGCTGGTGCCGGCGAGTACGTCAACTCGCAGGCCGTGCTCCTGCGCAGCCTTAGCGGTCTGCGGGCCGATGCACGCCACGATTGTGGTGTGATGTGGCTTGCCCGCGATGCCAACGAGGTTGCGCACCGTGCTGCTAGAGGTAAATAGGACGGCGTCGAAACCACCGGTCTTGATGGCTTCGCGCACCTCGGCGGGCGGTGGTGCTGCCCGCACGGTGCGATAAGCCGTGATGTCTTCGACCTCCCAGCCAAGTTCAGCCAAACCAGCAGCCAAAGTGTCGGTTGCAATATCGGCGCGGGGCAGGAAGACCCGGTTAATTGGATCGGTCAATGAGTCGTATATCGGCCAGTCTTCAAGCAAAGCCCTGGTTGACTGGTCGCCAACCGGGACTAAATCCGGGCGTACGCCGAATTCGATTAGCGAGGCCACCGTGCTGTCACCAACCGCCGCTACTTTCAGGCCCGCGAACGACCGCGCATCAAGGCCGTACTCATCTAGTTTTTCGCGGATAGCTCGTACCGCGTTTACCGAAGTAAAACCAATCCACTCGTAACGACCGGAAACTAGGCCGTGGATTGCCCGGTCAATTTGCTGCGGGGTCCGCGGCGGCTCGACCGAAATCGTCGGCACCTCCATGGGTACCGCCCCATGCCCGCGCAGCAGCGACATGATCGAACCGGTGGTGTCTTGGGTACGTGGGATCAACACACGCCAGCCAAAAAGCGACTTAACCTCGAACCAATCCAATTTCTCGCGCTGTGCCACGACATCGCCGACGACCACGATGCCAACACCAGCGAGTTTCATCAGTTTTGAGATATTGCCAATCTCGGACAAAGTGCTGGCAATTGTTCGCTGATCAACCGTGGTGCCCCTTCGGGTTACCGCGATATGAGTCTGCGGATCGGCACCGGCCTGCACCAGCATCGCTGCAATTTCAGCAACTTTGTCTGCGCCATTGAGTACCACCAAGGTGATGCGCGGGTTGACAAGGTCAGCCCAATCCAAGTCGGCATCGTCAGCGTCGACCACGCGAAATTGCCGAGTGCGGCCACCGGTTAATCCAAATCCGGCATAAGCCGGGATTCCGGTAACTTCGCTGACTCCCGGGGCAACCTCAAAAGGCACCTTGGCTTTACGTAGCGCCGCCGCCTCATGAAGTAACGTGCCGTCGACGACCGGGTCGCCAGCGATGAGTCGTACGGTGCGCTTGCCATCTCGCGCAGCATTCACGATTAATTTGGCCCGCTCCACCTGATCTAGGGGCGCACCTTCTTGATCAACCGCGATGATGATTTCGGCACCGGCATTTGAGTGGGCGTTAGCTATGTCAATCGCTTCAGTATCAACAATGACGACTTCAGCATCGCGCAGAAGTGCTGCCGAGCGAAGGGTCAGCAACTCCGGATCACCCGGGCCAGCTGCGACAAGCGCTACCGAACCGAGGCTCACCTTTTTACGGGCCTTGGTAGTCGTATTCACAATGTCTCCTGGGCTGATACTGATTGGCTCATTTGGTATTACTGGATTCTTTGGCTTGGTCATGCGTTCATCGCCTCCGGCTCATAGCCACGACGTTGCTCGTGGAATGCGAGGATCTGCAATTCAACCGCGAGATCAACTTTGCGTACTTCAACTCCGTTGGGGACCTCAAGGACCACAGGCGCGAAATTCAAGATGCTGCGAATCCCGGAGGCAACGAGTCGTTCACATACCCCTTGGGCACAATCCGCCGGCGTGGCAATCACCCCGATTTGGGCTTTGGTCGCGCCCACGATGGTCTCGAGTTCGACGAGGGGGCGAACTTTCAATGCTACGAGATTGCCGAGCTCACTAAGTGTGATGCTTTCGCCTACTACGTCAGGATGATTATCGACTAGGCCCACGATGGCAAAACCACGTGAAGTAAATCCCCGATAGGAAATCAACGCCCGACCTAAATTGCCAATGCCCACGATTACCACGCCCCAAGGCTGCGCGGAGCCCAACTCACGGCTGATGTGGTAGGTCAAATACGAGACGTCGTAGCCAACCCCACGGGTTCCGTACGAGCCTAAATATGAAAGGTCTTTGCGAAATTTAGCCGAGCTAACCCCGCATTTAGCAGCCAGTGCCTCGGAGGAAACCGTCTGCACCCCGGCCTCGCTGAGGGAAACCAACACGCGGTGGTAAACCGGTAGCCGGGCTACCGTGGCATCTGGAATACCACGACCGGCCTCACGGGGCCGACCTTTGCCGAGGGAGATTGACATGTTGCTCCTGCTGGGAAGCCCCGCCGCATTCGACGAGGTGCCCTAAGGTTAGGCGTTAGTTCCCGACTTCACAAAGTTGAGCGGACGCTCGCGTCCGATTATCGGGATAGGGCTCTGCGCAACCGTTCCGGATCTACTCTCCAGAAATCGTGAACAGCTCCATCAATGAGCAGCACCGGGATCTTCTCCCAATAAGAATCAAAGAGGGCGACATCCTCCAACACTGACACTTCATCCCAGGTCGCACCGGTCTCCGCGCACACCTGCTCAACGATTACCCGGGCCTCATCACAAAGGTGACAGCCCGGCTTGCCGACAATTGTGACGTTCATGAAGGGTCAAGTGAGCACTTGTCACTCATCTCCATAAACCTCACGAAGTCGGCCTTTAGCCACCTTGCCGGTTGCTGAGTGTGGCAGCGCATCGACAATTCGAATCACCGATGGACACTTAAACCGCGCCAGCCGCTCGGCGCAATACGCAGCCACATCTCCCACCGAAAGTGTCACACCCGGCACTGCAACCACGAGCGCCGTAACTGCCTCGCCGGTCGCGTCATCCGGCACCCCGATCACGGCAACTTCGGCTACCGCATCCATCGAATCAATGGCAACTTCGATTTCACGTGGATAAACATTGAAGCCACTAACCAAAATCACTTCACGTCGGCGATCAACAATATGTAGGTCCCCATCCGCGTCGAAGAATGCGATGTCACCGGAACGGAACCAGCCGTCAGCGTCGGACCCGCCAACCCCATCTGGCCAATAGCCACTAAATACCGATGAACCTCGAACCCACATCTCACCCGGATCCCCTTCTTCGGCGTCGGACCCAGAGTCAGAACCTTCATCATGTACCAAGCGCACCTGCACCCCGGGCAACGGCCGACCAACTGAACCGGGCTTGGGCACGCCCGAGACCAAAGTTGTCGCGACGACCGGGGCAGTTTCGGTCATGCCATAGCCTTCAAAGATTTCTTGGCCGATGGTCGCGGCAAACTCTTCAAATACTCGAGGTGGCAACGGTGAACCACCGCTGGTGAATAGTCGAACCCCGGCAAGGGCTTCGCGGGCAGCGGGTACCCGACACCAGGCCTGATACATGCCGGGTGCACCAGCGACGGTAGTGACCCCGTGCTTAGTGATGACTTCAAGGCTACCGACCGGGTCAAAGCGATCTAGTACTACGCAAGTTGCCCCGGCCGATGCAGCTAAGCCAAGTGCGGCATTGAGCCCGTAAACGTGGAACATTGGCAGTACTAGCAGTACTACATCACTGTGCTGCACCGCGGGTGGATCCTGCAATGACCTAATCATCTCGACATTCGCACGTAGGGCGCCGTGGGTGAGCATTGCCCCCTTTGGGCGCCCACTCGTGCCTGCGGTAAAAAGCAGAAGGGCTAGTGAATTCGTCGGGGTGACTTGCTCGGCGAGTACCAGTTGCGAACCAGTTTCGAGGATTTCCAGCCAGGGTTTGCTTCCCAAGACAATCACTTCGCAGGCCGCAAGTGACGCCGTTGCCGCGTTGGCGGTAGCCGAAGTGCCTTCGTCTACGAGCAAGAGTCGCGCACCCGAATCAGCTATTAGTAGCGCGATCTCCGGCGCCGTGTAGGCCGGGTTGAGTGGAACAGCAACAAGGCCGGCGCGCAAGATACCGAAATATGCAACGACAAAATCAGCTGAGTTACCAAGAAGACCAGCTACTCGTTCACCCGCGTGCAAACCGCGCTGTATTAGACCGCACGCGAATGCGTCAATCTGCGCATCAAGTTCTGCCCAAGTCAAGATCCGATCTGCATCAATGACGGCAACTTGGGTTGGGTAATTGCGTGCCGAATTTCGGACAAATTCAGCCACGTTGGAGTTCGGTGTCATGCCAACTCCTCCCTCCATGCCTGTGCAGGAGCCGCTCCCCTAGGTACGCTCAGCCTATGACGGCACCGGATCTGCCCGCAGCGCCCACGACCCAAACCGGAAACCTAGATGTGCTCTCGGCATATCGCCGTGCCGGCGAGGCATCGGCTAAAGCGGGGAAGGAGTCGTCTAGCCCGCACGGGCAGGCGCACAGCGCTGCCTTCTTCGATCTCGATAACACGATCATCCGCGGGGCGAGTGTGTTCCACTTTGCCGTCGGCTTAGCTAAACGCAAATATTTCACGATGCCGGAGATCGCTGGCTTCGCCGTCAAGCAAGTGAAGTTTGTGGTCAGCGGGTCCGAGGATCTCGAAGATATAGCTTCGGTTACCGAGGCCGCGCTCTCGTTCGTGCAAGGACGAAGTGTCGAAGAACTAAATGCTTTCGGCGAAGCGATCTTCGACGAGAGCATGGTCGACAAACTCATCCCCGGGTCCCTGGCGCTAGCCCAAGCCCATCTTGATGCTGGGCAGCAAGTCTGGCTGGTAACCGCGACCCCGGTTGAACTGGCAACCATGGTGGCGCGACGTTTAGGCCTTACCGGTGCACTAGGCACGGTTTCGGAAGTCAAGAACGGGATATACACCGGCCGGCTAAACGGGCCCCCGCTGCACGGCCTGGCAAAATCTGAAGCCATCAGATCTCTCGCGGCCCGCGAAGGCCTAGACCTCAGCGCCTGCTCCGCATACTCGGATTCATCAAATGACATTCCAATGCTTTCAGCCGTGGGCAATCCCGTCGCTGTTAATCCTGACTCAACCCTGCGGGCACATGCTCGCGAAAATAATTGGGTGATACGGGATTTTCGCCGGCGCGCGCAGATCAAGGAGTACTCAGCACCAGGTTTGTCAGTGGCGGGTGGCATTGCGTTCGGCTTGGCCATCGGTTACGCAATAGGCCGGCGCAAGCGCTAGCCGAACACCGAAGTGCGCTGCATCAGGAGTCGATAAAGAGTCTGCTGAATTTGCTCGCGAACCTGATCGGTCAAGTCAAATACCAGCATCGGGTCGTCAGCAGCATTTTCTGGAAATTGGTCGGTGTGAATTGGTTCACCAAAGTGAATGAACCACTTACTCGGCAGTGGGATCAATCCAAGTGGGCCAAGTAGTGGGAAAGTCGGTGTAATCGGGAAGTACGGCAAACCAAGTAGCCGAGCAACTACGGTCGCATTCGCGATCATCGGGTACGTTTCTTCGGCGCCCACAATGGCGGTCGGAATGATTGGGGTCTTCGTACGAAGTGCCGCTGCCACAAAACCGCCGCGGCCGAAACGCTGCAGTTTGTAGCGTTCAGCAAATGGTTTGCCAATGCCCTTGTAGCCCTCCGGCCACACGCCCACAATCTCGCCATCACCTAATAGGCGCTCCGCATCGGGATGGCAGGCCAAGGTGTGACCTGCCTTTCGGGCGATCTCACCCAGGAACGGGCTCTGGAACACGAGGTCTGATCCGAGCATGCGTAGGTGGCGATGGGCGGGATGCTCATCTAGGAGTGCCAGTTGTGTCATAACCGCATCAAAGGCGATAACACCGGAATGATTCGCCACCACCAATGCCCCGGTTTGGTCCGGTACATTTTCGAGGCCAGACGCTTCAACGCGAAACCAAGATTTGTATAGCGGGCGTACCAAGGCCATCAGTACCTTGTCGTTGAACTCAGGATCAAAACCAAAATCGTCAACTGAATAATCTCCGGCGAGCCTTCGCTGCACGAATTCCCAGAACTCCATTAGTCGCGCCATTACATCTGGCTCAAGGTCTGCAACAAGGCGCGGGACGATCGGGTCGTCTCCGTGAATCGGGATTATTTTTGCGTTAGGCAACGGATACCTCGCGTCGAGCTAGAAAACTCGCGAATGCTTGCGGAGTTGAATACATCGGAGTGTGTCCAAAAGTCGTTTGGGCAAGGGAGGTGTCAAGTACCCTGCCAAAAGTCAAGTAACGCACCTGTTCGGTGGTGAAATCAATTAGCCCAGCACTGCTAATGCTGCGACCAACCGGCATGAACAAAAACTCCGGAAGTGAAACGCGTTTGTGACCGGTTCGACGGATCGCCTGAGACAGCATCAAAATGCCGCTGCCCGCGACATTGAAAGTCCCGGCATAACTACCCAACACTGCACGCTTAATGAACTCAAGGCCGTCATCTTCATGAATGAATTGCAACCGAGCATCAAACCCCAACACCGTCGGTATCACCGGTAGCGAAAAATAGGTTGTCATCGCCGTATCGATACCAGGGCCAATGATGTTCGCGAACCGCAAAGTGGTGACAGCCACATCTGGCCGTCGGCGCGCAAAACCGCGTACGAATCCCTCCACCTCAACCGAGTCTTTCGCCCACCCTGACCGCGGGGTATGCCGAGGCTGCATCTCTTCGGTGAACATCGCTGGGTCCTTTGGCCCACTTCCGTATACCGAAGCTGACGACTTCACAACTAATGCCTTGACACTAGGGGTGCGCTGACAGGCCGCGAGTAACTGCATCGTGCCGATGACGTTGATTTCTTTCATGGTCGCCCGACCACCGGCCTGCCTCGGGGTAGCAATCACCCCCATGTGGACAACGGTGTCGACGCCGGCCTCGCCAAGGACCTTGGCAATAACTGGGTTTCGGATATCGGCGCGGACGAACTGCATCTGCGACAACTTAACTTTCGGCGGTATTACGTCAACACCGATTACCTGATCAATACTCGGATCCTTAGCGAGGATTCGGGCAATTTGCCCACCGAGATAACGCGAGACACCGGTGACTAGGACTATGCGCCCCATGACCGACCCCCTAGCTTGCTGATCACGGTGACTCGTTACCGGTTCCTGACTAGCCCTTGTTGCGCCGCTGAACTCGGGTACGGCGCAGCAGTTTGCGGTGCTTCTTCTTTGCCATCCGCTTGCGGCGCTTCTTTATCACTGAGCCCATGAAAAATCCTCGCGTTCGTCATTCAAAAAATGCGTTCAGGAATTCCAGGAACGCGCACTAGCAACATGCAGCCTATCTGGGGCCTCAGGCGGTCTCCACGAAGGAGTCCCGAAGGTAGTCGTGGACGGCCTGCTCTGGCACCCGGAAGGAGCGGCCAACGCGGACCGCGGGCAGCTCACCGCCGTGCACCAATCGATAAACAGTCATCTTGGAGACCCGCATTACCGAGGCAACCTCGGCAACTGTCAGGAAGCGAACCTCGGCAAAGCCGCGCTCGACGTTACTGGTCATTTGGCACCGAACTTTCTGCAGGCAGTCCGCTTCGGCTCCCCTGCCGATGCGTGATCAGAGACCGAACACTAGTGGCACCCGGGGCCACAGGGAAAGGTGGTTTGCCAAATTGCTAAAGAATTGGGCTACGGGGTGCCCTAATCCACCATTAGGACCCACCTTTGGGAGTTCAGCCTACGGATCCACTCGGTGGCCGCTGGCTTTGGTAATTAGTTGGGGCCAGGCCCGCGGCAGGTGATCTCGCCACTATTAGCCTCCCCCACCGACCGCGACCCACCTGACCACCGCTAACCGCCTGCTCACGATCTAGCTAACTCCTGGCTTCGATCCCGTGCGGCTTTGATCGCCGCAACGAAAGTGTCCAGGACCTCATGCTCTTGCAACACCGCTATGGCCGCCGCGGTGGTGCCACCGGGTGAGGTGACCTTGCCGCGCAGCACCGCTGGCTCTTCGTGGCTTACCTCAAGTAGGTGGGCTGCGCCGAGCAGGGTGTGCACCACCGCGGTTCGAGCATCTTTCGCACTTAGCCCCACCTCCAGCGCACCAGCCATCAGGGCCTCAGCTAAATAGAAAACATATGCCGGGCCACTGCCGGAAACTGCGGTAATTGCATCTTGTAAATCTTCGGGCACCAAAATGACGGTGCCAACTGATGCCAGTAACCCCGCAGCTTGGGTCGCGGCCGATGCAGCGCAATTGGCGCCTGCACTAATCCCGGTGACCCCAAGTTCAATTCGCGCCGGCGTATTTGGCATTGCCCGCACCACATTAGCTTGCGGGATTACTTCTTCAATTGACGAAGTAGTGATGCCGGCAGCGATGGAAATAACCAAGGCGCCGTCGGCCACGCCAGTTGCAATCTCATTTACTACCGCGCGGATGTCCTGCGGCTTAACCACGATGATTACCACGTCGGCATCAATTACGGCGTCAGCCGGAGCCGCAATCGTCACACCAAACCGGTCAATGAGCTCAGCCGACCGATCCGGTCGTTTTTCGGCCACCACGATAATCGGAGAGGGGTTCATTTGGTGCTGTAGGCCGACGATTAGCGCCTCGCCCATCACCCCGCCGCCAAGGACCGCGATTCGTGTCACGTCATTTCCTTTCGATAAACGGTTATCAGGCACCTGGCAGCAGCGACCTGATCGCCGGGAGTAAACCGGACGGTCTTTCGGCCAAGCCTCCCACGAGGCGGCCGAACCACTGCGGGCCGAACGGGATATACACCCGAACCGCCTCACCCGCGTCGACCAACCGCTGCTGCAACCCCGAACTGCGGCCGTAATACATGGCGAACTCGTAACTGCCTTTTTCATGATGAAGCCGAGCGGCGACCGTCTGGATGATCTCAATTAGGCGGGGGTCATGGGTGGCAAAACCAGATTCAGCATTTGCTCTCAACAGGGCTTTGGCGCAGCGGATATACGACTTGTCCACTTCTATCGCCGGGCCGAATCGATCAAGTGAGCCAGAGCTATGTGCCCCTTTAACAAGGCGCACCCGACCCCCGAAGGTTTCGCAATCTATTTCGGTACGTCTTAGCACTGACTGCAACGTCACTCCAACGTCGAAGCCATCCGAGCGTAATCCACCAACTAGATCAATCGTCTCATCAACCAAATCAGCGGGACCCATCCCGATCATCACACCTACTTGACTGGCCTGCGCCTGTGCGCACAATTGCCTCAGCGGCGCGACTCTGGAACGTCCACCAAGTATGAACTCCGGGAGAATTGCCACCTCGGAGATGCGAGCTAACGATGTTGAAGCTAGCGCGCTCACGGCCATTGCGTAGTCGGCAAAGACCAAGGTGCTCTCTGACTCTTCGATGTCGCCGCGGACCGCACGCTCCAAACTAATAAGACGTCCAGAGTCGGCCAACTGTTGTGCTGCTTCAATTACATCTTCAACTTGCTCACCCCCGGCAACCCGGTGCACGAACTCGCGGCCAACCGGCGTACCTGCTATGAACGCCCCGAGGGCATCGTTCTTGGCAATCTGCTCGAAGATACTGCGAACTATTGGCACCCGATGACCTTATGGCTGCCCGGCTGCATCCTTGGCAGCAAGTGGCTGTGTTGGGTCGAGTAGTCGTTGGATAGTGGGTGCAACAAGTGCCACTACAAGCTCGTCAGTGGCTGAAGCAAGTGGCTCCACGTTCAATATCGATCGTGTCGCAGCCACCCCGGCTAAGTACGCGGTAATTAAAGCGCCGCGCATGCGCGCATCTGGAACGCCAATTGCCCCGACCACCCGATCAAGCAAGGTGGCCTGCAGGTAGTCGGTTAGAACTCGCAGCTGCTCAACTCCGGCAGACTCGCGTGCCGACTGCACCAAATTGGTGGCGTCCTTGCGCACTTTCTCATCGCCACTAAGTTGCAAGGTTAGGCGCACCAAGCGCTCACCCATGCCATCAAGACCCGGAGCAATTAATTTAGGGATGCTGCCGGACGGATCAAATGGCACCCTGATAGCCGCTGCCAGTAATTGCTCCTTGTTGGCGTACAGCGATCGAACAACCCCTGGGGCCACTCCGGCCGAGGCAGCCACCGTCTTGATGGTGGTGTTGGCATAGCCTCGAGCGCCCAGTACCGCCCGAGCAGCGCCCAAAATCGATGAGGTGAAGTCAGGCTCAGCCATGCCCATCACCGTACCGGGCACCGGTGCTGACCGCCGCTCAGCAAGTGCCCGATTCTTCAACCTGCTGAAACCGTCAAAAAACCGTCAATAAATGACGGTTCGAGCAGGTACAAGGTCCAGCCATGACGGTTCGAGCAGGTAGCGGGCCCAGCCGCTACGGTTCGAGCAGGTACCGGGCCCAGCCGCGACGGTTCGAGCAGGTACAAGGTCCAGCCATGACGGTTCGAGCAGGTACCGGGCCCAGCCGCGACGGTTCGAGCAGGTTCAGGGCCGAGCGCCGACTATGAATTGCCCGCCTGCGCAATTTTCGGCAACGCAGTGGCGCCTTAAGGCGCGATCAGTAAAAGTGTTAAAGCCGCAGGTGCAACCTGGCAAAGGCCAGGGCCTCGATTAGATCAATCTCGCGAATTTCACGTGACCCCGCACCCCGAGTACTTACTTCGACGATGACCGAGCCAGCGAACCCGGTTGTAGCTAAGTGGCTGAGTACGGCACCAGCAGGTTGGCTACCGCGCCCAGGAACCAAATGCTCATCGCGTGCCGAGCCACTGCCATCGGCTAGGTGCAGATGGCTGAGCCGATCACCAAGATCGCGAGCGAATTGCAGCGCATCGCTTCCGGAAACCGACGTATGCGATAGATCAAGTGTCGTGTGCGGGTAATCCTCGTCGCGGATATCCCAGCCCGGTGAATAGGCTGGCAACCTTTGCGAAACCGCACGCCACGGGAACATGTTCTCTACCGCAAATTGCACGGCGGTCTCACTACGCATGGCCTCCAGCCCGCCCACGAAAGTACGCGCGTACTCACGCTGCCACCTAAATGGTGGGTGCACCACCACCGTTGACGCGCCGAGTAGCTCAGCCACGGCTTGTGCCCTGCGCAATTTAGCCCATGAATCGGTGCCCCACACTCGCTGAGTTACCAGCAGGCAAGGGGCATGTATTGAAAGCACCGGCAATTGATAGTGATCGACCAAAGCCGCCAGTACATCAACATCTTGACTTATTGAATCAGTGCCAACCATGACTTCGACGCCGTCGTAGCCAAGTGAAGAGGCAATTTCAAAAGCGGCGGCTGTGGTTTCTGGATAAACGGACGAGGTAGATAAGCCGATAAGTGGAATCACTCCCGACGCCACCTATCGGTGATGATTGTCATCACCCAAATACATCCGGCACCGACGAGTCCAACCACAATTGCTACAAGACTGTAGCGCTCTGGGCCAAGAGACAGCGCAAATAGTTTCGAGAAAAATGGCACAAAGAGTACCCCTAGAAACAGTAAAATCATTAGGGCAACAATCCCAATTCGAATTAGATTCAGCGGTCTAGCACTTTGTATTAAGACCGCCGTGGCGACGATGAATAGTGTTACGGTCGCCGCTGACTGCGCGCTGGATAACGGCTCGCCAATATTTAAAGCCAGACCATAACTGGTAAAAGCGGCCAGCGCCGCGATGGCTCCGGCCGGTGCCGAGAAAACCAATACCCGCTTGAAGAACCCGGGGCGAAAGCGCTCGGTGTTTGGCATCAAGGCCAAGAAGAAGCCCGGTATACCAATCGTCAGTGCGCCGAGTAGTGAAATATGTCTGGGCAAGAATGGGAAAGCAACGGCGAATACTCCGGTGGCAATGGAAATGAAGATTGCGTAGAACGACTTAGTTAAGAACACATCAGCAACTCGTTCTATATTGCCTAATACGCGCCGGCCCTCAGCCACCACACTTGGCATCACCGACCACTTATCGTCCAGGAGCACTAGTTGAGCGACGGCGCGAGTGGCCCCAGAGCCTGAGCCCATCGCAATGCCAAGATCGGCACTCTTGAGCGCCAGCACATCGTTAACGCCATCACCGGTCATCGCCACCGTGCAGCCTTGAAGGTGCAATGCATCAACCATAGATTGCTTCTGAGTTGGTGTCACGCGACCGAATACTGAAGCTGTCTCCAGCACCTTCGCGATATCGGCCGTATCTTCCGGCAACGTGCGGGCATCAACAGGGTTTTCAGCGCCTGGGACTCCGGCTTGCGCCGAAATTGCGCCAACAGTTGCCGCATTGTCGCCTGAAATAACCTTGACTCGAACATCTTGCTCGAGGAAATAGGCAACAGTTTCAGCGGCATCCGGACGCAAGGTTTGATCAATAACTACGAGTGCCACCGGGTTGATACGGCCTGGGCCACGTTCAGCATCTGGGTTTACGTCGCTGGTACCTAGTAGCAGTACCCGTGCGCCATCGCCCGCAATGGCGTCAGCCCGGCTTCGAACTGGGTCACCATCGGCAAGCAGCATTTCAGGAGCACCAACAACCCACGACCCATGGTCCGCAAACGTCGCGGCTGACCATTTTCGAGAGCTTGAGAAAGGCACACTTGTTTGAACAGCCCAAGACGGGTTGGGGTAACGCGCACCAATCGCCTGTAGCGTCGGATTTGGGCTGGATTCGACAGCCGCCAAAGCACCCAGCGCCTCACCGATATTCACGTTTTCGCTCAACGACAGCACTTCGCGCACTTGCATACCGGGCTCGGTAAGTGTGCCCGTCTTATCAACGCAAATAGTGTCAACCCGCGCTAGCACCTCCACCGCCGGAAGATCCTGGACTAGCACTTTCTTCGCGGCGAGCCGGATGACCGCGACAGCCATCGCGATGCTGGTAAGGAGCACCAGACCTTCAGGCACCATGGTCACGACGCCCGCAATAGTGCCGC
The DNA here is from genome assembly GCA_009700485.1 of Actinomycetota bacterium. Taxonomy (GTDB): domain Bacteria; phylum Actinomycetota; class Actinomycetes; order S36-B12; family S36-B12. The sequence continues at coordinate 36,018 of WLLZ01000001.1, read as the reverse complement.
GCAAGACTTCTTTAATTGGCAGGTCAGCGCGCAGCCACTGCGAGAAGAACAGCAACAGCCCAACCGGTAGGAGCAGGTACGACAGGAGCCGGATGAACCTGTTGATCGAGTCACGAAGCTCAGAGTTAGTTTGGTGAAACTTCTTGGCCTGCTCGGTTAATCCGGCAGCGAATGAGTCACGGCCAACACGCGTGGCTCGATACAGACCTGAACCGGCAACCACGAAAGACCCAGACATCGCCTGAGCGTCGATTTGCATATCAACCGGGTCAGCCTCACCGGTAAGCAGGCTCTCGTCAATTTCAAGTCCATCGGCATGGAGGACGACGCCATCAACAACTAGTTGATCACCGGTCTTCAAAACGATGACGTCATCGAGTACTACGTCGTGTGCGCTGACAGCAATATCATTACCGTCACGCCGCACAACTGGCTTCGCTTCGCCAATAACCGCCAGCTTCGCTAGGGCACGGGATGCCCGATACTCCTGAATAATGCCGATCCCGGTATTAGCGACAATCACGAAACCAAAGAGCGAATCCTGAATAGGCGCAATCATCAGCATTACTACCCACATGATCCCGATCAGACCGTTGAACCAAGTAAATGTGTTGGCCTTGATGATGTCGCTGATACTTCGGCTGTTTGCATCAGGTGAATGGTTTACCCGACCCGCAGCCACCCGCTCAGCTACCTCAGCGCTCGTCAACCCCGAAGCGACCATCGTCATGTGGGTAGGCGATCCATGCGGTGAAGAATTACGCCCTCCCGCAAGGCCCATGGGCAAATCACCAACTCTTTAATATCGAGTAAATCCATGACGGCTTCAGCAACCACGGCACCCGCGACCAACTGGCCCGCGCGCCCCGACGAGACTCCTGGCAGTTTGGCGCGTTCAGCCGCGGTCAAGCCGCTCAATTTATTCACCAATGACTGAAGATCGGTAACACTTAAGGCGCGACGGGCATACATGCCGTCGGTTGAAGGCGCTGAGCCAGCGATGCGCGCCAATTGCCTAAATGTCTTTGAGGTGGCCACCGCAATGCTGGGCTCCCCGGCCCGCAAGATGCGCCCGGTGACCGATGCAATTTCAGCACGCACATGTCGACGTAGATCACGTATTGAATCCGAAGTTGGAGGGTCTCCGACCAAGTGCGCGCGAGTCATGCGGCCGGCACCGAGTGGCAAAGACACGGCAACGTCTGGTTCTTCGTCCACGCCCGAAGCTAGTTCAAGGGACCCACCGCCGATATCGACTACGAGTAAGCGTCCGGTTGACCAACCAAACCAGCGGCGCACCGCGAGGAATGTCATGCGCGCCTCTGATTCACCGGTTAAAACATCGATTGAAACCCCCGTGGCATCGTGTACCCGGCGCAGCACATCTTCGCCATTGCCGGCCTCTCGGATGGCCGATGTTGCAAACACCATTACCTCGGTGGCACCTTTATCTTCGGACAATTGTTGACCCTCGCGAATGAACCCAATTAGCTCATCAACCGCCAAGTCATCGATGCGCCCGTCAGGGGTCAGATGCTCAGCCAATCGAAGCGGCATTTTTAGCTTTGAAGCCGGGATCGGTGCTGCCCCGTAATGAGCGTCAACAAGTAACAGGTGCACCGTGTTTGACCCGATGTCTAGTACGCCCAGCCGCATAGGGAGACCGTACCGGCAGCCAGCACCGATCACGCACATGGACGTGGGCGCGCCCCCTTATGCACACCCCCCTAGAGTGTGCTGCATGCCTGAAGTTTCCCTAGATTTTCCACGTCAGTGGGTCGAGTTTGTTGATCCTGCTGACGACGACCAGCTAATCCGCGCCGACCTAACCTGGTTGACCTCGCGCTGGACCTGTATTTTCGGCCGCGGCTGCAAAGGTATCTACGCGGATGCCCCAGATGCCGGGTGCTGCACGCTCGGAGCCCATTTCTCCGAGAAGAAGGATGAGAAGCGGGTGGCTCGCTGGGTCGAGAAACTTGATGGCGACCTATGGCAGAACATCAATATCGGGAAGAAAAAAGGCTGGGTCGAAAAAGAGGATGGGGCCCGCAAAACAGCGGTTCATAACGGTGCCTGCATCTTCCACAACCAAAAGGACTTTGAAGGCGGGTACGGCTGCGCGCTGCACCACCTCGCGGCTCGCGAGGGCATCTCCTTCGTCGAGACCAAGCCAGAGGTGTGTTGGCAGTTGCCCCTTCGCCGGACCTACGAAAACCGCAAATACGAGGACGAAGTCGAGCGCGTTGTTGTTGTACTTGGTGAATATGACCGCCGCGGGTGGGGGGCCGGTGGACACGATCTGGATTGGTACTGCAGCAGCAATACCGAAGCCCATGTTGGTACCGAGGCTGTCTACCTATCATCGCGTGATGAAATCGTGGCGCTTATCGGCCTACCGGCCTACTCAGAGTTGGCGCGTCTTTGCGCAGCCCGCGAAAAACTGCTGTTAACGATTACCGACACCACCGGCCTGACCCCGCACCCGGCCGACCCGCCCGTCACTTCCTAGATCACCACCGCCGTGGCCCGCACCGCACCAAAAACTCCCTCTTACCGTTGTAGTGATTGCGGCTGGACCAGCGTTAAATGGGCCGGACGATGCGGTGAGTGCCAAGCTTGGGGCACCGTTGATGAAATAGGTGCCACTCGAACTCGAGGTACCACGGCCGCCAAAGCCAGCACGCCCGCACTACCCATTGGCTCCGTAGATCTCACTGCAGCAGAAGCCACCGCTACCGGTATTAGTGAATTCGATCGGGTCTTGGGTGGTGGGCTGGTACCCGGCGCGGTGATCTTGTTAGCCGGTGAACCCGGTGTCGGAAAGTCAACTCTGCTACTTGACGTCGCCTCACGTTGGTCCGAAGCCGGTAACTTGACTCTCTACGTAACCGGTGAGGAGTCCACCGCGCAAGTGCGCATGCGCGCCGAACGCATAGGGGCACTTGCCGACGGTCTATATCTGGCCGCGGAGACCGACTTAGGTAGCGTGCTCGGTCACGTTGAGGCGCTCGCACCCAGTTTGATGATCCTTGACTCGGTGCAAACCATCGCGAGTGCCGAGATCGACGGCGCTGCTGGTGGAGTTACCCAAGTGCGAGAAGTCGCCGCCTCAGTTATCGCAACCGCAAAATCCAGAGGCATGACCGCGATAATTGTCGGGCATGTAACAAAGGACGGAAGTGTTGCCGGACCCCGTGCCCTTGAACACCTTGTTGATGTTGTGCTCTACTTTGAGGGCGACAGGCACAGTACCTTGCGTTTAGTGCGCGCCGTTAAAAATCGTTTCGGGCCCGCCGATGAAATCGGGTGCTTTGAACTTGTTGACGATGGCATCATCGGGCTCGCCGATCCGAGCGGCTTATTCCTCGGTGATCGCCATGAACCCGCGCCCGGCACCTGTGTAACCGTCACGGTTGAAGGTCGCCGCCCACTTGTCACCGAAGTGCAAGCACTTATCGCTCCTTCTAGTTCGCCGCAGCCCCGTCGAGTAACCAGTGGCCTTGACTCGGCGCGTATTGCCATGATGTTGGGCGTACTTGAGCGGCGCGCCGGCCTGAAACTTGCGACTTCAGATTGCTTCGTGGCAACGGTGGGCGGAGTGCGCCTACTTGAACCTGCTACCGACCTGGCTATCGCACTTGCAATCGCCAGTAGCGTTAACGATATTGCCCTTCCAAGCGGCCTAATTGCGATCGGTGAGGTCGGACTCTCCGGCGATGTTCGTAAAGTTACGGCCCTGACCCGCCGGCTGGCCGAAGCGGCGCGACTTGGTTTTACCGATGCGATTATCCCCCGAGGTGCAAAAAGTGATTTGAATGCGCCTGATATTCGCGGGCACGAAGTTGCCTCGCTAAGTGAGGCACTCGCGGTGGCGCGCAAACTTGCGGGCGCACCAAAGAGTTAGCTCGCGCGCCACTTCATAATTGCAAATTTCGAGGCCCCCGAAAGTAGTGACGCAACGCTCGCAAATGACCCTACCGAAAGCAGCGAAACCGCGGATCCGATTGAGCCTATTGACAAGACTGATCCGATTGAGCCAATACTAAGAGCCGAATTTTTTGAATACGCCGAGAGCACGCTATCCGTTGATCGATAAGACAACTTAGATAAACCGCTGTTCATCCTTGCCTCCGGTACCGATCCATTACTTCTTGCTCAGTGTGAACTTGGCTTTTTCGCTCTTGACGTCAACATTTCGTGCGATGAGATCATAACGCCCCTGTTTTGCTGCTTTACCGTCACTCGGGCAGCCCTTTTGGGTGGTTTGGCCGTCCCAGGTAATACTTGATGCAACTTTCTCGCCCGGCTTTAGCACCGCAATCTTGCTCTTATTGCTCGCATTGCAGTCATCGCTCGACCACACGTGATACCCGCCGGAAGTGATCTCCAGCTCATTAGCCTTGGGCCCAACATCACGCAGACATGAAACCTCGCCGATATTGCCAATGGTCAACGTGAGTTGCGGGGCTTCACCAACAACATATTTGCTGGAATCGGTACTCGCTTCGACCACAATTGCGCTATCTAGGCAGTCAGTCGGTGTTGCCGGTTCAGGCGAAGCCGTTGAAGTGGGTGAAGCGGCGGAGTTTGCCGTTGCCGCAGCCGACGGTGACACCGCCACCGGAGTTGAACCGGTTCTTGATGACCCGCGGCCCGTAACGAGCCAGAAAACGCCAACCAGCAAGGTTAGAACGGCGAGGAGGATAATTGCCCGGCGGAGCCAATAAACCCACGGGGGCTCCGGCCCCATCGGGTGTGCAACTCCACTCACCTGCCCCACGGTATCGGTCCAGCGCGCCGTTGGTAAAACCGTCCGGCGTGCGCAGCCATAAAACCCCTGAGACAACCGGATTTACGGGCGCGCAAGCCGCCAAAACGGGCTTTCGCTATCCGCCCAAGATCAATCGCCACTGGCTGAGGGTTTTGGTCTAGGCCGGCGGAACCGCGACTTTTCCCTGGCGCACTGCGTCTCGAATTGGGCTAGCGGGTGCCCATCGGCGCATAGTCACGCAGGTCTTCACCGGTGTAAACCTGGCGCGGACGCCCGATCTTCGTCGCGGGATCCTCGATCATCTCGCGCCACTGGGCAATCCACCCGGGCAACCGGCCGAGCGCGAACAAGACGGTGAACATTCGCGGCGGGAAGCCCATTGCCTTATAGATCAGGCCCGTGTAGAAATCGACATTGGGGTAGAGCTTGTGCGAGATGAAGAATTCGTCGGCTAAGGCAACTTCTTCAAGTCGCAGCGCAATGTCGAGTAATGGATCACTGACGTTCATTGCCTCGAATACTTCATATGCCGTCTTCTTTACGATGGCCGCGCGCGGGTCGTAACTCTTGTAGACCCGGTGGCCAAAGCCCATGAGCTTGACCCCATCTTGGCGATCCTTGACTTGGCGGATGAAAGTGTTCACGCCGCCACCGGATGCGTGGATTTTCTCCAGCATTTCAAGTACGGCCTGGTTTGCGCCACCGTGAAGTGGGCCAAAAAGCGCGTTGATGCCGGCTGATACCGAAGCGAACATATTGGCGTGTGACGAACCGACCAATCGGACCGTCGAGGTTGAGCAGTTCTGCTCATGGTCAGCGTGCAATAGGAACAATTGGTTGAGCGCACTGGAAATAATCGGGTTAACTTCGTAATCCTCGGCCGGAAGCCCAAATGTCATGCGCAAGAAATTGTCAACAAAGCCAAGTGAGTTATCCGGGTACAAGAAAGGCTGGCCGATGGACTTCTTGTATGCGTAGGCCGCGATGGTTGGCACCTTTGCCAGCAATCGAATGGTTGAGATTTCGACCTGCTCCGGATCAAAGGGATCGAGTGAGTCTTGGTAGAAAGTCGAGAGAGCCGATACTGCCGAGGAAAGTACCGGCATCGGATGTGCATCACGCGGAAAGCCGTCAAAGAACTGGCGCAACTCTTCATGCAGCATTGTGTGCTTGCGGATTTTGGTCTTGAAATCGTCAAGTTCAGGCTGCGATGGCAGGTACCCGTAGATGAGAAGGTACGAGGTCTCCAAGAAACTGGACTGCTCAGCAAGTTGTTCGATCGGGTATCCGCGGTAGCGCAAAATGCCAGCGTCACCGTCGATGTAGGTAATTGCGGATGAGCACGCTGCGGTATTGACGAAACCGTGATCAAGGGTGACATTGCCGGTGGTGGCCAGCAGCGGGGCGATATTAAAACCACTGGCACCAACAGATGCGGGAACCTCGGTGAGCGGTAGTTCTCCACCTGAATACTTCAACACGGCGTCAGCCACTTAATCCTCCTGAGCCTGAGAATACCGATGCCGGAGCCACTCCAAGACCCCGCCTCCAAACCTTGCTGGTGGCATGAGTCACGAGGCACTAAGACGCTGAACAAATTGCGCAATATCGGCATCGGTTGCCGTCAACGCTACCCGCACATGGTCGGCGCCAGCGGCACCATAAAAGTCACCAGGAGTAACGATGATGCCGCGATCAGCGAACCAGCTAACACTCTTCCAGCAAGGCTCACGGCGCGTTACCCATAGATAGAGCCCAGCCTCGCTGTGGTCGATCGTGAACCCGGCTTGAACCAAGGCAGCCCAAATGAGCTGGCGCCGCTCGGCATAGCGCCGGCGCTGCTCGGCAACGTGGGCATCATCGTCAAGTGCGGCAACCGCGGCCGCTTGGATTGGTGCCGGCACCATCATCCCGAGGTGCTTGCGCACCGCAAGCAATCGCGTAACCACCTCTGGGTCGCCGGCCGCGAAACCAAACCGGTACCCCGCGAGGTTCGAGCGTTTTGAAAGGGAGAACAACCCCAGCACCCCGGAGTGATCTGCACCCGAAACACCCGGATGCAAGACCGAGACCGGGTCGACGTCCCAGCCCAGCTCGAGATAGCACTCATCGCTGACAACCAAGGCCGACACTGAACGCCCATAGGCAACAATTTCGGCCATTCTGGTGGTTGAAAGCACTTCTCCAGTTGGGTTACTCGGGGTGTTGATCCAGATCAAGGAGGGCGCCGCAACTTCTTCCGGGCGATCGGTAGCGATGATTTCAGCGCCCACGAGGGCCGCGCCGACGGCGTAGGTTGGGTAGGCGATCTTTGGGATTACTACGCGATCTTTTGGGCCCAAGCCGAGTAACGTGGGGAGCCAGGCCACCAGTTCTTTCGAGCCGATAGCGGGTAACACCGCATTCGCCAATACGTGTGCGCCCAAGCGGCGCTCAATCCAGCCGGCGGCGGCTTCTCGAACCGCCGGCGAGCCAGCGGTCGTTGCATACCCCGGCGCATTTGCCGCGGCTACCAGCGCTGCCTGGATCACCGCTGGAGTTGGGTCAACGGGTGTACCGACCGATAAATCCACCGCCCCTTTTGGATGCTGCGCGGCTCGAGCCGCAAAAGGTGCGAGAACATCCCAGGGAAACTCCGGCAAGCGGTCGGCCGGTGAAACGCTCAGTGCTCGTGTACCTGTGGCGGCACGCTAGCTATCAGCGGTGCATCAAAGTCCTGCGGACCGAGCTTGGCGGCGCCACCGGGTGAACCCAAGTCGACGAAGAACTCCGCATTCGCCGCGGTGTACTCCTTCCACTCCTCGGGGACATCGTCCTCATAAAAGATTGCTTCGACCGGGCAGACCGGTTCGCAGGCGCCACAGTCAACGCACTCGTCGGGCTGGATGTAGAGCATCCGGCCACCTTCGTAGATGCAGTCAACCGGGCATTCCTCGATGCATGCATTGTCTTTGAGATCCACGCATGGAAATGCGATGGTGTAGGTCACCAGAGCCTCCGAGAGCTGAATAAAAATACCTGCGGTTCTTGCTGGACGAGGCTAACTTACACAACCACCACGGTAAACGTCGCGCGGATCCCCTCGGGTCGCCATAGGCTAAGCGAAGGAGGGTTTGTGCGCCTATACGACACTATGCAACGCGCGGTTGTCCCGATCGTCTCTGCTTCGCCCGGGTTGCTGCGAATATATGCCTGCGGGCCCACGGTCTACCGCGATGCCCACGTAGGCAATATGCGTACCTTTTTGCTTACCGACCTAATTCGCCGGACCGCCGAGTTCAGCAAGGTCCAAGTTCGCCTGGTCCAGAACATCACTGACGTCGGCCACATGGCCGATGACACCGGGTTGGGTGGAGTGGATGAAGGCCAAGCTGATACCGAGGATCGCGTACTTCAACAGGCGGCTACCGAAGGTAAAGGCGCCCTGGCCGTTGCGCGCCACTATGAAGACAGATTCCACGCTGATTTGGCCGCACTCAATATTTATCCCGCGAACGCATACCCGCGTGCTAGTGAATCAATTGACTTGATGATCGAACTAATCAGCAAACTGATCGAAAGCAACAACGCCTACATCGGCACTGACGGATCGGTGTTCTTCGATGCTCGTACTTTCTCCACCTACGGCGAATTGAGTGGAAACAAACTTGATCAACTCCGACCCGGGCATCGCTTCACCAGCGAGGTTGATCCAGCTAAGCGTTTCCATGCGGACTGGGCGCTTTGGAAGAAATCCGGACCTACTCGAACTCAACTGGTGTGGCAGACGCCATGGGGGGTTGGCTTCCCCGGCTGGCACACCGAATGCAGTGCCATGAGCCTGGACATCCTCGGTAACGAGATTGATATCCATACCGGCGGTATAGATCTGCGATTCCCCCATCATGAAGATGAGCGGGCGCAAAGTAACGCGATCACCGGGCATGAAGTAGTTCGCCACTGGGTGCACGCCGAGCACCTGTTATTCGAAGGCCGCAAGATGAGTAAATCCACTGGCAATGTAGTGCTCGTTAGCGATTTAGCCGCGCGTGGGCTGGATCCACTTAGTTTACGACTCGCCTTCCTGCAGCATCGATATCGCCAGCAGATGAACCTCACCTGGGAAGTTATCGAAGGTGCGCAAACCACCCTGACCAGGTGGCGAGCCCGCGTTGCGCAGTGGGCGAATTCTCCCTCAGCACCTTTAGCGACTGATGCGGTGCGGTTGATTGTCGAGGCTTTCAACGAAGACCTAGACACACCCCTTGCTCTGCAGCAACTGCGCGCGGTCGAGCGCGATACCAATTTAAGTGACGGCGCTAAATTTGAGACTTTCGCACGCGTTGATCGACTTTTCGGCCTAGATCTCACCCGCGATGTCGGCCGGCCCCCGGCACCTGCCTCACTCGAAGTCGAGGGGCTACTTGCCGAACGAGTAGCTGCGCGCGCCAACAAGGACTGGTCAGGCAGTGATCGGTTGCGCGACGCGTTAGCCGAACTCGGTGTGGTAGTTGTTGACACCGCCGACGGCCAACAGATTGGTTAATGGCGCCGTGCCACCTAGCGGCTCAGCTAGCTCTGGGGCGCCGGCGCAGCCTGATCGCCCGAGGGTGCCGGTGAAGGTGACACACTCGGAGTGGCACCAGGCTTACTAGGTTTTATCGGCTTTGCTGGATCCTTATCAGGGTTCTTGCCGCAGATAACTTTCGGGGAAGCGCGGTAGTTTGTCGTGATGGTCTCGCGATTTACCTCTGCGCCATCCTTGTAGAAAACCCGGTCAACATCGATTATGAAACCTTCCATACCACCTTGCCCAAGACACTTCTTAGACTTGTCGTAGATGGTCGGATACGGGCGAATATCGTGCCTTGGCCCAAACTCCGCCTTGACTTCGTCGTATGTTGGGGTACCCCAAAAAGTCGCATTCATTGAGGTGTTAGTCATCTTCGTGGTGATGAAAACTGCATTCGGGGTGTCGTTGGTGAACTTCATATCGAAACTCCCCCAGGCAACGGTGGCCTCGAGGCCATTTTGATATCTGGAGATGTAGATTGAGTGAGCTTGCGTGAATGTGCGTTCCATGCCCGCGAAAAACGCCGCGGTCCACATTGTTGTTGTCGCCGCCGACACACCGCCACCAAGTTCTTCGGCGAAAACTCCGCCTGCGCCGATCACGAAACCAACGGTGTAGCCATTTGCGACAGTTCGCTCCTTGATGGTGTCGTTCATTGAAAAAGTTTCACCCGGCATGAGCAAAGTTCCATCAATGCGACGGGCAGCTTCTCCAATATTTTGCACGCGATAGGCAGCATATGGAAACTGCTGTGTAAAGCTTGAGATCTTCTGGGTGATACCGAGCTGCTGCGCTTGCTCGGTTGTCAGCATTGGATCCCTAGTGCCCATCGATACGGAAACGGATCGGTCCGGTGGTTGATTACCAATTACCGTGGCTACCTGCAGTGCTAACTCATCGTCCGAGATACCGGCACCGACCTGTGATGGCACCACTACCGGCTGCCTTCGAACGATTTCGAAGGTGGCATCACGGCCAGGGGTCTCAACAGCCTCGAGATCGCCGGCAATTGATTTATGTAAAATCGCGCCGTCAAGAATCGGCACGAGTTGGCCACCTTCTTGGGTGAAAGTTAAGGCATCAGCAATGTCGGCCGAATCAATGGTCGCGGTTATGACACCCGCCGTAACGTTGACTGGATTAGCTATCGCGGTGCGCGCTAGGGCTTTTGCTTGCAGCGCCACGGCCTCCGACACCGCCGGTGGTACATCTGCCAACACCGCGGTAATCGGCTCGCGCTTTTGCATGAAAGCGACTTTCATGGCGTCGCCGGTCGCGGTTTGGTCAAGTGCCAAACCATCGACACCCGGAGTCAACACCGGCTTGCGCTGAATCATTATCAAGGTGGGCTCGACCGCGGGTTGATCAATTGCGGTTGCGACCCCAGCGAGTTGGTCATCCAAGGCACTTTGGTCAATTGAGGTGATCGGCTCGAGCTCGCGTTGGGTCATGAAATCGCTGATGAGTGTGATCGGGTTCCAGGTGCGCCCGGTGGCCTGAGCGATTGTGGCCTCAGCATCAAATTTCAGCCCCGCGGCTTGCGGGTCAATGACGAAAAGGTGGTCAACAGTGCGCACTCTTAGTGGCTTGCGGGCCACCGCACCGATTGTTGAATTGAGTTTATCTATTGCTTCGGGATTGCTTAGACCGCTGATATCAACGCCTCCGACAGTGGTGCCGGAGCGAAATCCATCGCCGGCGAGCACGATGGCGCCCAGATAAAGGGCGGCTACGGCAACCACGGTGCCCATGATGATGAATAAGGCCCGACGCGAGGCCTGCCAGGCTGAAGCCTGACGCTCATGCTCAGCCACGCGGGCAACCCCTTACCGACCCAAGTTTGTAATGCAGAGTGGATGTGACCTTGATGGTAAGCGAAAGTTACAAGAAATCAAGGTAGGCGTGACCCTGATTCGGTAACCGAGAAAGTCGCAGCCGCGGATCCCAAAATGACCCCACCAATTAAATAGGCCCATTGCCGGGGCCCGCCCAAGAGCGCAAGGTCACCTGATCGTGACTGCGTGGACATCACGATGGTGCCCATTAACCACCCCACGAGCAGCGCCCAGGCTCCGAATCGACTACGCACCAGCCAAGCCCCACCCCTTATCAGGGCTAAAAGGAGTATTAGCACCATGACCAGCCCCCACGGGATAACCAACTGCCCCCAAGGCCATGCGGTGACCCACCTAGCCGCCTGCACGAATGCGCCCAATAGCCCTACAGCGACACCGACCAGGAAAAGTCCGGCGAGCAGGAGCGCCCGGGTCACGTAGTGATACCCGCAAATAGGTCGGTTTCGGGCTGGGAGGACGGCGTCGGGCCCATGGCCAGCCTGTAGTACTCAGTCCCGAAAGCTTCGGCGCCGACATTGTCAGCGAGGGCGAAGAAACCCCCGCTGACATCAACCTGGGTGCCATGGGCGCGCAGTGCCGCCATCTTGGCCGGCAAGAACTCTGGGGCGACAATCATCGTGGTGACTAAATCGTCATCACAGGCGAACGGGATGTCATCCGGGTCCATAGCAGCAAACTCCGAGTCACCGTGTTCAGAACCGGCCGCCTGCATCGCCTCGATACCGGCCCGAATAACACTCTTCGGGAATGCCGTCCAATAAACCTTGGTTACCTGCCAGGGCGCTCCAAGCTCTGGATCAAAAGTCGAACTGGCGGCCAGCATGACCGCGTAATGCGTAACGCGATGCGCCTGGATGTGATCTGGGTGGCCGTAGCCGCCAAAGTCGTCATAGGTAACAACTACTTGTGGCCGCACCTCGCGGATTACGCGCACCAGTTCTGTTGCCGAGACCAATAAGTCGGTGCGCCAAAAGCAGTCGGGGTTGTCATTGCTCGCGGTGCCCACCATGCCCGAATCACGAAAGCGCCCGGGGCCCCCAAGGAGCCGCCAATCAGTTACTCCAAGCTCATCCATCGCGGCACCGAGCTCAGTTTGCCGATGAGCCCCTAATAAGTCGTCCTGGTCGGCCGCCAAGTGGGCGAACTCCTCCAACAAGATCTCACCCTCCTCACCCAAAGTGCAGGTAACCAAGGTGACTTCGGCACCCGCTGCCACGTATTTGGCCATGGTCACCCCGGTGCCGATGGTCTCGTCATCTGGATGGGCGTGGACCAGCATTAAGCGTCTACTCATGCCCAAAGATTAGTGGCCCATACCCGATGCGGCACGATGCGCAGGTGACTTCATCTGAATCCTTCCCAAGACAAAAGGCGCGTACCCGAGGGTTCCAGCTTGGCAGACCCCGCGGCTTGAAAGTCGTTGGTCAGCGCGTGCTCTTTATCCGCAGTAGCAGCGGGATTGATCCGGCCGGCAGTCTTTGGCATCTTGATCTGAGCATGCAGCCACCCCTTGAGGAGTGCTTGGTTGATGCGGCCGCTTTACTGACGACCGGCAAGCTCCCAGCTGCCGAGCTGGCACGACGCGAGCGCATGCGCGAAGTCACTTCAGGTATTACGCACTTCACCACGGATAAATCCGGAACTGTAATTACTTTTGCAATCTCGGGTATTGCCTATGTGAGTGTGCTCGGCAGCACCGTTCACACCAGAGAGTTGACCACCCCGGGGGCTGTCATCGATCCACGAGTAAGCCCGGACGGACAACATGTTGCCTTCGTCGTTGATGGCTGCCTTTGGGTAATAGATGCCCACAAGCTGGACGCGCAGCCGCAACTGCTTTGTGAATCCACAAGTGACACTGAAACGTGGGGCTTGGCCGACTTCATTGCAGCCGAAGAGCTCGATCGACTGCGCGGGTATTGGTGGCTAGCTGATAGCTCCGGGCTAATTGTTGAACGCACAGACAATGCACCCGTAGGTATCCGCTGGATAAGTGACCCCGCCCAACCAGCTAATGAGCCGGTTGCCCACCGTTACCCCGCGGCCGGCGAGGCCAACCCGATCGTCGAACTCTGGCTTATCCCCCTTACTGGAGCGCGTAAGCAATTAATCTGGGACTTGGCCAAATACCCATATTTAGCAACGGTTAATTCATCCGACGCAGGCACCGTGATGTTTGTACTTACCCGTGACCAGAGAACCGCGAGCATCAATCGAATTGACATCACAAATGGCCAACTACTTGAAATAGCGGTACGTACTGACCCAGCGTGGATTGATGTCTATGGCGAGCTGCCCTTTTTTGCCACTGATGGGGCACTTATTGAAATTGTTTCTGATGCAACGACTGATACAAACCGCGTAACCCGTGACGGGGTTTTCAACTCGCCAGCCGGGTTGCAGGTGAATGGAGTTGTCGACTCTTCCGTCGAAGGGTTACTTGTACTTGCCTCACCTGATCCGATGGAACAGCATCTATACCAAATCAATAATGACGGCACCGCAACCGCCCTTACCTCGGGTGAAAGTTGGAATAGTGCCGTAGCCGACGGTTCCACCTTTGTCCTGGCGACAGCTAACTCAATTTCACCGCGCGTCAGCTTCAATGTCGTACACTCTTCGGGCGTGCACCAAATTAGCTCGCATGCGCAAACCCCGAACGTCACCATTAAAACGAACTTCAGCTCGGTTGGCGCAACACAATTGCGCACCTGCGTGTTCTGGCCCACCGGTCACGTACCTGGCTCACAAAAGCTCCCGGTGATCATGTCGCCATATGGCGGGCCCCACGCTCAGATGGTTACCCATATCGCCGGCGCTCACGCATCCGATCAATGGTTGGCTGACCAAGGTTTTGCGGTTGTCGTTGTCGACGGGCGCGGCACACCAGGGCGCGGGCCGGCTTGGGAGCGCTTGATCAAACAAGATTTAGCGATGGGGATCTTGGCTGATCAGGTAAGCGCCCTCCACGTGCTTGGGGGCCGGCTACCGGATCTGGATCTTCACCGGGTCGGCATCGTTGGCTGGTCATTTGGCGGTTACTTGGCCGCCCTCGCCGTACTAGAACGCCCAGATATTTTCCACTGTGCCGTTGCCGGGGCACCGGTGACCGAATGGCGGCTTTATGACACCGCCTACACCGAGCGCTACCTTGGGGATCCAAATGAATCGCCTGAGGTTTATGACCAATCATCATTATTAACGCGGGCCGAAAAACTGCAACGGCCACTACTGCTAATCCATGGCTTGGCCGATGACAATGTGCTCGTCGCGCACACCTTGCAGTTTTCCAGTGCGCTACTTGCCGCCGGCAAAATACATTCAGTGCTGCCGTTAAGTGGTGTCACCCACATGACACCCCAGGAGGTCGTAGCCGAGAATTTACTGAATGCCGAAGTCGACTTCTTTCGAACTCATCTCCAAATTGCCGGGCCCGGGTCAATCGGGGTATTTGGGGCCGCCCCGTAGTCGGTGCCGATTTCGCGGATTAAATCATTCGACCCGCGATCTTCACCTGCTGCGCCAGTTTGTTTCGTTAATCCCGGGTCTGGTCCGGTTATGGGTGCGGTGCCCAAGAACTCCACGATCGGGAAATGGCACGCTACTTTGTGGCCCGGCTCAAACTCAATTATTTCGGGTTTCTCGACCGCGCAAATATCTTGGGCCTGAAAACACCTGGTGTGAAATACACATCCGAGGGGAGGTGCTGCCGGACTCGGTAAGTCACCCGACAACATGATGTGCTCACGTTGCCTTTGCGCGCGTGGGTCCGGGATCGGAATAGCCGAAAGTAGGGCATGGGTGTACGGGTGCAGTGGCCTCGAGTAAAGATCTTCACGTGTTGCAAGTTCCATTACCTGCCCCAAATACATCACGGCAACGTGATGTGAGATTTGGCGAACTACCGCAAGATCATGGGCGATGAACAAGTACGCGATACCAAAATCATCCTGTAGGTCACGAAGTAGGTTGATTACCTGAGCCTGAATCGATACATCGAGGGCCGATACCGGCTCATCGCAGACGATGAATTTAGGCTTCAGCGCTACTGCTCGCGCAATACCTATGCGCTGCCGCTGGCCCCCTGAAAATTCTGCCGGATACCTGTTGTAGTGCTCAGGGTTCAGCCCAACTCGCTCCATCAATTCTTGAACAGCTTTTCGAACTCCACCTGGGGGCTTTACACCCTGAACCGCGAATGGAGCACCGATGATGGCGCCGACCGTGTGCCTTGGATTAAGTGCGTTGTAAGGATCTTGAAATATCATCGCAGCCTTACGGCGGATCGGCACCATTTCTTTGCTCGACATTTCAGTAACATCGAGGCCATCGAACTCAATGCGACCACTTGTTGGTTCTACCAAACGCAAAACACTGCGCCCGGTCGTAGATTTACCGCACCCGCTCTCACCGACCAAACCCAAAGTCTGCCCCGGTTGAACCGAGAAACTAACCCCGTCAACCGCCTTCACCTGGCCGACCGTCTTGGGAAATAGGCCTTTGGAGCGCACCGGGAAGTAGGTTCGCAGATCGGTTACCCGCAGAGCTGCTTCCGCAGAGATTACCGGCCCAATGAGATTACTCATGCACTTGACCTCCCAAGCGCACTAAGCACTAATTCGGCTACGGCTTGCCGTTCGGTGGCCGGCAGATGGCAGCGCACTCGGTGCCCGGCCCCGACACTTTCAAGTGCCGGCCGCTGGGTTTGGCACAAGTCGCCGGTAACTCGATCCTGATATCCGCACCTGGGATTAAATACACAGCCAGCGGGCAATCGAAGTGGTGATGGCGGGTTACCGGGTATCGGATCAAGGCGATCACCATGAACCTGATTCAAGCGCGGTATCGAGGCCAGCAGTCCGAGCGTATAAGGCATCTGCGGGTGATAGAAAATATCGTCAACGCTGCCCGATTCAACTACGCGTGCCCCATACATAACGGCCACTTCGTCTGCCACATGAGCGACAATTCCCAGATCGTGGGTGATGAGAATGACAGCCGTATCGAACTCACGCTGCAACTGGGAAATAAGCTCGATGATCTGCGCCTGCACCGTGACATCCAGCGCAGTTGTTGGTTCGTCGGCAATAAGCAGGGATGGAGAGTTGATTAACGCCATGGCTATCATTACCCGCTGGCGCATCCCGCCCGAGAACTGGTGGGGGTAGTCGTCAAAGCGCTTAGCCGGGGCTGGGATACCAACCTTATGCAGCATCTCAATGGCGCGATCACGTGCACTCGCCTTCGATACTTTTTCATGGGCGTTGACCGCTTCGGTCAATTGATCGCCAATTCGATAAAACGGATGCAGGCTAGACATTGGGTCTTGGAAGATCATCGCCATCTTATTGCCGCGCAACTTGCGCAGCCCCTCTTCTGGCATCGCGACGAGGTCTTCACCGTCAAAAATCACTTCGCCACTGACGTCGGCATTACGTTTGTTGATAAGGCCCATTACAGCTTGCGCCGTAACACTTTTGCCTGACCCAGACTCCCCCACGATAGCCAGCGTTTTACCGCGTTCAATCGCGAAACTCACCCCATCAACGGCTCGCACAATGCCGTCTTCGGTCGGGAACTGCACCGAAAGATCTGAGACTTCTAAGAAGGCTCGCTGTGGATTCGCTTTTTCGGCCATCACACCAACCTGACCCTCGGGTCTATTACCGCATAAAGTAAATCTACGACGAGATTGGCGACAATGATGAAGGTTGCCGTAACCAAGGTGATGCCAACGATTACCGGCAGATCAGCATCATTGACCGAGTTGACAGCAAGTGACCCAAGGCCGGGCAAGCTGAAAATACTTTCGGTGATGATCGCACCACCGAGTAAACCCGCTAGATCAAGCCCCGCCGCGGTAACAATTGGGGTTAGCCCTGCGCGCAGAGCATGCTTTCTAATAACAACACGTTCGGGCAAGCCCTTGGCCCGGGCGGTGCGAATATAATCCTCACCTAGAACTTCAAGCATCTGATTTCGAGTCAACCGCATGTAGAAAGCCGCATAAAGAATCGCGAGCACAATCCACGGCAACAGCATCGTTTGAAAAAACTGTATTGGATTTTCAAAAGGTGACACATAAGCTGGGTACGGCAAAAGTTGGAGCCGAATCACGATGAAAAATATCGCCATCAATCCCAAGAAGAATGAGGGCAGCGAATACCCCGCCAGCGAAATACCCATCACGGTTTTGTCCTGCCACCTACCTCGGCGCAGCGCAGCATAAATTCCAAGCGAAATACCTGCCGCCAACCACAATATGAAAGCCCCAAGAGCCAGCCAGATTGTTGCCGGCAAGCGATCTTTGATGAGTACCAGGACTTCCTCACCACGCTTGAAGGAGTAGCCCAGGCACGGGGCGTTGCATACCACCGGGTCAGGTGAGTCAGCTGCATAAATGCGGCCGACAAACAATCCCTTCATGAACTCCCAGTACTGCTGAATTACTGGCAAATCGAGACCGAGTTTATGTCTATTTGCTTCCAGCACCTCCGGTGTGCAGCCTTTGCCGCAAGTAAGGCGCGCCGGGTCAGCAGGGAGCAAGCTAAAAAGTATAAAAACTACGAGGGTGAGCAGCAGCAGCAAGATGATCATGCTGATCACTCGCCGTACTACATACGCACTCATGAACTTCAAATCCTATCGGTTTGGTGGCTGCTTACGCGAGACGAAAAACTTCACTAAGACAGTGTTGGTGGGCGGGTGCTGCGCACCCGCCCACCAATTCAACTACTGCTGAGCCGCGTACATCTCGCCATACGGCCAGGAGCCGTAGGCCGGCCATAAGTACACGGGGCCGATCTGCTTACCAACAAGGCGCTGCTCACGACCAAAGCGGGTCGGGATCACAACGACGTCGGCCATAGCCTTGGCGTTGAGGTCCTGCCACATCTTGGCCTGCTTTGCCCGGTCAGGCTCAATCTTTGCGGCCTCGACAGCGGCGTTGAACTCCGCATTGTCGTACTGCGACAGGTTGAAACCGCCAGTTGGCGTGAACAGCTCAGGGATGATGGTCGATGCGTTCGGCCAGTCAGGACCCCAACCTGCGTTGATCAATTCATGCGCTTTCTCCGGGTCGAAGACCACGCCGTAATACTGACCTGGCTCAATCGGGTTTGGCTTGACGGTAATGCCTGCCTTGCCGAGTGAGTCCACCACAATCGCTGCTGCCTTGTCAGCAGTTGGCGACTGCGGGTAATCGAAGGTGATCGTCGGTGCAGCTTCACCGGATTCGGCGATCAGCTTCTTCGCCAGCTCCGGATTACCTCCGTCTGCAACCTTCTCGCCGAGTAAGGTTTCCCACATGCCAGTTGGCGCGTAGTCAACACCCATGTTCGGCTTGATGACGCCATCGGCGTAGTCACCGGCGAAATCGCCACCGGCATTCTTCCGCAGCGCGTCACGATCAAGGGCCACCGCTATTGCCTGGCGGATCTTAAGGTTCGGCACCTTCGCAGTATTGATCGCAAGGTAGCGAACATATGGATCGAGTTCACTGATCGCCCGGCCCGCGAACTCCGGATTGACCTCGGTTGGGCTCTTATAGATAACGCCCAGTTGCTCTGGCTCAACGCCAAGGGCAAGCGCCGTGGCGTCATTTCCAGAACTGGTGATTAGGCGTTGATCAATTACTTTTACATCAAGGCCGTAGTCAACTTCCCAAGTATCTGGGTAAGCCTTGCGGTAGTCATCGCTGGCTGGATCCCACTTATCGTTGCGGACCAAAACCATCTTGCCACCCTTGCCGTTCTTATTAGACTCAATCTTGTATGGCCCCGATGACACTGGAGCATCGCCGTACTTTTCACCAGTATCTGATGCCTTGGGTACTGGTGCGAAGGCGGTAAGGGTCACCGTGTAGTTGAAGTCCGGTACCGGTCGGCTGAGATTGAACGTGATGGTCTTGCCATCGGCCGAGCAGGTAACGGCCTTATCGAATAGGTCTTGGCCCTCACCCGTGTACGGGCCTTTATACGCCGAAGAACCATCTTCCAATGTTGGGATGTCAAGCATCGAGATGGCATAGGTCGGTCCGCCGGTGATGACATCGGTTGCGAACGTACGTGAGGTGCCGTAGGCAACGTCAGCGCAAGTAACGGGTGAGCCATCTTGGAAGGTAGCGCCGTCGCGAATGGTGAACGCCCAAGTCTTACCACCATTTGTCACAGTGCCGGTGTCAGTTGCAAGATCACCCACTATCGATGTGCCTTCTGTGGGATCGGCTGAGAACTTGTAAGCGGTCAGGGTGCGGTAAATCGTGCCATTGAAGAAGGCCAGATCCTCACCCGTGTAGATGCGTTGCGGATCGATTTGATCGAACTGCTCGGCATTTGTCAGGTAGTAAAGGGTGCCGCCCTTTGTTGGCTCTGCGCCCCCTGATGCGCTCGAACTTGAACTACTGCCCCCGCCGCAGGCGGCAAGTGCAAGTGCAGCAACTGCACCGACCGCCGCTAAGCGCAGGCCTTTATTAGCCTTGCCCATAATTCCTCCCAATAAATCGGACCAAGTTGCCTTGGTCCACGACATCGGATCCCAATGGCCCAATGGCAGCCACGTTACCGATCTTCTTACGTACCGAAAGCGTGGGCATTTGGCTCACACCCGTCCGGCGCGGGGATCTAGGGCGTCGCGGACAGCGTCCCCGACGAGATTAAAAGTGACAACAAGAACCACCAGGACCACGCCTGGAATGAATAAATAGGACGGAACCACGCTGAAGTAGCTGACCGAGTTGCCCAACATGCCACCGAATGAAGTGTCCGGCGGCAGCACTCCGACTCCCAAGAAAGACAAAGCCGCCTCGGTGCCAACATAAGTTGGCAATGTCAACGTGGCGTAGACGAGAATCGGTGCCCATAGATTTGGCAGGATTTCCTTAAATAAGATGCGGTAGCGGCTAGCCCCCATCGCGATCGAGGCTTCAACGAATTCACGTTCTCGCACACTCAAGACTTGCCCGCGCACAATACGTGCCAGATAAGGCCAACCAAAAATACTTAATACGATGATTAAGTAGGTGATTCGCGATGGGTTGCCATCGGGAACTCCAAGGGCTGTTAGACGCTGGGTCAACACTCCCGACATTGCCAAGATGATGAGCAGGAACGGGAAGGCAAGAATGAGATCCATGGTGCGCCCGATGACGGCATCGGTCTTGCCACCGGCGTAACCGGAGATGATTCCGAGTACTGTGCCAAAGAAGACGGTGAGAATGGTCGCGGTGGTTGCAATCAGTAGCGATATTCGCAGGCCGTAAAGCAATTGCGCGAAAATATCGCGCCCGGTACCCCACTCAACTCCGAGCGGGTGTTCGGTGCTGATGCCGCCCCAGGTGCCGACCGGGCCGCCGCCGCTATCACTGATTGATTCTTTGTCGAATGAGTATGGGTCAACGCCGAGTAGTCCGCAGATTACTGGAGCAAAAATTGCTATTAAATACAGGGCGATCAAGATGAACAAACAGACCATGGCCAATTTATCGCGGCGCAGGCGCGTCCACACAATCTGCCGTAGTGAGCGGCTGGCAACTTCACTGCCGGTCAAGGCGGCAGGGCTTTCGATCAATGCCGCCTTGGCCACTAAAACACCCCCCCACCCCCGTTTTTTGGCCCAAGCACGTGGCTAAAGCCCTCCTCAGAGGTTACTCTTCAGTAACAATTCGGCAAGCCCATAGGAGGCAAAAAGGTCAGATTGTGACCTAGTTGTGCCAAAGAGCGAGCTACTATGACTGCGCTTTGGGCTTGCGCCCCGCCTTTGAACGGTCAGCGGCCATCAAGAGCACCTTGCGGATCCGTACCGTTGCCGGGGTCACCTCGACGCATTCGTCCTCGCGGCAGAATTCGAGGGCCTGCTCTAGTGAAAGCTGCTTATGAGGGATGAGTGGAACCAAAATATCGCCGGACGACTGGCGCATATTGGTGAGTTTTTTCTCCTTGGTCGGGTTGACGTCCATGTCATCAGACCTTGAATTCTCGCCGACGATCATGCCTTCGTATACCTCGGTGCCAGGACCGACGAACATGGTGCCGCGATCTTGGAGGTTCGCCAATGCAAAGCCGGTCGTTGGGCCGGTGCGGTCGGCCACGAGTGAGCCGGTCGGGCGGGTGCGCAGCTCGCCATGCCAGGGCTCGTAGCGCTCGAAGACGTGGTGCAATAGGCCGGTTCCGCGAGTCTCAGTGAGGAACTCGGTGCGAAAGCCGATCAGGCCACGGGCCGGGACGATGTAGTCCATGCGGACCCAGCCGGTGCCGTGGTTGACCATCTGCTCCATTCGGCCCTTGCGCAGCGCCATTAGTTGGGTCACGACGCCGAGGTAGTCCTCGGGGATGTCGACGCTCAGGCGCTCCATCGGCTCATTGATTTTGCCGTCAATGATGCGCGTAACGACCTGCGGCTTACCGACGGTGAGCTCGAAGTCCTCCCGGCGCATCATCTCAACGAGGATCGCCAACTGGAGTTCACCGCGGCCTTGGATCTCCCAGGTGTCGGGGCGCTCGGTCTGGTTCATCCGGATCGACACATTGCCGACGAGCTCTTGCTCCAGCCGCGCCTTAACCATGCTGGCGGTGAGCTTCTTGCCGCTCTTGCCCGCGAGGGGTGCAGTGTTGATGCCGAATGTCATCGAGATGGACGGCTCATCAACGGTGATCACCGGAAGCGCTACCGGATTATCGATATCAGCGAGGGTCTCGCCGATGGTGATCTCTGGGATGCCGGCAACCGCGATGATGTCACCGGGGCCTGCGCTCTCAGCGGGCACCCGGGTTAGGGCCTTGGTGATGAGTAGTTCAACAACCTTGGCACGTTCGACGGTGCCATCGGCCTTCATCCAGGCCACCTGCTGGCCCTTTTTGATGTAGCCCTGGTGCACGCGACAAAGTGCAAGGCGCCCGAGGTAAGGCGAGGCATCAAGGTTGGTGACGTGCGCTTGCAAAGGCTTGGCCTCGTCATATGAGGGCGCCGGTACCGTCTTGAGTAATGTCGTGAACAGCGGCTCGAGGTTTTCTTCCTCGGGCATGCCGCCGTCAGCGGTGCGCGTCAGTGATGCGCGGCCGGCCTTGGCGCTGGTGTAGACAATCGGGAAGTCAATTTGCTTCTCCGTGGCATCTAGGTCCAAGAACAGTTCGTAAGTTTCGTCAACAACTTCGCTAATGCGGGAGTCGGGGCGGTCAACTTTGTTGATTACTAGGACAACAGGCAGGTTCTTCTGCAGCGCCTTGCGCAGCACGAAGCGGGTCTGTGGCAGCGGGCCTTCAGATGCATCCACGAGCAGCACTACGCCATCGACCATCTCTAGACCGCGCTCGACCTCACCGCCGAAGTCGGCGTGGCCGGGGGTATCGATGATGTTGAAGGTGACACCGCCCTCAGGAGCCCCGGGGCCCGTGTAGTGCACCGAGGTGTTCTTCGCCAAGATCGTGATGCCCTTTTCGCGCTCGAGATCCATGGAATCCATGACTCGGTCGTTGACGTCCTGGTTCTCGCGAAAGGCCCCCGATTGCCAAAGCATGGCGTCCACCAAGGTGGTTTTACCGTGGTCAACGTGGGCAATAATGGCAACATTTCGAAGATCTTCGCGGAGGGTCACCACGGCAGCCTATGTGGTGCAGGGCCGATCAGTGAAAACGCTGACATTGAGCAACCGCGTGAATGCGCGCGTTTTAGTCGTTAAAAAACCGAATTCCGGTGATTTAACGACTAAAACGCGCGCATTCAGCAGCGATGGGTCCTTTGCTGCCTAACGGGTGAGCTGAAGGAGCACCACGATTATCGATAGCACCAGTAGCACCAAGGCCGGGGCCATTTCCTTACCTGATTGCTTCGCGCGCAGGTGCGCGATGGCTGCTCCCAAGAAATAAAGAACGAAGCCAATAGCGGCGAGTAGGCCCAATATTGGGAGCCAGATACCAACTAGCAGGCCCAATGCGCCGAATATTTCGATCGTTCCCAGCAAGCGGATCTGGCGATTATCGAGGCCAAGACCGCCCAGCATCTCGACTGTTTTGGCGTTACCTGAGTACTTCCCAAATGCCGAGAAAGCCCCGATCAAACCAAGAAGGGCGGTAAGGACGATGAGTGCGATGTTCACTGATACCTCTTCAGCTAGTAGTTGGTGGAAACTCAACCACTGCTCGTTATCAAAAGGGAAGCCAACGGGTGGTCACAGATTACCGATGGGTCTTCCTCGACGATCAGCGGCTAGTTGAAAGTTATACGAATATAGTTGAAAACCCAACTAAAGTCAATTGGCGGCGATTCGGAGTCCTGTAGTTGTGGTTTCACCATCTCCATGACAGAGCGGGCTGCGGAGAAAGTTTCACTCGGGCACTGGTTTTTTGGCAGCAGTGATTTACCATTATTAGTCGGTGCCCGTTTGGGTATTCGCCCGGCCAATGATTGGAGCACTCGATGCCGAATATTGATATTGCTACCCCAGTTAGCTCAGCGCCAACCGATCGGCTCGCACTAGGTGTTGGTTGGGTACGGCCCGGTGCGGCCGGTATCGGCGGCACCCTAAACCCCTCGTGGGCACCCCACATGCCTTCTATTTGCTTTGAGGGTAATGAAGAGTAGCACCGTTTCCTACCGTTAGGTGGGGTGTTTAAACCCTGTTGCTGGCCCCTGACCGATGTTGGTTGGGGGTCAGTTGTTTGTTCAGCCGTTGTAGAAAGTTTCTTCAAACCGTAGGTGTTTGACGTTTTGTGACGTAACGTTGAAGATCGCGCCCGTTTGGGTATTCGCCCGGCCAATGATTGGAGCACTCGATGCCGAATATTGATATTGCTACCCCAGTTAGCTCAGCGCCAACCGATCGGCTCGCACTCGGTGTTGGTTGGGTACGGCCCGGTGCGGCCTGTATCGGCGGCACCCTAGGCCCCTCTGCAAACCCCTGGTCAGGCAATTATCTCGTTGCACCCTACCTGTGCTTTGAGGGTAATGAAGAGTAGCCCCGTTCCCCGCCACTAGGTGGGGGTGTTTAAATCTTGTTGCTGGCCCCTGACCGCTGTTGGTCCGGGGCCGGTTGCTTGCCGAACTAGTGCAGAAATTTTCACGTAATTAGGCTTTGAAGAATCTGAAGTCAATCTGACATCCGTAGAACTCGACGACGTCGCGTCACCGACCGCCATGACCGCCATGACCGCCGACAGGTTGGATGAGATCCCAGCGGTTGCCATAGCGGTCTTCAAACACGACCACGGTGCCGTAGGCCTCGACGCGAGGCTCTTCGGTCATGCGGACGCCGCGCTACACAAGGCGGGCGTGCTGAGCCGCGAAGTCGGTCGTGTGAAGAAAGAAGCCAACGCGTCCACCTGCCTGCCGATGGCGGCGCGCTGCTCAGCAGTCGACGCAACGGCCAGTAGCAGCGCAGGTCCGCCTTCGGGATCCGGTGCGACCCGGACCCAGCGCTTTCCGCCTCCCAAGTTCGTGTCCTCGACGAGGTGGAATCCCAGATCACCGACGAAGTGCGCTATCGCCTCGTCATAGTCATCAACGAGGACAGTCACTCCGTGCAACCGTGACGTCGGGCTAGACATTGAAGCGAAACTCGACCACGTCACCATCGGCCATGACATATTCCTTGCCTTCGATGCGGACTTTGCCTTTCGCCTTGGCTTCAGACATAGAACCAGTTGCCACTAGGTCATCGAAGGAGACAACTTCAGCCTTGATGAAGCCCTTCTGGAAGTCGGTGTGGATCACGCCTGCTGCTTCTGGCGCTGTTGCACCCACCGGGATCGTCCAGGCGCGGGCTTCTTTCGGTCCGGCGGTCAGGTAAGTCTGCAGACCCAAGGTGGCAAACCCTACGCGCGCTAACGCATGTAATCCTGATTCAACCTGACCGACAGACTGCAACAACTCAAGTGCTTCATCATCTGGCAGTTCAACAAGTTCTGCTTCGAGCTTGGCGTCAAGGAAGACGGCCTCCGCTGGCGCAACTAGGTCACGCATCCTTTGCTGAAAATCAACATCGGCAAGTTCTTCTTCATCAACATTTATTACGTAAAGAAATGGCTTAGCGGTCAGCAAGAACAACTCGCGCAGCGGCGCGCTATCGATACCCGATGCAAAAATGGTGGTGCCGCCATCCAGTAGTGCCCGCGCCTCTTGAGCGGCAGCAAGATTGGCTGCTTTCGATTTATCGGTACGGGCTTCTTTTTCCAACCGCGGGATGGCTTTGTCGAGTGTTTGTATATCAGCCAAGATTAATTCGGTATTGATGGTCTCCATATCCTCTTCGGGAGACACCCGACCTTCGACGTGCACCACATCATCGTCGTGAAATGCCCGGAGCACCTGGCAGATAGCTTCTGACTCGCGGATATTGGCCAGGAACTTGTTGCCGAGGCCAGCGCCTTCACTCGCTCCTTTGACGATGCCGGCGATGTCGACGAAAGTCACGGCTGCTGGCAACTCGCGTTCAGAGCCGAAGATCTTGGCGAGGACGCCAAGGCGCGGATCGGGTACACCCACGACACCCGTGTTCGGCTCAATGGTCGCGAACGGGTAGTTGGCGGCCAGCACGTCGTTTTTGGTCAGCGCGTTGAAGAGCGTCGATTTGCCAACATTTGGGAGTCCGACGATGCCAATAGTTAAAGCCACAGTCGGTCACCCTATGCGCCGGGCACCGGGGCCATGGCCCATGGCCCCAGAAAATCGGCTAAAAAGCGCGTGGCACGGTGTCGAAACCATGGAATGTCAGACCCTGCTGGGACCCTTAATTTATGACTAACTCACTTCCCGCACTCGCAGCAGTCATCATCACCATCGGGCTCATCCTCGCCCTTGGCATTGCCGTTGGTGCCGCAGCAGCTGGCCGCATGGCTCGGCGCTCGGGCCCAGCCCCCGCCGAATGGCAGTCGGCTCTGGCCCCGGTCACCGCCTCGTTAGGGGCCCTCGCCGAACAGGTCGCACGGCAAGAACTACAAGCCACTACCGGCCAAGTCGCCCTGCGCACTGAACTCACTACACAACTAAGCCAGCACGTGCTGACGCTGCAACGCTCAACCGAGGAGGTGCGGCGCGAAGCCTCGCGGCTCGCTTCCGTACTAGGCCGCACCGGCGCGCGTGGGCGCTGGGGTGAAATGCAGTTGCGGCGCCTTGTCGAAGCCGCGGGGATGCTCGAAAGAGTTGACTTCGATGAGCAGTCAACCCACCAAGGAGACGAAGGAGCGCTACGCCCCGACATGGTAATTCGGCTTGCTGGTGATCGCACTATCGTCGTCGACGCCAAAGTGCCCCTTGCCGCATTCCTCGAAGCGGAACAGGCAACCGATGAGGCCGCTGTTGAACAGCACCTGCGCCAGCATGCCGCTGACGTAATCCGCCACATCGACTCACTCCATGGCAAGGATTACCGCCGGCACGTGCCACAGAACGTGGAGTTCGTGGTCCTGTTTCTCCCATCGGAGTCACTCTTTGAAATAGCTTTACAGATGCGCCCCGATCTCCTGGATTATGCCTTCAGTCGCGATATCGTGCCGGCCACACCAACCACGATGTTCGCGCTCATGCGCACCGTTGCACTGACCTGGCGCCAAGAGCGGCTGGCCAAAAATGCCGAGGAAATCTCCCGGCTCGGCCGCGACCTCCATTCGCGCATCAGCACTTTGGCCCAGCATTTCGCCAAAGTTGGCAACGCCCTTGACTCCGCGGTCGGGCACTACAACAAGGCCGTGGCTTCACTCGAAACCCGCGTACTGGTCACCGCCAGAGCCTTTAATGAGTATGGGGTAAGCGATGACGACCTCCCTGAAGTCGCCACCATCACCCAGCAAGCACGCGCGTTAACGGCGCGCGAGTTCATCGGCGACCCGGTAACCGCAAATCACCTGGCTAGTTGAGTACCGTACATCCGTGAGCGACGACATGAACCCAGCCGAGGACGAGGCTTACCGCGCCTTGTTCCGACCGGTTGAAAGCGTGCCGTCGGCACCGGTTACCCCACCGGCCCAAAGCCGTGAGCCCGTTGACACCGGCCGACTGTTTCGCACCAACCGGTCCGAGAGTTCGGCGGTGGCGATTGTGGCACTTGGTACAGATCAAGTGTCCAAGTTGCGCACCCTGCAGGTCAGCAGCAGTGAGGTACCGCAGATTTCGAATGCACCCGCACCCCTTGCCGGGCTGCTACCACCCACCTCCAGCCGCGTGGCACCAGTTGTCATTGCGATAACTCCCGACGCGCAATCACCTGCCGTCAAAGTGCTCGATGAACCGAACGGGAGTAAAGCCCGCCGCAGTTTCCGCAATTCAGATTCCGCACCACGTGCTCGCGGGCTTCGGCCGGTCGGTGTTTACGCGGTGGTCATCGGGGCGACCTTGCTATTCAGCGTCATCGATATATTCGTCGGTGGCGCCGGCCTTGGTTTGGTTACCGGGCTGGGTCTGCTGATCTCAAGTGCATTTGCAGCATTGACCGTCCGCACCGGTGATCTAGCCGTCGCCGTGATCGCACCGCCGATTGCATTCTTCATCGCTGCAATCACCATTGGCCAAATCGGTGTCACCATCACCGGAGGCGCGCTCATCGGCCGCGGCGTAACGGTGTTCTTCACCCTGGCTGATAACTGGCTCTGGGTTATTGTCTCGACCCTGCTAGCCCTGGCCATAGTGATCGTGCGCGCACAGCGCCGCTGATTTATCTATCAGGCTTTTGCTTGCTGAGCCGCTTTAATATCGCGACGCAACTCCGGCGGCAACGAGAAGATCAAAGTCTCTTCGGCGGTTTTCACTACTTCAACCGACCCATACCCGCGTTCGGCCAGCCAGGCCAGCACTTCTTCCACCAGTTGCTCAGGTACCGAAGCACCGCTGGTAACTCCGACGGTACTTGTTGCGGTGAACCACTCCTCCTGCAACTCAGACGCATCATCAACCCGATACGAATTCTTGGCACCTGCATCCAAGGCGACCTCGACGAGGCGCACTGAATTCGAAGAGTTCACAGATCCAACAACAATGACAACATCACATTGTTCAGCCATAGCTTTTACGGCTAGCTGGCGATTTTGAGTGGCGTAGCAAATATCGTCACTCGGTGGGCTAAGTAAATTCGGAAACCTTGACTTCAAAACGTCGACGGTCGCCATGGCTTCGTCAACGGATAATGTTGTTTGCGAAAGCCAGATCAACTTGGATGAATCGGCCACCTCGACAGTGGCTGCCTCGTTCGCGTCTTGCACCACCGTGATGACGTCAGGGGCTTCACCGGCCGTACCTACGACCTCCTCGTGATCATTGTGTCCGACTAACAGGATTTGAAAACCTTCGTTGGCGAACCGCTTGACTTCGGCATGCACCTTTGTAACTAGTGGGCAGGTGGCATCAATGGCTTTCAAATCCCGCTCAGCGGCTTCTACATGCACACTCGGTGCTACCCCGTGCGCCGAGAAAACCACGGTCGAGCCCTCGGGCACTTCATCCAACTCATCAACGAAGATGGCACCGCGCCCTTGAAGATCTTGGACAACATGCTTGTTGTGAACGATCTCCTTACGCACATAAACCGGGGGTCCGTAGAGTTCAAGCGCCTTTTCGACGGTCACCACCGCGCGGTCGACACCGGCGCAATAGCCGCGTGGGGACGCCAGCAGAATCTTCTTCGTCGGGTTATCCACCCCTCCATCGTACGAGGCCGCGGCTAACCCTGCTTAGGCTGCTGCTGGCAAAGGAGGCCAAATGGCACTTCAGACCACCCCGGAGGAACCGGCGGCGGTCCGCACTGTCTCGCGGGCGGTTGCTGAGTGGGTTGGGCGCCTAGGCGCGATCTGGATCGATGGCCAGGTCGCCGAGTACCGCCCGCGCCCTGGCGCCCGGCAGTTCTATTTGACATTGCGCGACCCCGACGTCGAGATGTCGATCACCATCGTGGCCGACGCGAAAGTACTCGGGGCGGTGGAGCCACCGGTAGCAGCCGGGCAACGGATAATCGTGTTCGCGCAGCCGGAGTACTACACCGGCAAGGGCAGCTTGCAGTTTCGCGCCAAACAAATTCGCGCCGTCGGGATCGGAGACCTCCTCGCCCAACTCGAGCGCCTGCGCGCCATGCTCGCCGCCGAGGGGCTGTTCGCAGCGGAGCGGAAGCAACCGCTGCCGTTCCTGCCCCGTAAAATTGGACTAATTTGCGGACGCGGAAGCGCCGCGATGCACGATGTCACGGTTAACGCCTCAGAACGTTGGCCCGGTATCGAATTCGAGATTCGCGAAGTCGCGGTGCAAGGTATGCAATGCGTACCCGAGGTGATCGGCGCTCTACAAGAACTTGAGGCAGTTGCAGAGGTTGACGTAATCATCATCACTCGCGGCGGCGGCAGCGTCGAAGACCTACTCCCATTTAGCAATGAGAGCTTGGTTCGAGCGGTCAGCGATTGCCGCACCCCAATTGTCAGTGCCATCGGCCACGAGCAAGACGCTCCACTCTTGGATTTCGTCTCAGACCTCCGCGCATCAACCCCAACCGATGCCGCCAAACGGGTAGTGCCCTCACTCGTTGAGCAGGAGTCGATAGTTAATGGGCTGCGCAATCGCGCAAGAGTGTCGGTGGCAAATCATTTCGAACGCGAAGCGACGCAAATTCGCGACCACCGCCGCCGGATGACCACGGTGATTAGCCATATCGTTGAACGATCGGCAGCTCAGGTAGCGCACCTCGCCGCACAGGTTCGTTCACTATCCCCAGCGGCAACCCTTGATCGTGGGTACGCAATCGTCCTTGCCGGTGACGGTTCGATTGTTCGTGATGAATCGCAAGTAAAGGACGAGCAAATCGTCGACATCCGCTTAGCCAAGGGGCGCTTCGCCGCGACCCGAATTAAGGAGACCCGATGACCGCAAAAAAACAAGGTGAAGGCCAAATCCCAAGTTTTGAAGCCTCACGTGATGAACTCGCGAAGATCGTGCAGCAACTCGAGGCCGGGGGGCTCACCCTGGAAGAGTCATTAGCACTCTGGGAACGCGGCGAAGCGCTGGCAGCTGTGTGTCAAGGCTGGCTCGACACCACTCGCGCCCGACTCGAACAAGCGAAGGCTCCCGACTAGCCAGCGGTCAACGAGCTCGCAACTCGCTCAAGTTCGCCTTGGGTGGCGGTGCCACTGATTACCGTGGTTACCCCGTTTACCGTGCGAACCAATGACCGACGTTCAGGGGATTCGTAATGCTGCCAGGTCTGGCCGGCCAGCGTGAGTTGATCAGTCGCAATTCCACCGGATGTTTGCTCATCAATGAATTTCAGGTTGTCAGCTGCAGATTGGCTAAACTGCACATACTCAGTACCCGGGGTCACGTAACCGAGGTGCAGTACTAGATCACCATCCGACGCCGAAGTCTCCTGCCACCTCGCACTGGTCACCTGATAACCCGCTAGGCCCTCGGGAATCTCGACCGTAAAGGGCGCCAGTGCCCTGGCGGCGATTAGCACCTGGGTCGGGTCCACCAATTTGACCGCATCCGGTTGCGGCCGGAGGGTTACCAGCAAAATTACCGCGATCAGGGCCAGCACCAAACCCATCGACCGAACCATGTCTCCCACGGTTTGGCGCATCCGTGCAGTGGGTCGTCCGGTTGGCTTAGGGGTGGTCACCACTTAATGATGCTGCATTCACACTTAAGGCGCGAACGCACCGTGCCAAACCGCTAGGCTCACCGCGTGGAGCCCAAAATGAGAGGTCCGAGCCCCTTGGTAACTGGCGGCGAAGTACCTGACCGCAACCTTGCATTGGAATTGGTGCGCGTTACCGAGACGGCGGCTATAGCCGCCGCCAGGTGGGTCGGTCGAGGAGATAAAAATGGCGCCGACGCCGCAGCCGTGAACGCTATGCGCTCCTTGATCGGAAGTGTGTCGATGAACGGCGTCGTCGTCATCGGAGAAGGTGAAAAAGATGATGCCCCGATGCTTTTCAACGGTGAGCGCGTGGGCGATGGCACCGGCCCTGAAGCCGATGTTGCGGTTGACCCAATCGATGGCACCACTTTGGCGGCTAAAGGGATGCCCAATGCCATCGCGGTTATCGCCGTGGCAGAGCGCGGGGCCATGTTTGACCCAAGTGCAGTCTTCTATATGGACAAGCTCGTGGTCGGCCCCCAATGCGGCGATGTAATCGACATCACCGCTCCCATCGCCTGGAACCTAGAACAGTTAGCAAAGCGCAAAGGTGAGAGCGTCGCAGACTTGACCGTTTGCATACTTGATCGCCCGAGGCACGATAAACTGGTGGACGATGTCCGCAAGGCGGGTGCCCGAATCAAATTCATTACCGACGGCGACGTAGCCGGCGCCATTATGGCCGCGCGACCAGGTACCGGTGTTGATCTGCTCGCCGGGATAGGTGGCACTCCCGAAGGAATCATCGCGGCCTGCGCAATGGCTTGCCTCGGCGGCACAATTCAGGCTCGCCTTTGGCCGCGCGATGACGCTGAGCGCCGCAATGCCCTTGATGCCGGCCACGATCTTGACCGGGTACTTACAACCGATGATCTGGTCACCGGAGACAACATCTTCTTCTGCGCAACGGGCATCACTGATGGGGATCTACTCCGCGGCGTCCACTTCGGCCCAGACGGCCCGACCACCCACTCGATCGTCATGCGCAGCAAGAGCGGCACCATCCGCGAATTACAGTGTGAGCACCCCAAACCTCCAAGGAGCGCAGGTCTACGCTGAGGGCATGGACTTTCAGTACCAAGACCTCTTGCCCATCGGCGAGGACACCACCAAATACCGGCTCATTACGCCTGAGGGTGTTTCTACGGTGTCGGCCGACGGTCGTACCTTCTTGCAAGTTGAGCCTGGGGCCCTTCGACTCCTGGCGTTTGAAGCCATAAAGGATATTTCGCACCTGCTCCGCCCCGGGCACCTCGAGCAACTTGCGTCGATTTTGAAGGACCCGGA
The DNA here is from genome assembly GCA_009700485.1 of Actinomycetota bacterium. Lineage (GTDB taxonomy): Bacteria > Actinomycetota > Actinomycetes > S36-B12 > S36-B12. Next base: position 3,952 of record WLLZ01000001.1, on the reverse strand, counting down.
AGCCAGTCCCAATGACCGTTTCGTCGCCTTGGATCTCCTCAAAAATGCAAATATTGCAGCCGGCGGAGTACTACCAATGTGCCAGGACACCGGCACCGCGATTGTCATGGGTAAGCGCGGTAAAAACGTGTGGACCACCGGGGAGGATGCCGAGAACATCTCGGCTGGCATCTTCGACGCTTTCCAAAAACTGAACTTGCGTTACTCCCAACTGGCGCCAATAACCATGTGGGAGGAACGCAATACGGGAAACAATCTCCCCGCCCAAATCGAGATTTATGCAAATGATCATGCCGGCCACGAAACCTCCTACGAGTTTCTTTTCATGGCCAAAGGTGGCGGTAGCGCGAATAAGAGTTTTCTGTATCAAGAAACGGCCGCCTTATTAAATCCAGAGTCCTTTGCAACTTTCCTCGATGAGAAACTCCGCAGTATCGGCACCGCCGCCTGCCCGCCGTATCACCTGGCGGTTGTTGTCGGTGGCACTAGCGCAGAGTTTGCGGTCAAGACCGCGAAGTATGCGAGCGCCCGCTACTACGACTCCCTGCCCGTCCACGGTTCACCTACCGGCCATGGTTTCCGTGATCTTGCGATGGAGCAGGAGATCTGGAAGATGACCCAGGAGTTCGGGATCGGGGCGCAATTCGGCGGTAAGTATTTCTGTCACGACGTCAGAGTTATTCGTCTGCCCCGACATGGAGCTTCGTGCCCGGTCGCAATTGCTGTTTCCTGTTCAGCTGATCGCCAAGCATTGGCAAAGATTACCCCCGAAGGGGTGTTCCTTGAGGAACTTGAACGTGAGCCAGCGCATTACCTACCAGAAATCGAGGAGAAGGCGCTCGACAACGAAGTCGTGCGAATTAATCTTGATGTGCCAATGGATGAGTTACGGGCGCAACTACATGCACTCCCGGTCAAAACTCGGGTATCGCTCACCGGCTCCTTGATTGTGGCGCGCGATTTAGCACACGCACGAATTAAATCAATGCTTGATCGCGGCGAACCACTGCCTGACTATTTCAGGAATCACGCGGTCTACTACGCGGGTCCAGCAAAGACTCCCGAAGGCTACGCGTCGGGTTCATTCGGGCCAACAACTGCCGGCCGCATGGATGGGTATGTCGACCTTTTCCAGAAAGCCGGTGGCTCATTCGTCATGCTTGCGAAGGGCAATAGAAGTAAAGCCGTTACCGAAGCCTGCAAGGCCAACGGAGGGTTTTATCTCGGGTCAATTGGTGGGCCGGCCGCGCGCCTAGCACAGGACAACATCACCAAAGTTGAAGTACTCGACTTCCCTGAGCTCGGCATGGAAGCCGTTTGGCGGATCGAGGTTGTTGACTTCCCCGCCTTTGTTGTTGTCGACGATAAAGGTAATGACTTCTTCGCCGAGACCATGCGGCCCATTTCGGCGCGTATCCCGGTCGGGCCCCCGAAGTAATTACCGGCGATTCATGCAACCATGGGCGCCTCCGCGCCAGTGGCTCTTGCCCTTACCGTGGCGCCAGATGGTCCAAAAAGCTCGATCTTGCCAGTAACGGTTCCACTGCTGGGTGGGCTTCTTTCGTAAGGCGATAACAATTTTCTCGGCCTCGGCACCAAGTCCTTTGCGGACTTCGCGCTGCATCATCCACGACGCGCCAACAGCTAGACGCCTACTCATCTGGTACGCGCCGCGGTAGCGGCCGCCGGCGCTGACGGCCCGGTAGTTAGCGCCACTCTCACGTTTTACGATGCATCGACGCACCTTCTCGCGTTTGGGCATGAACCATTTGCCCTGATACAGACTGACGATTAAGCCGTGACGATCTGCGGCCTTGAAATCGCCTCGCGCTAAAGCCAACTCGATCCGCTCGCGGTCTGAAGATGCTGGTTGATCCTGGCCGTCACCTGTTGGCGCATCTGCGGCCATTGCTACGGGCCCGGAAACCAAGAGTGCGAGCGTCATCGCCACTGCAACTCCCAGCACACCGATCCTGTTCCCTCGCATATTCACCCGCCGATCAGTTCGATAACCAATGTCTAGGCTCTACCGTGCCCTGTGATCGCCAAACTGTCACGTTCACCCGAGGTGGTAGATCTCACCCCTAAATAGGGGCAAAACGGTCATAGGTGTGAATCTTCCACGTGCTTCCGGTGTGCAGCCAGTGAGGCGAGTGACGGGGATCACACTGATAACCACAACCCAGCTACCGGATTATCCCCGTGACCGCCCCCTGGCGGAGCGGTCTCACAACTGGGCACCCCGCCCGCATCCGCGTACTTGAGCCGGGCACCAGAGCTCACAGCAATTTAAAGGTCAATACTCTCGAGCATTTCGGTAACCAGAGCCGCTATTGGTGAACGCTCGGACCTCGTCAAAGTCACATGCGCAAATAGTGGATGCCCCTTAAGTTTCTCGACAACCGCAACCACCCCATCGTGGCGACCTACCCGCAAGTTGTCGCGCTGCGCAACATCGTGAGTGAGAATGACCCGACTATCACGCCCTATCCGAGAAAGCACGGTCAACAGCACATTTCGCTCAAGGGATTGGGCTTCGTCAACAATCACGAAAGCATCATGAAGCGACCGACCACGGATATGGGTTAGCGGTAAGACTTCAAGCATGCCTCGATCGACAATCTCTTCCACGACTTCCTGGGTGGTCACAGCGCCCAAGGTGTCAAAGACCGCTTGCCCCCAAGGTGACATTTTCTCCTGCTCATTACCCGGTAGGTAGCCAAGCTCTTGGCCGCCCACTGCAAATAGCGGCCGGAACACGATGACTTTTCGATGCTGACGGCGCTCAAGTACCGCCTCGAGCCCGGCACATAGTGCCAAAGCACTCTTACCGGTGCCGGCTCGCCCGCCCAAGGAGATGATCCCAATGTCTGGATCAAGCAATAGATCCAAGGCTATGCGCTGCTCAGCGCTACGCCCATGTAAGCCGAAAGCTTCGCGATCACCACGAACGAGGCGAACGCGCTTATCTGCGGTAACGCGGCCAAGTGCACTACCACGGTCAGAGATCAACACCAAACCCGTATGGCAAGCCAAGTCGCGCGCTACATCAAGATCAATAACTGAATCTTCATAAAGTTGATCGATGTCTGTGGCTGCCACGTCAATCTCGGCCATTCCGGTGAAGCCGGTCTCAACAACCAACTCCGCGCGATACTCCTCGGCCATCAGACCAACAGCTGAGGCCTTTACCCGCATTGGAAGGTCCTTGCTGACAAGGACAACATCATTACCTTCATTGGACAAACTACGCGCCACTGCCAAAATGCGAGTGTCGTTATCACCTAGTTGGAAACCGGTCGGCAGTACCGAAGTATCAATGTGGTTGAGCTCGACCCGCAAGGTGCCGCCCAAATCACCAACCGACATCGGGGCATCGAGTCGACCATGTGAAATGCGAAGGTCATCGAGTAGCCGAAGTGCGTTACGCGCGAAGTAACCAAGTTCTGGGTGGCTGCGTTTTGCCTCAAGCTCGATGATCACCACCACCGGTATGACAACGTCATGCTCATCAAAACGCAACATCGCTCGGGGGTCAGACAATAAAACTGAAGTATCAAGGACATAAGTGCGGCGAGCGGGGCTGGACTTTGGTGAGGTCACGAAGCCTCCTGTGCGGCCGCAAGCGGCCTGGCGCGGAAACGGGTCCGCGGCTTGCGAACCCGCGAGTCTGACGCTAAAGGGACAAAGGCGACACAGCGCGGTGACACGCCGGTAACTAAACGCCGAACCGGCGCTGCCGATCGGCATAGGCGCGCAGGGCGCGCAGGAAGTCAACGTGCCGAAAATCAGGCCAATAGGCCTCGCAGAAGTAAAACTCCGAGTGCGCACTTTGCCAGAGGAGAAATCCAGAAAGCCTTTGTTCACCTGATGTTCGGATGACAAGATCGGGATCTGGCTGACCTTTTGTGTAGAGATGCTCAGTGATGTGCTCGACGTCAATTATTTGGAC